>SYLG01000013.1 GCA_005808665.1 Planctomycetia bacterium | reverse complement strand
CGGAAAACTCAGGAAGGAAACCGAGGCATGGTACATCCACACAAATGCCAAAACCCGTAGGGTCGATTGGCAAATGTCCATTGGAGATGCCAGAATTAAACTAAAGTCCGTTTATCCTGTATTTATTGAGTGACAAAGCATTAGGTTGTTTGTTTCAGGTGGGAATTAGCCCCGTTGGAGGCTATTTGGCGAAGGCCAACCTGTTTCCTTTCACCTTTTTCATCATCAAGCGTGCTAGAACTAATACCCAAATATTCAGGGGGAAAAGGAAAACCGAAAGGAATGGGCAAAATTGGGGAAATTTACCGGTTCCAAACTGGCATTGTGCGACAAACGGTTGTTTAAGTACCCCCTTGCCAACCGATTTAATCCCATCCCCCCTGGCCAAAATCCTCCCGAAAGGTCTGAAGATTCATTGACTGGGTGATCCAGAACCGATTAAATGATTGAAGCCTTCCTTTTTTGGACCTCCTTTCCCCCACGCAAGAGGTTTTCCATGCTTGTAATCCCCGGACAATCTGGCATTGACAATTGTGATGGAGTTTCACGACGCGAGCTCCTTCGGGTTGGCGGATCATCCGTATTTGGGTTTAGCTTGGCCAACCTGTTGGGCCTTCGGGCAAGCACCGCCTCGGAAGGTAACTATGGTGGGCCAGGATTTGGGAAAGCCCAAAGTGTGATTTTGGTTTACTTGCAAGGGGGGCCAAGCCATTTGGACCTTTGGGATCCCAAGGACAATGTTCCTGCAAATGTAAAAAGCATTTTCAAACCAATCGCCACCAAGATTCCCGGCGTTAATTTCACCGAACTTTTACCCAAATTGGCTCAGGTGAATGATCGATTTACCATGCTTCGGTCGATGAGCTATACACCCGTTGGCCTTTTCAACCATACCGCCGCCATCTATCAAATGTTAACTGGTTACACAGCAGATAAGGTTAGTCCCTCTGGCCAATTGGAACCTCCTTCCCCCAAGGACTTCCCCAATGTGGGTTCCCAAATCTCCCGAATCAAACCGCCAACAAAGGCGATGCTACCCTTCGTGATGCTTCCCCGTCCGCTTCAGGAAAGTGGAGTGGTGGGCAAGGGTGGTAATGCTGGCTTTTTGGGCCGGGCTCATGATCCCTACCTCCTTTATCCCGCAGGCGATGATATGGATATGTCCAAAATGGACCGTATCCAAGTCGATGACCTCCAGCTTCGCCAAGAAATTAACCCCGCACGCCTTGAGCGCAGAGCTAAACTTCGTGATGTAATCAACGATGGTTTGCCTGCCTTGGATGAGGCGACTGCTAAGATGAGCCTTGATGAATATTATGGTAAGGCTTTGAGTTTGGTAATTAGCGGTAATGCCCGCAAGGCGTTTGACCTCAATCTGGAATCCGTTCAAACCCGTGACCGGTACGGACGGAATACCTTTGGGCAAAGCCTTCTTTTGGCTCGTCGGCTGGTGGAAGCGGGTACCCGTTTTGTCGAAGTCAACTGGCCCAAAGTGGCCAACTCGGATAACCATTCCTGGGATGTCCACTCCGGTCTTTCGACCCGTATGAAAACCCAGTCGGCTCCGATGCTTGACACAGGGCTTGCTGCCCTAATCGAGGATCTTGATCAACGGGGCTTGCTTAAGGACACTATGGTGGTGGCTATTGGTGAATTTGGCAGAAGCCCCCAGCGGGGAGTAAGCACCTCTGGCAATGATAATTCTGATGATGGGCGCGACCACTGGCCCTATTGCTATACCGGCATTGTTGCTGGAGCTGGTGTCAAACGCGGTTTGGTTTATGGCAAATCCGACAAAACAGCCTCGGCCCCAATGGACAACCCCGTTCATCCCCGCGACTTGTTGGCTACTATTTACCATAGCGTAGGCATCAATCCTGGAACCCTTGTCTACAATCACCTGAACCAACCAAGGGAATTGGTTCAGGCTGAGGCCGTAAGTGCGATCCTCTCCTAAATGATTGCCAAAGTTATCCTCTTTCCAGCCGGGAGCGTCCAAAATGGGCGTTAACCGGCTGAAACTTTTGGCCGACCATTATGGCTTTTCTTTTCCAGAGGATTTGGCCCTATCTTTTGATGTTCTAAAAAGGGTTAAGCCATTAGAGCCACTTAAAGGCCTTGTTGAAGCCTTGGATGTACACCTTGTGGGACCATTTGAGGTGTTGGCGGGACGGTTTGACAAAATCTCACCCCTGAATGAGATGCTGCTCCATTGGCGGTTTAGAACTGATCCCCCGGAACTTTTTACCATTGCCGTCCGGGGAGAAGACGAAATGCATTGGGGTTATTGGCTAAAAAATCCCAAACCATTGGACACGACAAACCATCCCAAAGAAGGAACCATCATTGCCGGTGGCTCACCCCATGTCCGGACATTTCCCCAACCGGTTGATGAATCCTTTCTGGGGGTGGTTCGTTTATTATTGGAGGTTGATTACGCCCGGATTAAGGAATTGGAATCTTTAGGCATTATGATGGAGCCGGACCGGGATCAATTGGGAAAGTTATCCCGGTTGCGTGACTTGATTGGTCGTTATGCCGGAAACCACTCTTCCTGGATTTCCAAAGCCACGGGGGAGGATTGGCTTTTGGGTAGGACCGCTCCGTTTCGGCCCCTTCGCAAGAAAGTTATCCATCCCCCCACATTATTCACCGTAGCACTTTCAGAAATGGACCAACATTTGATCAATAATAAACCGAATAAAGCATTGCAGATCGTTCATTTCCTTTGGCCCAAGATGAACCCGAAACGGGAAAAGGAAATTTGGCCCAGGCTTCGGGAGATATATCAGATGACAAACCAGCCTATATTGGGTAAAATTTGCCAAATGACGGTTCAATATCCCCAAAGGGCATGGCTCGATATTGCAGAAAAGGATTAACCGTATTCACTAAGCATGGGGAGTTTTTTTGGAACCCTGGAATCGATCCTTGAAATCCACCCTGAACCGTAGAGCTATTCTCCGGGCGGGGGCATTGCCCTTGTTTGGGTTGGGAATGGATCGTCTTTTGGGGCAAAGTCCTGCATCAAGAACGGGTAGGGCCAAGGCTTGCATTGTGCTTTTTATGTGGGGTGGACCGGCCCAACAGGATACCTGGGATCCCAAACCTGATTCCCCAGACCAATATCGGGGCGAATTCAAGACGATTGCCACTGCCATGCCAGGTATTCGAATTGGTGAGCATTTGCCTTTGATGGCGAAGCGGCTGGACCAGGTTGCACTTGTTCGGTCCATGACCCATAACGATGTTAACCACCTGACGGCGACCCATTACCTCCTGGCAGGGCGGGCGATGGCAAGGCAGGACCAACCCCTGGAGGACGATTTTCCCTCCTATGGATCGGTTTTGGCTCAAAAAGGTTTTTCCAAAGGCCCCCTTCCCCCGGCCATTAATTTGATGCCTGTTTCTTCTGACAACGCCCCAAGGTTTGTTGAGTCCAGTCACGGGCAGGGAGCGGGTTGGCTGGGACCGGTTTGGAGCCCAATGAGAATTATTGCCAATCCGTCCCAACCAAACTATCAGGTGGGAGATTTCGCACTCAACGGTGACCTGGATTTGGTACGGGTGGGATCCCGAAAATCCTTGCTTGGTGGATTGGATTCGATCCGATCCCATTTGGAAAGGAATGCCACCTTGCGCGCGGCAACGGGCAATTCAGCCCGGGCCTTTGACCTCCTTTCCAATCCCAAAGCGGCGGCAGCTTTTGATTTATCCCGTGAACCTGAGGCGGTTCGCGAACGCTATGGTCGCCACACCCATGGACAAACGGTTCTCCAAGCCAGGCGGCTGGTGGAGGCCGGTGTCCCGTTGGTGACAGTTTTTTGGCCCAACGATGGGATTACCAATGTAAGCGTTTATTGGGACACCCACAGTCGTAATTTTATCGACCTGAAAACGAGGCTTTGTCCGCTTGCCGATCAGGCTTTCAGTGCTTTGATCGACGATTTAAAAGATCGGGGAATGTATGATGAGACCCTGATTGTCTGGACCGGGGAAATGGGCAGGACTCCCAAGGTTGGACAATCCGTACCCGGTGGGGCTGGTGCGGGGCGCGATGGACGCGACCACTGGGGAAAGGTGTTTTCCACTGTTTTAGCGGGAGGCGGAATTAAAAAGGGATTGGTTCATGGTTCATCCGACCGCTATGCAGCCGAGCCTAGCACCAATCCCGTCCGGCCTGCGGACCTTGCCGCAACGATTTACCATTGTCTGGGCCTTGGGGAAGCCCCAACCATTGTCGACAAAATTGGTCGGGAAGTTCCCCTAACCGAGGGTGAGGTCCTCCACAGTCTTTTGGCATAAAAAAAGAACTATTTTGGAGGCTGCCAACCCTTGGCAAGGCCGATTACATCAATTATTGATTTTTTTCCCAAGGAATGGACCGCATTTGGGAGTTCGTCCAATATGCGAAGGACTGCCGTCGGGTCAAAGAAATTTACCGTGCCCAGTTGAACCGCAGAAGCCCCGGCAACAAGGTATTCCATCACATCATCGAGGGTAGTGATTCCACCCACCCCAATGATTGGAATGGAAATTGCCCTTGCAACCTGCCAGACACATCGCAGGGCCAGTGGTTTAATGGCGGGTCCGGAAAGTCCACCGGTGGCATTACCCAGGATTGGTTTGTGCCGCCGCCAATCGATTGCGATTCCCATAAAAGTATTAACGAGTGTCAAGGCATCAGCACCCCCTTCGGACGCTGCTTGGGCAATATCGACAATGCTGGTAACATTGGGGGATAGTTTGGCGATCAAGGGGATTTCTCCCGCCCGTTCCCGGCAAGAGGTGACTACCCGCCTGCAGGCTTCGGGATCAGTTGCGAAATCGACACCACCAGTCACATTGGGGCAACTAAGATTAAGCTCGATTCCGGCAAGGCCCGGGATGCCACTTGCCTTCCTGACCATTTCGGGAAATTCCCGGTCCGTCTTTCCCGCAATGTTGATAAAAACAGGGCAGCCAAGCCCGGATAGACAAGGCCAATGATGATCTAAAAAGTAGTCAATACCATCATTGTCCAGACCAATTGCATTAAGGAGGCCAGAAGCTGTTTCAAAAGTCCTGGGAGGTGCGTTTCCGATTCTGGGAGAGGCAGTAACGGTTTTGGGAATGATTCCGCCTAGTCTCCTGAAATCAACCAACCCGTCCATTTCACGGGCATAGCCAAAGGTCCCCGAAGCCATCAGTAAAGGGTTGGGTAATTTCAGTCGACCCAATTGGACCGCAAGTTCCACCTCAACCCCCCATCAGGAAACCTCGGGCTCCTCGAGGTAGGTATAGCCGTCGATGGCATTCTCATAAAACTGAAGGTATTGTCTCGATTCTACCACCGTGATATTGCCGTTTCGCACCGCTTTTTCAAGGTCGCGCCGCAATCGGTCCAGGACAATTTCCGAGGAATATTGTACATAGGCCAACACTTCACGGACGGTGTCCCCTTTAATGACCTCGTCAATGATTACCTCCCCATTTTCCTCCTGGTGGATGTGGACCGCATTGGTATCCCCAAAGAGGTTATGGAGGTCGCCCAGAATTTCCTGATAGGCACCCAAAAGGAACGCACCCAGAAAATAGGGTTGGCCATTAAAGGGGTGAAGTTGCAGGGTTTTTCTTACATCCCTGAGGTCAATGAATTGGTCAATCTTCCCATCGGAATCACAGGTGATGTCCCCCAAAACCGCCTTGCGGGTGGGTACTTCCAGAAGCCTATGGATAGGCATCACCGGGAAAAGCTGTTTGATCGCCCAGGAATCCGGCATGGACTGGAAAACGGAAAAATTGCAAAAATAGGTATCAGAAAGGTTGGCTTCCAACCCTTGAAGTTCCTCAGGGCAATAGTCAAGTTCGCGAATCATTTTCAGGATTTTGGTGCTGACCGCCCAAAACAGTTGTTCCCCAAGGGCCCGGGTTTTTAGCGAAACCGATCCCAGGTTAAACATGTTGATCAAATCGTCCACATGTTCTACCGAATCGTGGTAGCACTCAAGGAGATTTTTCTTGGTCACATCATGAAAAACTGAAAAAAGGTCGTGAACCTGTTGCGGGGCTTCTTCAGGAATGGACTCTGGCGGCTCGAATCGGTCGAAATTGCTTACTCCAAGGACATCAAAGATCAAAAGCGAGTGATAAGCAACGACGGCACGACCGGATTCGGAAACAATGGTAGGATGGGCTACGCCAGCTTCGTCGCAAACCGATTTGACCCGGGCAACGACATCGTTGGCGTATTCTTGGAGATTGTAATTGGTACTGGATTCAAAATCGGTTTGGGAACCATCGTAGTCAATTCCCAAGCCACCCCCAACATCGAGAAATTTGAGCCCCGCACCGGACAATGCCAGTTCGCAATAGACCCTGGCCGCTTCGTTGAGAGCGTTTTTGATACTCCGGATGTTGGTGATCTGACTACCCAAATGGAAATGAACGAGTTGGAGGCAATCCTCCATCCCATAGGTCTTGAGGAGTTCCAGGGCCTCACATACTTCCGAAAGGGTAAGGCCGAATTTCGACCGATACCCTGCGGAAGATCGCCATCGGCCTGCCCCCTTGGCTGCCAACTTGACCCGGACACCAATGGCAGGGCGCACCCCCTGTTCCTTGGCATGACGAAGAATGAGTTCCAATTCGGTAAATTTTTCCACAACGGGAATGATCTGCTTGCCCAATTTCCGGGCCATCATGGTCATCCGGATAAACTCATCATCCTTGAAGCCATTGCAAATAATGGGAGTTTCGTTGTCATTGGTTAACGAAAGGACCGCTAGCAATTCCGGCTTGGAACCTGCTTCAAGGCCGAAACCGAAGGGACGGCCGAAATCGAGGATTTCTTCGACAACCTGCCTTTGTTGGTTGACCTTGATGGGGTAAACGCAAAGGTAGTTGCCACCGTATTCGGATTCGGCGATGGCTTTTCGAAAAGCTTCGTGGAGGTCCCCTACCCGATGTCTCAGGATGTCCGTGAAGCGAAGCAGGATGGGAAGTTGAATCCCCCTGGCCCGGAGTTGCTCCACCAGGTCTTTGAGGTCGATAGCCAAGGCAGGATCCTTGGCAGGCATAACAGTAACATGCCCCAAAGAGTTGATGCCGAAGTAACCCTTTCCCCAGTTATGAACGCCATAAGTATCAGAAGCTTCCGGTATTTGCCATGTTTGACTGGGGACTTCGGGCTCGGCATTTTTGACCATTCGACTTTGACTCCTTCGTGATAAGCAAGCAGGGGAAGGCCCCATGTCATTCAAAGAGATTAAGATTGGGAGGTCGGGCTTTGCAATCAAGTCCGAAACCATTAAATTCCTTCTAGATGGTTAAATCCATGCCACCTTGATGGGATTTGATATAGGATTCAATCTCTTCTTTGGTTGCGTTGAATTTGGGTTTGGTGGCGTCACTTAACGAAACAAACCGTTTTTTCGTTTGATCGTGAGCAAGGACGGTTCCTGTTTCAAAATGGTAAACCCAAGCATGAAGCCTTAACTCCCCACGATCAACTGCTTCGCGGACAAAGGGATACGATTTTACATTTTCAAGCTGTTGAAGGACATTTCGTTCAATCCCAATGGCCAAAATTTCTTCTTGTGACATCCCTTCTGTATCCCGTTTCAGCGCAGCCAAAACAGGCTCGGAAAATTGGAGCCACCGTTTTACCTCGGGAAGTGCATCCAGTTTGTCCATGTTCAATAGCCCGTGAATGGCCCCACATTTTGCATGGCCACAAATAATCACTTCACGAACCTTAAGTTGTTTAACCGCATATTCAAGAGTGGCAGCCTCCCCTGATGCATGATCCCATGAATATGGGCTGACAATATTACCCGCATTTCGCATGATGAACAACTCACCCGGTTGGGTTTGGGTGAGCATATCGGGACTAATGCGCGAGTCGGAACAGGTGATGAAAAGGGCTAGCGGTTTTTGTCCAGAGCCCAAATTTTTGAAAAGCTGTTCACGGGTCCCATGGACATTCTTCTGGAAGTCGAAAACGCCCTTGATAATCCGAGTCATGCGCCGTTATCCTTTTCATTTTCATGGCTTTGCAAAACGGGGCAGCTCGCCAAAGTACCAAATGGAACCAACCTGGGGAACTTTGTAGCTCCCTTCCCGTTTACCTCGGTTTATCCTAGCACATTATCATAGAGATAACCATAATCCATAGGGCGTAATGATGGCGGAAAAATCTGGCTGTCCGCTTCCCGAAAACCTTTCCCGGATAAAGCTGGATCCCACCCTTGACCCATCTTTCCGTGAGGAAATGCAAAAACACCTTGGCGGGTGCAAGGCCTGCCAACGAATCCTGCGGGAATTGCTGATCAAGCAGGTCAAAGAGGAAAACAAGGACCCCATTCCCAACCAGGAATCCCAATCGGCTTTGGCAGGAAAAAATCAGGATGGGGAGGAACCATCCAAAGATAATTCCGTAAAAGAATCGGCTGACATGGCGGCACCGGCAGCAAAAATTGTCGACCCTGACAATCCCTATCCTTTTATGGATCCACCAGAAGCCGAAGGGGAGATGGGGTGGATTTCCAATTATCGGCTTTTTCGGGTCATTGGCACTGGCGGTATGGGTGTTGTTTTCGAAGCGGAGGACAAAGATTTAAAAAGGCGCATTGCTCTTAAGATTTTGAGGACCGAATTAGTTGACGAAAGTTACAAACAACGGTTTTTGCAAGAAGCCAGGCTTGCTGGCAATTTGCAAAGCGAACATATCGTTACGGTTTTCCGGGTCGGGGAATGGACAGGCCCTGATGCACAAACGGTTCCTTTTTTGTCGATGGAATTCCTTCATGGTGAAACCCTGGAGGCAAAACTTGGCCGTAGTACCTTCCTTCCAAGCCGGGAAGCGTTGGGTTACATCAGGCAAGTTGCGGAGGGATTAAATGATGCCCACCAAAGTAACCTGATCCACCGGGACATAAAACCAGCCAACATTTGGATAGAAATTAACCCGAATACCGGGGAATTTCGCCGGGTAAAAATCCTCGACTTTGGACTAGCCAAGCCTGTCAATCAGGATTCCTCCCTTACCCACCACGGAATGGTGGTGGGGACGCCAAGTTATATGGCACCCGAACAAATTTATGGGTTGCCTTGTGACCAACGAACCGATCTTTACGGTTTGGGTTGCCTATTATTCAAGTGTCTTTGTGGAAAAACACCCTTTGAGGGTGAAAATACTATGGCCGTGCTCAGGGCCACTGTTGAGGCAGAAGCTCCGGATTTAGAGGTTGCTGGTAAAACGCTTCCTCGGAACATCCTGAAATTGCTCGAGGATCTTTTGGCAAAAGACCCTGACAAAAGGCTTCCCAACGCAAAAAGTGTGATTTCGAGGATTGATCAGATCCTCGGCGATCGTGAAAGTAATGGCCATAAATTTTCTGAATCCAAAGTGGGTATTTCCCAACCTTCAGGGGTTAAGGAATTCGAGGAAAACAGGCGTCCCCCCAAGCGATTTTTGGCCCTTGGCGCAAGCATTTTGATCATGATCCTTGCGGCGACCTATCCCATTATCACCCTAATTATCAAATGGGCTAATCCCCCCACCATTGAGGCCCTCCCCGAAGTAAAAATTGGTTTGTTATTCTCCAAAACCGGGAATATGGCAGCCATGGACGAACCACTTCTGAACATATGCAGGGCTGCCCTGGAGATTCTGGTTCCCGATAACACCCTGCTTGGAAATCAACTTACCCTTGTGGAACGGGATGCGAAATCCTCCCCATCGGAGAATGCAAAGGAAACGGCTCATCTGCTGGATACAGAAAAAGTTGCGGCCATTTTTGGCTGCTCCACCCCACCCTTTCGGAGGCGATCGGCAGAGATTCTGCTTAATTACCATGGACTCCTTTTTTATCCCAGTATCGGCGAGGGAATGGACAATTTTCCCGGGGTCATTCACATGGGCCCAATTCCCAATCAATTGCTCGAACCAGCCTTGGAATTAAGCCTTAAATTTGGATCAAAAAATGGTTTGGAGCGCAAAATTTTCATGGTGGGAACGGATGATGTAGGTTCACGATCGATTGTTCAATACACAAAAATGATTATGGAAAAAAACTATGCCAATACGCACACCTTGGTTGGGTATGATTTTTTGCCTTTGCTTCCCCCTTTTAGCCATGTTGAAAAAATCGCAGATGCCCTAACCGCGGCAAATCCCGATTTCATTGTATCCACTATTGCCCATCCCGGGGCAATTGCCGCATTGGTTGGCGAAATGCGTAAAAAAGGGTTTACCAGTGAAAAACTTCCCATGATTCATCTGGTTTTGGATGAGGTTAAACTGGATGCAATCCAGAAGGAACATCAAGGTCTCCTCAAGGGGGATTATGCTGTTGCCAATTATTTCATGAACCTTCGTACTCGTGCCAATGCCGAATTCCTGACCCTCATTCGTAAACAAATGGGAGAAAAAATATTGGTTTCTGATTCCATGGTCAAGGCATTCATTGCGATAAACCTTTGGATTCAGGCTGTGCAAAAGGCCAAAAGTTTTGATGTTGATTTGGTCCTCCATTCCCTTCACGAGGAAGCATGGGAAAGCCCGGTTGGAATTGCCCATATCCTCCCAAACAACTACACCCAATTCCGGGTGCGTATTGCCCAAATCCGGGACCAGGGCCTGGTTGTTACGGATGAAACCAACCACATCCCTCCTGATATTTTTCCGCATTTTGTTCACCAGCCCCAGCGGTCGAAAGACCAGCAAATCACCGCCATGGATCGATGGCTCACCATGACCCGCCTTTTGGAAGCCGGGTTCCAGGAAAATGATCCCTACTCGGAATGGGAAAATAATACCAACCCAAAACCATTAAATCTGTTTCCAAAATCCTGGTGGCAACAGATTAAGTAGACAAATTTCGTTCAAAGGGTTTTTAAATGATCATCTATAATCGTAATGCCTGGACGAAATTGGCGTTTAGTTACAAGGGAACAGTCATTCCCGCCATTCTTGGTCGGGTTGCCTTGATTACCTCGTTGAGCCTTTTGTTGCACACCCTCAAGGAGGTGCTCCCAGCCAATTGGACTGCCCTGCATTTGGACCCTTTGGGACACACCATTTTAGGGTCAACGATCGGTTTGTTGATTGTGTTTCGAACCAATGCGTCAAACGCCCGATATTGGGAAGCGAGGTCCCATTGGGGAATCATGATTAACAGTTGCCGGACTTTGGCAAGGATGGGTCATGTTTATGCCGGTGGCCAGGCTGAGGATCTGGCCAATCTTATCAGTGGATATGTCCTGGCCGTCAAACAAACCCTTCGAAATGACATCGATCTGGACGAAATAAGTCACCTGGTTCCCGCCAACATCTTTGAAAAAGCGACCCGGTCGGGAAATCCGCCAACGATCATAGCCAAAGGGATTAGTGAATGGATTTTTCGCCGCCAGGCTGAGGGAAAACTTGACTTTCGCATGGCTCAATCCATGGAAGAACTATTAACCAAAATGGTTGACAGCCAGGGGGGGTGTGAAAAAATCTCCAAAACTCCCTTGCCATTTGTTTATGCGACACTTATCAAACAGATACTTTTGGTTTACCTGTTTACACTTCCTTTTGTTCTTTTGGAAAAAATGGGGCTTGCCGGGCCGATTATTGTTGCCGTTGTTTCCCTGGGTATGCTTGGAATTGAGGAAGCTGGGGTCGAAACCGAAGCGCCATTTGGTACCGATCCCAATGATTTACCCCTTGAGCAGCTTTGCCTGACGATTTCAAGGGACACGCATCAGGTAACCCGTTGAATCCATAATTGATTAGGGCCTGGCAGAACAAAGCAGGCAAGCGGTCTAATCCAATGCATCCATGAACTGTTCCATTTCTCCTGAAGCTTTGAAATCTTTGGCCTTTTTGGCAACCACGATTCCTTGGGAATAAATTTTCCGGGCAAGGGAGGTATTATCCATCCGGGCGGCAATTTGGCCTGCCTGGAGATAGGCCGGAACATATTCCGGATGGTCGGCAATCAGTTGTTCGAAAGAATGGGAGGCATCCGCCATGTTTCCTGCCGAGGATTCCTCCATGGCCAGGCCATATCTAAGGAAGGGATCCCCCGGGAATTCCAATAGGAGGGCTTGAAGTTGTTTTTTGCGATCCGTGTCCATGATGGGTTACCATTGCCTATTTCAATTAGCTGTAGATTTCGATGGAGCGAACGATGGCTTCAAGGTCGTTTGAAACCTGAACCGGCCGATTTGCATAATTGGCCCGGCGAACACCTCTTACTCCCAGCACTTCCTGGAAGGATTTCGGATCCGATCCATGGTAGGCGACAGTGGCCGCTGAATCTTTCATTTGGTGGGCGGTAAGAATGCACACTACCCTATCGGAGGGAGCAATGACACCTTCCTGGCGAAGTTGGATCAATCCAGCCAGGCTTGCCGCAGAAGCTGGTTCACACCCCAGTCCGCCAGCCCCAACCATGGCTTTGGCGTCGAGGATTTCCTGGTCGGTGGTTTGGCGGACCACACCCTCCATGGCATCCAGGGCCCGTAATGCTTTGGGAAGGTTTACAGGCCGGTTGATTTCGATGGCACTGGCAAGGGTGTTGGCCCGGCGATTGGAATCGTCGAGTTGACGATAATAGCGATCTACAATGGATTTATCCCAGGCTCCACCATTCCAGCGCAAACCGTCCTGGTTGAATAACTGGAAACAGGTATCGGCACCTGCCGCGTTAATGATGGCCAACCGGGGAAGTCGGTTCACCAGGCCAAGGGCCTTAAGTTCCATGAATGCCTTGCCAAATGCCGAGCTATTGCCAAGATTTCCACCGGGAACCACGATCCAGTCGGGAACCTCCCAATTGAGGGATTCGAGGACACGAAACATAATCGTTTTTTGGCCCTCCAAACGGAAGGGATTGATGCTGTTAACAAGATATACACCTAATCTCTTTGCCATTTGCTGGACCTGGTGCATGGCATCGTCAAAGTCACCCTCAATTTGAATGGTCAATGCCCCATGGTCAAGGGCTTGAGCCAACTTTCCGTAACTGATTTTTCCGGACCCGACAAAAACAATTCCCTTCATTTGGCTGGTTGCGGAACAATAAATGGCAAGGCTTGCCGAGGTGTTCCCGGTACTGGCACATGCCGCCCTGGTGGCACCGGTCATCCTGGCATGGGAAAAAGCGGCAGTCATGCCGTTGTCCTTGAAGCTGCCCGATGGGTTCATGCCCTCGTATTGAAGGAACAAACCACCCTGGTTCATTCCAATCCTGTTGCCAATAGCATCCGCTTTTTGCAAAAGGGTCTGACCTTCGCCAATCGTGAGGATTTTTTCGTCCGGTACAAAGGGCAAGAGTTTCCGGAAACGCCAAACCCCGCTGAAATCCAGGGGATTTGACCTTGTTTGCCAAGCTTTTTCAAACTCTTTAAGAGACTTTGGAACGGGAATCCTATCCCAATCGTACAGGACATCCATAAGCCCTTTGCACTTGGAACAGGCAAAGCTGGTATCGTCATGGGATTGGGTGAAACCACATTCAGGCCGGATACATTTCTGATAAACCAATTCATTAACTGACATTTTTGCGGTCCGCCTTTTAATCACCTATCCATAAAATAATAAAGCCAAAATATTTATGGATCGCGATATGAAAAAACCAGGCATGCCAGAAGGAGAGCCAGAATAGTGTGTCCTAGTGTGATACCAGCGCTTTCTTTCCAATCCAATATTTCCGGGGAGAATGGGGATTTTTCCACCTCGCGACCCAAAAGCAAATCTTCCTGCAATTTGGATCGGACAAAACTGTCAATTTCTGACGGCCTGGGCAACCATCGATGGGTCCCCATTATCACTTTGCCAAAAGTTGAGTCCGCAATTTTTGGACCGGGCTCCACTGTTCCGCTTCTTTGGGGATTCGGGATTCCCGCAACAATCGGGGCAACCTGGTCCATCATGAGAATGCTTTCTTTGGCCACATTAAGCAAAAACAGGCTAAACCAAACAAGGCATGCGGCTATTAAACCAAACACGGCAGAGCGGGTCACCACCGAGCCTAATGTGGAAATACTGTGAAGAAACGCATAGTAGAATACGATTACAGGAATCATCCAAAGTAATGCTTGCGACCAAACGCCTGCTTTGAAGGAAACGGTAACCCAAACGGCCCCAAGGATAACGGTGGTTCCAAAGCCAATAAATAGCAATCCGCCGCAATATTTATAGGTCAACAGCCTCCATCGTGAAATGGGACGGACCAGAAGGGTTTCCACGGTTCCTTTTTTGAGCATGGCAGGAATAAAAAAACTGGTAAGAGCCACGCTAAGCATAAGGGCAACCCAGGTGCCAATCCCGGCAACCAAAATGCTTTCCAGGAGCAGAATCTGGTTGCCCAAAACATCAAAGGAGGTCATTGGCCTGGTGGAACAATCCAGAATGGTTAAACCACCAAAAAACATGGACCATTTATGGGGCCAAATGCGGAGGAATCCGTCCAAGGGAACTATTTCCAAATCAAATAGATCCGACTGGGCCGATCCGCTTCCCGACACAAGTTTTACGGATTTTATGGCAACCACCGGGGTGTTGGCAATCCTGCCGAAGTTGTCCCTCAGGAATGTCGCAGAATCCACCGCACCCTGTTTTTTGGCAATTTCCCTGGGCAATTCCAGCCGGAGTTTCCATTCTGCGGAGGGCAAGTTCAGGCCATTGACGGGTTCGGCTTCAAGAAGGTTGATTTTCGCATTACTTTGACGAAAAATTCCCTGAAAGGCATCAAACAGGCCGCCTCCCCCGGACCTTGGTCCCAAAACAGCCCTTCGGGGTCCCTGTTTGTTTTCGTTTGAAGTTAGGCCCGTGATCAAGGAGCCTATGACCACTTTACCCATGGGAAGTGGTTCAAAAGACATTGTCAACCCCAAAAGGACTAAAATGCCAGCTACGATTCCTATGATCCAAAAAATTCTTGCGTCGAGTGCCTCCCGGACGCTGTCTTTGAGAATGGCGATGAATTGCATAAAGGCCCCGGTTGTCCACCCACTGACTTAGGTGGAAGCCGCCTCCTTCTTTCCCAAACTATCCAGATAGACATCCTCAAGACTTTCGCGGCGTGGATGCAAAAACCTAAGGCCGCCAGGATCCTCTCCGGCCAGTTTAACCAACTCCCCAAGGACCTGTTCCGATTTGGGAAAAACTTCCCATTGATGGAAAGGCGAAGCTTGGTTGCTATCCAAATAGGTGTTTGGCACCCCCAATGTCATCAGGGTTTTCCGGAAGGTGGTTGGGTCCTTGGCAAATCCAAAAATCCAGGAGGGACGACCCCCGGTTAATTCGGTCAATGATCCTTCACGGACCATTTTTCCCTTGTTAAGAATGGCAACGCGATCGGAAACCAGTTCGACCTCTCCCAAAAGGTGGCTGTTGAGAAACAAAGTCTTTCCCATCCTTTTAAGGTCCAACATCAGGTCACGGATTTCCCGGCGACCTACAGGGTCAACCCCATCGGTAGGTTCATCCAGAAAAACCAAATCCGGATCATGGATAAGAGCTTGGGCCAGGCCAATCCGTTGTTTCATCCCTTTGGAATATCCCCGAATTCGAACAGATTCGCGACCTCCCAACCCAACCCTGTCAAGCCAAAAACCAATCCGTTTGCGTCGTTCGTGCCTGGGAATGCCTTGGAGTCCACCATAAAACTCGAGCAAACTGGGGCCGGTGTGATATTCCGGGAAACGATGATCTTCTGGGAGGTAACCGATTTTTCTTCTGGCTTGGACGCTTCCCACCGGATATCCCAAAACCCGGGCAGTCCCCTCGGAGGGTTTGAGAATACCCAATAGTACCTTGATCAGGGTGGTTTTGCCTGCCCCATTTTGGCCTAGCAAGGAGAAAACGGTCCCAGGTTCCACGGACAGGTTTACCCCAACAAGGGCTTCAAATTTCCGGAATCGCTTGGTAAGGCCGGAAACCGAAAGTACCGGGCCTGCCATAATCATCCCCTTGGGAACCTACCCTTGCTTCCTTATTACTATTATGATTTCATAGGTATTTCGCCTTTTCAATTCTTTGCATTTGAGGTCCCCCCCTTTTGGAGGAAACCATGGTTCTCCATTCTCCTTACCATTCTCCTGTTCCCCCAATGCTGGATGATTCCCCCAGTTTCCAGATGGCTCGAAGGCAGCTTGATACCGTTGCCGAGGTAATTAACCTGGACAAGGGCCTGTTGCAGCGGCTTGCGTATCCAAAGCGTTCGATGATGGTGTCGATTCCCATCCGGATGGATGATGGGCGTACAGAGGTTTTCTTTGGTTACCGGGTTCAACATAGCCTTACAAGCGGTCCTTCCAAAGGGGGGCTACGCTATCACCCTGGAATCGACATTGGCGAAGTGACCGCTTTGGCCATGTGGATGAGTTGGAAATGCGGAATCATGAACCTGCCCTTTAGCGGGGGGAAAGGAGGGATCGCCGTCGACCCGGCCAAGCTTAGCAAATCGGAACTGGAACGGTTGACCCGCCGTTTCACCGAGGAGGTTCTTTCCATCATCGGACCCCGTCAGGATGTAATGGCACCCGATATGGGCACTAATGAGCAGACCATGGCCTGGATCATGGACACCTATTCCATGAAAATTGGATATTGTTGTCCCGAGGTGGTTACTGGAAAACCAGTTGAAATCGGCGGTTGCCTTGGTCGAAGGGAAGCCACCGGCCGGGGTGTAACCTATTGTATCCTGGAAGCCTTAAAGGATTTGAACATCGCACCAAGCCACTCTACGGCGGTGGTTCAGGGATTTGGCAATGTCGGTTCGGTCACTTGTCAGGAACTTCATCAAAGGGGCATCAGGATTGTGGCGGTTGGGGAACAACATGGCTCGCTTGGAAATCCCAATGGTATTGACATTCCTTTGCTTAGGGCGTGGGTGGATTCCGGAAAAAAGCTCCATGAATTCCCTGGGGGAGTTGCGATTCCTTCGGAACAATTGCTTGAAGTACCTTGCACCGTACTCATTCCGGCCGCTCTCGACCGGGTCATTACTGCAGAAAATGCTCCAAGGCTTCGCTGTACTTTGATCGCCGAGGGTGCCAACGGCCCCACCACCCCGGATGCGGACATTATCCTCCAGGAAAAAGGGATCATGGTAATCCCTGATATCCTTTGTAATGCCGGGGGTGTAACCGTTTCCTATTTTGAATGGGTTCAGGACATCCAGCAACTCATGTGGAGCGAGGAGCAGGTCAACAGGAAACTGGAAGACCTGATGCTTAACGCATATTCAAGGGTTCGAAACCTTTCGGTTACCAGGGGCTTGACAATGCGGACGGCCGCCTTGGCCCTTGGCGTGCAAAAAGTCGTGGCAGAAATGAATAAAAGGGGATTGTTTCCGTGACATGGACCCGGATTGGGGCGAAAGAAACGGTTTTTTTCCGATGGAGTGCGGGGGATCGCAACCTATCATAATGTTAACCTTTCCGTTTTGCACCATGAGAAGGCCACATGACCACTGCTTTGACCCACCCAGTAAACCCAAATCTCAACACCGGGGTCCAACGGCTTGCGGCCAATCTCAATTCGGTTTTTCTTGGAAAAAGTGAAATCGTTGATTTGGTACTGGTCGGGTTGCTTGCAGAGGGCCATTTGCTTCTGGAGGATGTCCCTGGAACTGGTAAATCCCTCCTGGGCAAAGCCATTGCAAAATCGATCGAAGCTGTTTTCCATCGCATTCAATTTACCCCTGACCTTCTTCCCAGTGACCTGATCGGTACATCGGTTTTCGATCAAAAACGGGGGGAGTTTACATTTCAAAAAGGCCCCATATTTGGGCAGGTGGTTTTGGCGGATGAGATCAACCGGGCCACACCCCGCACCCAATCCGCATTGCTTGAAGCAATGGGTGACAGGCGGGTAACTGTTGATGGGGTAACCCGGGAGCTTGGCCCACCTTTTTTTGTGATTGCCACCCAGAATCCCTTTGAATTCGAAGGGACCTATCCCTTACCGGAAAGCCAGCTTGACCGATTTCTCATTCGCACCTCCATTGGCTATGCAGATGCCCAGGCAGAAAAGCGCATCCTTAGGGAGCATCGCAATGGCGAACCGGTGGATGATCTCAAGGCAGTTTTAAGCACGACGGATTTGTTCCGGATACAGGGCGCAGTTCGCGAAATACCCTTGGAGACAAGCCTTGAGGACTACCTGATCGAGATTGTGCGGGCTACGAGGCGCCATCCCGCCCTGAGGTTGGGTGCCAGTATGCGCAGTTCGCTTGGACTTTATCGGGCGGCCCAGGCCAAGGCGTTTCTTGCAAAACGATCTTTTGTTTTGCCGGATGATATCAAACAACTGGCTTGCCCTGTTCTTTCCCATCGCATTCATCCCCGTCGCGGCCAGGGTTCAGAGGCCATTCGCGCGGCAGAGGAGGTGGTTGCTGACATTCTTGAAAAAACACCATGTCCCAGGTAACCAAGCCACCCTCTGGTAGACAGGTTTCCCTATCCGGTGAGGGGATGGTGTGGTTGGTGTCATCCATGGCTCTTTTGGCGGTTGGCGTTTCCAAGAACATCAATCTGTTGAGCCTATTAGGCTGCATGATGGCCTGCCTCCTTGGATTGAACCTTCTATTGCCCCTATGGAGGTCGCGTTTATCCTTTTCTACCATTCGGGTGGCGGGGACGCCGGTGGTTGGCATTCGGCACCCGGTTGAAATTTTTCTTCACCCCGAAAAAACCATAAAATATCCGTTTCAAATCCGCCTGGACGATAGTCTTGGAAATCAGGCAACCCTTTGGCATGTAAATGGCCTGCCACCCGGGCCAGGTTATATTCATGGATTTTGGAATCCCACCAAAAGGGGTTGGGTTGCACTCGGACCCCTGGAGGCACTTTCCCGCTATCCATTTGGTTTGGCAAGGGCCACCATGTGCCTTGCCCAAGGGGCATTCGTTCTGGTACACCCCGCGACGGCCCTCATCCAGTGGGATTCCCTTTTGAAGGCAATTCCCTGGAGTTCAAAGAATCGTAGGCAACAAATGGTGGGTTCAAGGGTGGCAAGGCCCCGACCCTTTGCCCAGGAAGAATTTCATGCGATGCGGAACTTCCGGCCAGGAGACAGCCCACGGCTTGTCCATTGGCGAACAAGTGCCCGTAAAGGTTTGCTTATCGTTCGCGAATTTGAGGATCCTCCCAACCGTGAATTGGTGCTGGAGTTTGACCCGCTTGAAACTCCCGAACCGTACCGTGAATCCGCCATCTCCTTTGTTGCCAGTTTCCTCCATGGTTGGTTTCAACAGGGACATGGAAGGCTAGGCATCCGCCTTTGTGGCAATTCACCCCTTGGTCTTGCCGGTATACCTGATTTGGGAACGGTAAACCTTGTTTTGGATTGGTTGGCGGAATGGACCCCTGGCCAACAACTTTGGCCCACCATTCAAAGTCATGAAACGGAAGGCCCACCCGTCCTTCGCATTGGTACCAATTTTGACCCTGCTTTTGTCCCATCCAACCAAGCGGAAACTTTGATCCTTGATTTTTCCCGTCCGGAGACAATTGGTTTTTGGAACATGGAAAGTGTGGGAAGCAGCTCATGACACTTCCCAAAATGAAAGATCCTGCCCGTTTTTTCCATCTTTTTTCCATGACACTTTCGGTCGCCCTTTTGGCAATGGCGGAGTCCTCTTTTTTGGGAGGTCCGGCCGGATTTGGATTAATGGGAGGGTCCCTGTTAATCCTTGTCAAAATGCTGTTTTATCCGGCAAAAAATGGCATTTCAAACCCCTTGGGTTATACTTTTGGGGGGTTGGTTGCCGTTTTTGGTTTAGCGTGGATTCTCCTTAGGTTAAACCCCGGATCCCGCCTTGCCCTGCCTCTTTGGCTGATTCCCCGGGATGATTTATCCATCATACCTGTACAACTTGCAATCATCCCTTGTGTGGGTCCGCTTTTACCTCCCCTTTTGATAATTAAATTGTCGGTTCGCCAACTTCCCCGGGATTTTTGGGTGGAACAGGCCATGGCCCTCTCCATGGTTTCCATCTCCTGCATGCTCTGTTCGGACATTTCCTTTGGCATTTTGTTGATGGTGTATTTCATTGTTTCCATGACTGCATTTGCCTTGAGGGAACAGGCCTATTGGAGATCCAAAGCAGGGTTTGATACGGATTTTGATAATTCCTTTCATGATTTGGCCAATGCCGATAGAAATAGGGGTCTTTCCATTGGGAATCAATCCTGGACTCCCCGGATCACTCGCTGGTTTGGGTGGTCGTTCCTGTTCAGTTTGGCTCTCTTTTTTTTCCTCCCTCGTTTTGACATTCCCTCATGGGATCCTTTGGAACGCTTTAGTCCCTCCAAACGCTCCAATTCAGGTTTTGCACATGAAGTTAACACCAACCTTGAAGGGGATATTGCCCTATCAGATATGCTCGCCTTCACCTTTGAAGCCAAAGGGACCAATGGCCCCGGTCAAGTGCCACCAGGTCAGCTCTTTCGGGGAATGTTTCTGGACCATTACGAAAAAGGATATTGGACCCAAAAAGTCTTTCGTCGAGGCACGCCGCTACCTTTGCAATCGCGCAATACCTATATCCAACCCGGGCAAACGAATTTGACCTTTCATGTTAACCCAAACAAGGTGGGTGGAGTGTTTCTTGCCGATCCAATCGATCTTAGAGTGGTTGGATCTGATCTATATTTCCCTGTCATTGTTCAAAAAGAGGATGCCAATATTCCCACCTTTTTGGTAAATGGCCTCACTATTTTTCCGCACCCCCTGGTTTCGAAAGTGAAATCTGAGGTTATTTACCAGCAAGTTCTCCTGAAACGACCCGATATGGATAGGCAATCGGCACTTGGGGATTCCACGATCAATCATCTGACCGATTTGCTTGAGCCCAAAATTCCGGCACTTGCCAAACAGGCCTTGGATATCATTGGTGAAATCCGGACTGATTCCCTAAAAGATTTGGGAAGTATTGGACCGATCGCAGAAACTTTGGTAACCGCACTCAATTGGACGACCCCCCTGAAATACCGGGAAGCAGTCGCCCGATCCTTATGTAATTATTTGGCTTATTCCGGGAAATATAGCTATTCCTTGTCCGTGAAACGAATGGATCATTCCTTGAATCCTACCGAGGACTTCCTCAAGAATACCAGGTCTGGGCATTGCGAACTTTTTGCATCTTCGTTGATTTTAATGCTTCGTTCCCTTGGAATTCCTTCACGGATGGTGGTTGGCTACAAGGGTGCAGATTATGAGGAGAATGGGTTTTATTCCGTTCGGCAAAAAAACGCCCATGCCTGGGTGGAGGTTTTGGTCCCAAGGCTGGCCGCCAACGGGGCAACACTGTTGGATAGGGATTCAAATCCTCTTTTGGATTGGGTTTCCCTTGATCCCACCCCGGAATCCATGGGAGCCGATTTGGAAAGTGATACGACAGATATTTTGGCTCGCTTGCTACAGGAAACCCAGGAGGCTGCTGAAAAACTCTGGCGGACCCTTTTCATCGACTACAATGCGGAGTCTGCTTTGGAGCAGCTCCTCCACATTTGGAACCGGGGGCCCTTGCGCCGTTCCTTGATTCTAATGATTGCCGCCTGGGTGGTTGTATTATTGATCGCCGCCCTGATCGCCTTCCGAAAAGGTTGGATCCGCTGGTCGGAGGCAAAACAGCAACGCCTTTGCGAGGATCCCTGGGATTTGTTGTTGCGCATTGTCGGAAGCAAAGGCCTTCATCCCCAGCCTGGCCAAACCCCGGCGGAATTTGCGGATGTTATCACCACCCGGATGGAACAATCCCAAACCCTTCAGTCCTTTGCCCCGTTTCCAAAACAATTGGTTGATAATTACCAAAATTCCCGATTTGGTAATCTTCCCAGAAATGCTCTTGAAAAAGAGAATAAACTACGATTGGGATTGCTTAAGTCAAAAATGACTCAAACGAAATGGTAAGGGGATGGATTGGTAACAATTGGAAACGAACAAAGTGTAATCATTGGATGTTTACGGATTAAATGTCTTGGGAAAGGTTGCGAATTTTTATGGGATTGCCCAATACTGGGGGGGGACTGGTACGAAAAGGCATTCCGGTCAATCTGACCTTAAGTGCCGATTCGGGGCTTTTCCCGGTCTTTCAGGAAAAGTTCGAGAACCATTTAACAAAATTCGGGTGGCTGACTCACTGGCCATTACCTTTTAATTGTCGCAAAGTTTCCCAAAATAGAATATGTGCCAAGCCAATCTCCCCGGCACGCAAACACCCCTGGAGTTTCCTGTAATGCGTTTTTTACTATCCCTAGCGACTTTTATTCTTGGGGCCTCGGCCTCCCTTGCCGCCGACCCTGTTCCTGATTCCAACCGGATCAATGGAGTTGCGCTTGGATGCCAGGCGTATTCCTTTCGTCTTTTTTCTTTATCCGAGGCGATAGAGAAAACCGCAGCGTCCGGCGCCAAGGTTATTGAGTTTTATCCTGGGCAAAAGTTATCCAAGGCCAACCCCAAAGGGTTTAGCCATGATTCCCCTTTGGAGGATCGGGTTTACATCAAAGAACAACTGAAAAAGAATGGCCTTTTGGTTGTGGCCTATGGCGTTGTCGGATTGCCAGCAAACGAAAAAGAGAGTCGCAAGGTTTTTGATTTTGCCAAGGACATGGGGATACGGGTTATCAATACGGAAGGGGCCCCGGATGCCTTTGATACCATTGAAAAACTGGTAAAGGAATATGACATCAAGGTAGGGCTGCATAATCATCCAAGGCGGGCCAATAATCCCAACTATAAACATTGGGACCCCAACTGGGTTTTGGAAATGGTAAGGGGACGGGACAAGAGGATTGGTGCCTGTGCCGATACTGGGCATTGGATCCGCTCCGGGTTAAAACCCGTCGATTGCATAAAAATTTTAAATGGCCGGGTGGTCTCCAGCCACCTCAAGGATTTGGGTGAAAAACTTCACGATATGCCCTTTGGTAACGGCAATGCGGATATTGCAGGAATCCTTGCGGAATATAGGGCACAAGGAATGGATGGCCCGGTTTCTATCGAGTATGAACACAATTGGGAAAAGTCGTTGCCTGAAATCACCGATTGTGTTAACTTTGTGAAAAAATGGGTCCCTGTCAAATAAGGACCCATCCAATCCTTAGGCCAACTACTCCTCCGGTTGGCTTTTGGTTTGTTTCAAGTTTCCCACCAGCAAACAAGCTCCAGAAAGGCATGTCAGGCAGAAGAAAAAAACAAGGGCACTTGGGGTTCGGTAGGTCCAGTTTTTCCATGGCCAAGGGGTTTCAAAAAAGGCAAAGTTTAGTACAAAAAAGATCCATGAACCAAAAAGCAAGGTGAAGGCCCCTGCTTTGTCACCCCTCCAACCCCGTTTCAGGGATAATCCAAGCAACCCACAAAAAAGGAATGAAAGGGCCATAGGCAAACCAAAATAGAGGGTCCAACCCTCCGGGATGGAACCTCCACCTTCAAAAGTTAGCCTCCGAAGTGTTTTTCCCGCAATCGGCATGACAAGAATTGGCCCAAGCAACAAGGTCGGCCAAAGGCGGGATTGGGTGCATGCTACCATCGGCAGGATCGCCATTCCCAATCCCAGACCATAAAACTCCCTTACATAGGGGACAGAAAAAAATTCCGATAATCCTAACAGGATAAAGTGGGTCAGGAATAGGATGGCATCCCATAAAAAAGGTTGGAAATTAGCTTCTTTTGGGTATTCAGGTCGGATCAAAGCCCGGTTAAACCAAACACCAAGGCCAATAACAGCTCCCATAATCAAGCCAAAGGTGGTTTCCATGAGATTCCACCAATTGATTATTGGGTCCCATTTGGCCCATTCACCACCCCGAAATCCATCGATATTCCAGGCATGCCAGGATTGCAAGCATTGGCCTCCGGGAAAACCAATCACTCCACCCAGGATTCCAATGAAAGCCAATCGCCAAGCCAGGGCATCGTTTCGAATGAGGCCAACATATAGGACTAACCCGATTAAAGCAAAAAGCAGGCCCCCCCAACATTCAAACCTGGGTTTATCGACGGAGTTTGAAAAATAAATCGATGGAAGCTTGCCATTTTGGGGATCAAACGGGGAATTGAACACCAAAACACCGGCAAAATATAGGAAAGGCAAACCAACCATAATCAAAAGTATTTCCAAACGGGAATAACGAACCCCGCCAAGACCCATACCAAGGAATAGTCCCGCAAAACCAATCCAGATACCCCCTGTAACGGCAAGTCCAACCATTCCCAACCGCCATTGGACCCAGTTACCGATATTTGGAAGTTTTTGGGTTTGGCCCACAATTTGGGCATAGGTCATGGATCCACCTATTCCTATCCCAATGGTGCAATAAGCCATTGCTCTGGTTGTGGCAAGTCCCCCGAAATCACGGCAAAAGAGCAAGGCAACCACGGCGGACACAAGCATTCCGGCAATCATCGCTCCGGTTTCATGCCCGTATTGCCCACGAATTCCCCATCCCATGCCGCCTGCCATGGCACAAAGGATCATGGCCAACCACCATGGAGGCTCCATTATATTTTGAGTTTTCACCTGAGTGATCATTTCAGCCCGATATAAATGGGGTTTGGTTTTATTGATACCAAGTGGGACCTAACAGAGTTGTCATGGACCCTTGCCATAAGGTGGCAGGTCGCCAAATGTCTGTTTTTCAAGGGGCCACCCTCAATCAGTAATTATTCATTTCCCAGTTGCTTGAGCATCGTGGCAACCTTTTCCTCAAACATATTTTGCCATTCAGGAGCAAGAAGGCAATCGCTATCCTCCTGTGCATTGCCTCTATTTTTAAGCTGTTTTGCCGTGGGTGTGTAGAAAATATACCCGTTCGTGTAACCGGCTACGAAGGTTTTTGGGTAGGGCGATTTTTTTTTGATGTTTAAGCCAATTTCCACCGTAAGTTCCCCGGGAAATGTTACCAAAACAAATTTTCCTATGCGCAAAGCCACCATTTCCGCTTCGAGGGGTTTGCGTGCCGCTGCCAAATTGCTTGCATTATGTTTTCTCAAAAGGGCCAAATTGGTTTGCAAACGGGTTAGCTGCTCCATCGTAAGGATATTTTGAATGTAGAGTTTCATGTTTTGGCGATTGGTTTCGTCCAATTTGCCAAGGTCACTATTACCCCATTCTTTTTCAAGCATATAACGATGGGAATAGGAGGAAGGATATAGTGGGGAAAGTTGGTATTTCACCATCAATGGCATAAAAGTTTTGAGATTCAGACTCGTTCCCTGAAGTGAATTCAAAAGTCGATTTTGTTCCAAAACCAAGGCTTCAATGGGCTCAGTTAAATCCGCCCTTGGAAGTTGAATTGATTCACATCGAATGCGTAATTGGGGATTGGGAGTACAGATGATACTCCTGGCCGCTCGCACCACACTAAGGCCCAACTTATTGCCTAGGGGTTCCGCATTTCGGGGTTGGTCGACCTCTTTATATTGAACAGGATTGATGTCACCCGCACACCCCTGAGTAAAAAATGCCATTGTTTTGGGGCCCAGGCTGTTTTCGATCACCGCCGATGCAAAACCAACAATATCCGCAGTATTTTCTCCGGACGGGACCCCCATTATGGGATGGCAGGCAAAGTTGTAAACAACCGCCAGTGTCTGGCCATTGGCGGTGTCGAGCCGCAAAATTCCTATCTCAGGATCCACCAATCCGATCCCGGCTACATCCTCATCGGGCGGCAGGGAGTAGGCATGGCGAACATCGGTTTCCATGCCATTTTTTAGCCGAAGGCGTCGGTTTTCACTTACCCTGGTTTCTTGGCCCGAACCAACGCCCACCATTACCGGGACCATATTTTCTGAAGCTTTTTTAACGGCCTCAAAGGTCTTCAAGTCCACATCATTACATACCACGCCATGACAGTGGCTGGCATTTACTACCACCTGCAAGGGAGGAATGCCCAATTCCCTTTGGATTTTAGTCCGAACCTTGGCGAGGAAGTCATTGCCAATGGAACCAATGCCGCCAATAGCAACGGCATCTACTGTTACTAAAACGACATGGATATCACGCTTTTTAAGGACAAGGGCCTTTACAAAAAGTGGATCGTTTATTTTTAGGGCATCCTTGTTGGTTATTTCAACCTTTGCAACTCCTGCAAAAAGGACATCATTATTAAAAGCTGATCGTAATTGGAATCCGGTTTGTACTGTTGGATTGGTTTTTGAAATGGTTTTACCCCCATCTCCTTTCCAACGGTCTTCCGTTTGGCCTTGGACATTCGGTGAGGTGAATACAAAAGCTAAGCCAAGAAAAACCACATAGGAATTCATAATCACCTCCCAAGGGAGCCATTTCAAGCCAAGGGATCGATGCGGGTTGAACTTTGGAAAGAAAACCCAAATCAGAATTAAGTCCTGAAAGCGAATCCCGGCCGGTTTGGAGTAGTTGGCCTATACCAAACCTGTCCAAAAAAATTTTATGGCAATGGAATCGAGTGGACCATTTTTTTGAGGTATGCTATTTGAGCAGGAATTCCTGATCATCCTGTCGAAAAGGCCAATGAGCCCTCACCACATGCCTCACAAGATATGGCCCCGCTCAAAAAGGATCGGCGACTGGGTCCGACTGCTTTTCAAAGGACTTTTGGTTTTGGGGTCATGTATAGTTTGCTGAAGTATTAAAAGGGTAATAACTTCCGTACCCTGGGTTAACATTAATGGCCAGGAATTGAAAGTTCCCAATTCCTGGCCATTAATGTTATTGGAAATCCTATTTCCGGAGTGAAACTTTTTCCGTTGGGAAATCGGAAGGGAGTTTCTGGCTAACTTTTCCCGTGGCAGCCCATTCGGTTCCTCGTTCCACAGTGGCCTGAAATCCAGCACATCCCATGGCTCCGGCATCGTGACCTAACGGCGTGTGAAATACACGCCCTTTGCCATAGGAAATAGTGAAGATCATCGGTTCATGGGTTTTGGTTCCGGGGGAAAAGGATGTTGCAAGGATATTCAGATTTTCGGCAGGTCCTCGCAGATTATCATAGAGTTCATCCCTTGGATGAGCCCATTCCTTGGGCATACCCTTGGTAATGGGATGCTCCGTATCCCGAACCACCACGGTAAAAACGCCTGTATACCGGTGACCTGTACTATCCCCTTGTCCTTTGGGTATGACCTCGGCCTGGCCCTGATCATCCACTTTAACCCTTTTTCCAAAACCCTTGTCCCGCCACCCCATACCGATCATCTGGTTGTATTCTTTCCATCCGCCAAAGGCATTGTTGGCGGCATGTATGATAACCAGGCCAATTTTTCCTTCCTTAAGGCGGCTTTCAAGATCCGTATTAAAGGAATTGGGCCACGAGGCCCCATTGTAATTACTCACCACAACATCATAGTTTTCCAAAAGGGGTGGGAAGGCAATCTTTGGGCTGATGGAACCCGGTTTGTCCTTCTCTTTTTCAGAAAGGTTTGAGGTAACATCCACGGTGAATTTCCCGGTTGTTTCCAGGGACGCTTTGATAATGGGCGAGGTTGATCGCCAATTGTGGTTGTTTTGGCCATCGACCAAAAGGACCCGGATTTTCTCCGCCGCAAAGCTGGATTGGCTACAAACAAGAAGGACAATGAGTGGTGTGAATCGTCCCAATTTCGCAAACATGGTATTCCTGGGGGAAAGGGGAAACAAGGGGGGTGTTCATACATAAGTTTAGGAATTGAACAGTTTATTGCCGCTCCAATGGCAGGGATTTTTCCCTCATATCCTCCCTAGTCCCGTAGCCCGTGGAGCCGCATGAGTTGGTCGGTTGAGGTATAAGCTTCGGTGACCCATTCGACAATTTTTTCAGGTTCTGGAGAATACTCCAATTCGATGCTGATCACTCCCTCCACTTGCAGGTTTTTCAATTCGCCCAGGTAACCCTGAAAGTCCACTATCCCCTTACCAGGGGGTAAATCTCCATGCACCAATCCGTTGCAGTCGCTGATGTGGACATGGCCCACCCGATTCTTTAATTTTCGAATTTCGGCTGGAGCCACCTTGCTTAGGCACAAATGCGAAATATCCAAATTGGCTCGGACACACGGGTGGTTGACCTCCTCCAGAAATTGCAACATGGAGTCTACATTCCGAATCAGCGAAAGCTTGAATGGTTCCAATTCAAGCACAATGGAACGATCCAAGGTTCCAGCATATTCCCCAATAATTCGTACTTGCTTCACCGCCAAATCCCACTGTTCCCTGGGCGAAATAACCTGTTTTTCCCAAATGTATTCACCGAGGACAAGAAGAATGTTTTGGGCATCCCATTCGTACGCCAAATCCAAATATTTCAGCACACGGTCGAGATGAAATCGGGAAACCGACGGATTAAAATCAATCAATCCAACGGCAACACAACAAATACTGACAATGGGTAGGCCAAAACGATCACATTCGCGTTTGATTAAACACTTTTCCCGGACATCCATATCGAGCGGATCAGCAAAAATGTCGATTGTGTCGAAACCGATTTCCTTGGTTTTTCGGATACCAAAAGAGGTACCAAGCCCCGATTGGGCCCAGGCGGAATTGATCAGTCCAAGCTTCATGGTGGGTCATCCTGAAAGAGGTAAAGGGCGATATAATAACAATTCATGAAAGACTACAAGAATTGGCAGGATGATGCCACCTAATCCCAAAGGGAGGGAGCTTGGCAAAGGCCAAGTCAAATACCGGGTTAGGGGGAAAGGGTTAATTTCGAAACGGACCGTGGGATAAATACCCAATCAACATTGAGCAAATACCTTTTTCCGCCAAATTAGTTAGACATGCCACCCGGGGCTGCCGACCCACCTTTGCCGCCCTGAAGGGCGCCAATAGGGATTTTGGTTGCTTTTTTTGCCAAAGCATCTTCGTTGAGAAGTTCCCTGGGATATTCCACCGGACGGCTAAAACGGGCTTCCTCGGTAGGAGGAGAACGAAATTCCTCCGGCTGGGGAGGTGGCTTGAGGTAATCCTTATGGCTGGAACAGCCCCAAAACATTACCAAACAAAGGGTCCAAAGCCCAAAATTCATGCCAAATTTGGTCCATTTGATTGCCATGAAACCTCTCGACTGATCCTCAATGGGCTCTTAGCCTGCAGAGGACCTTGAACTCAAGGCCAAAAACCACATTCCTTTTTCGGCACCAAAGCATTCCCGGTATCAGATGTCCCATCCGAACGATTTTTTTTAAATCTTGGTCATTTGGTCTTGACACCATGGTTTCAAAGGGTATGAGGAACGCCACTATGAACGCACTACTCATGCTCACGATTTTGATCCCTGCCCAAGGGGCGGTCCAAGTGGCCCAACCCATTCGTTCGGGCAAAGTTCTCCTTTTGGAAAACGAGCGAACCATTGAGGGGGAGGTTGACAAATTCGCCGATTTTTACAGAGTCAGGCGCTCTGTGGGTGAAACCCAAATCCCAATCCATCAGGTTTTAGCCCTTTGTGCGGATCAAAAGGAGGCTTTTGAATTCCTAAGTCGGCGCACAAACCTTCAGGACCCTGATGAACGATTCAAATTGGCCCAATGGGCCCAAGTCCGGGGCCTCCTTTCGGAAGCCCATATCCAGATTCAGGAGGCATTGGTTCTTCGCCCTAACCATGATGCCAGCAAGCGCCTCAAAATGGTAATTGAACAGATGGAACGGCGTGAGAAGGAGAAACGGCTCTTTCCTGAAAAGCCCATTGCCTTGGCGTCAAGTGAAAGCATTGCCCCGCTTCCTTTCGAGGTTTCTACGGAGGCATTGGGGGTGTTTTGTCAAAAAGTACAGCCACTCCTAATGAATAGTTGTGCCTCCTGTCATGCCACAGGCAAGGGTGGAAGCTTCAAACTCGTTCGGGTTTATGGCGGTTCCAGTTCCAACAAACGGGTTCTTCAAAACAACCTTGCTGCCGTTTTAAGTCAGGTATCCCCCCAACAAATTGGGGCCAGCCCCATCCTTGTCAAATCGGTAAGCGTTCACGGGGATTTAACCCAGGCACCCTTGCACAACCGGGGTACTCCTGCCTTCAAAATGCTAGAGGATTGGATCCGTGCCACGATTTACAGTACCCCAAATGAATTCGGCCAAACTACTCTTGCGGGAGGGTTTGGTTCAGGCACAATGATCCAGGCAGTGGTTCCTCCGGGTTTGATAAATCCATCCAATATTCGGACTACCGGGTTTGCGGTTTCCCCTTTGCCCAAACCAGAAAACCCGGTTTCGGGGGAAACCAAAACCGGCCCTGCCACTGTTCTTCCCAAGGATCCCAAGGATCCCAAGGATCCCTATGATCCCGCAGGATTCAATGGTCCCGCTCCGGTATTCAATGGTCCCGCTCCGGTTGGACCAGTTTCCGCCTTGCCGCCATCCAAATAGGAAGGGCGTTAGGATGCTTTCCTTTTGGTCCGGCCTACCTTCTGAATGCTAATGGAACACTGTTTTCGTTTAAAATGGAAAACGCATCATCACCATTTTTTGTAAACGCATGTAGAGGTAACAGGGCGCTTTTTCGTTTATTCAGGAAAGAACCTGCCCTTACCCCTTGGCGATACCCTGCCCAAAGATCAGGAATTTCTTAACATTAACAGTTAATAAGCAGGGACCAAAACCAATGGCACGAAACCCCAGTCGGCAATCCAAAAACCAGGAGAAGGAAGCCGTGACGGAGAGCAAAAAACCGACCTTGGCCGCCGGGCCTTTCGATTTGGACACGGTCCGCAATTTGGTCAATCTGATGAAGGAGCACGAGCTTTGGGAAATTGAACTTGGGGATGAGGGACGAAGCCTCAAATTAAGGCGGGGGGCACCTAGTGGCCATGCTCCGGTGATTTCGGTCCCTGTTTCCCATTCCGCCGCAAAAGAATCCCCCATACCGCCAAGGGAACCTGCGGCACCCTCCAAAAAACTTCTTGAAATCAAAAGTCCGACTCCGGGAACCTATTATTCCCAAGAAAAACCCGGTTCCAAACCCTATGCGGAGGTGGGTACCAAGATCACCCCAAATAGCGTTGTTTGCGTAATCGAGGCCATGAAAATTTTTAACGAAATCCAAGCGGAAATTACGGGTACAATTGTTGAAATCCTGGTGGAGAATAAACAACCTGTGGAATACGGCCAAGTATTATTCCGTGTAGACCCTTCTTAGAAGTTGCCATTCCAAAGTCCCCAACAAGATTTGCTTTATATTGGCCCTTTTACCCGTAGGTAGGCTTCATGTTTCAGCGCATTATGGTCGCCAACCGCGGCGAAATAGCCCTTCGGATCATTCGGGCCTGCCGCGAAATGGGAATCGAGGTGGTTGCTGTCTATTCGGAGGCGGATCGGGGAGCCCCCTATCTTTCCCTAGCGAATCAGGCCATTTGTATTGGTCCTGCCCTTGCGTCTGAAAGTTACCTTAATATTCCCAGGTTGATTAGTGCAGCCGAAATTGCGGATGTTCAGGCGATTCATCCTGGATACGGTTTTCTCTCGGAAAATGCCCATTTTGCCGAGGTTTGTAGGTCCTGCAAAATCGAATTCATTGGCCCCCCCCATGAAGCCATGCGTCAGCTTGGCAGCAAAAACCAGGCTCGCAAGTTGGCCATGAATTCGGGGGTTAAAGTCGTTCCGGGTTCGGAGGGCCTAATTGCCTCCGAGGAGGAAGCGGTGGCATTGGCAGGTCAAATGGGGTATCCCGTATTGATTAAGGCCTCTGCAGGTGGTGGAGGCCGCGGGATGCGAGTGGCCCATAATGACATCGCCCTTAAGACCGGTTTGGCCTCCGCAAGCCAGGAGGCGGAGAGTGCCTTCAAAGACGGTTCGGTCTATATGGAAAAATACATAGAACAACCTCGCCATGTCGAGGTTCAGGTAATAGGTGACCAACATGGTAATTTGGTTCACCTTTGGGAAAGGGATTGTAGCCTTCAGCGACGGCATCAAAAACTGGTGGAGGAATCTCCTGCCCCCCATTTGCCTACCTCGGTTCGGGAGGCGATTTGTGCTGCCGCCATAAAGTTAGTCAAGGCGGCCAACTATTATTCCGCCGGAACAGTGGAATTCCTTGTCGATAAAAACAACCATTTTTACTTCATTGAAGTCAACACCCGAATCCAGGTGGAACATCCGGTTACTGAACTGGTAACAGGGGTCGACCTGATCAAAGAAATGATTCGGGTCGCTGCCGGAGAAAAACTTTCCTTCACGCAAAAGGAAATTGTTCATCGGGGTGCATCGTTTGAGGTGCGAATAAACGCGGAGGATCCTGCCCACAATTTCCGGCCATCGCCTGGAAAAATCACAAAATGGCAATTGCCCGGTGGACCCGGTGTCCGGGTGGACACACATGCCACGGCTGGGTACACGGTTCCCTCGAATTACGATTCCATGGTTGCCAAGTTGTTGGTGCACGCCCCTGATCGACCTCAGGCGGTGGCTCGAATGCGTCGGGCCTTGGCTGAGTTTCAAGTGGAGGGAATTGCAACCACACTGCCCCTGCTTCGGGACATTTTCCAAAACATGGCATTTGTGGAGGGGTTGGTGGACACCACCTTTATCGAACGAACCTATTACAACAAGGGATAATATTCCCAATGAAAAAGGCCCCAGGATTTTCCCAAGGGGCCTTTCTCAATGTTTAACCACCGTTAATAATTTAATCCCGAAATGCGGTGTGGCATTCGTTGCACGAGCGATTGAGACTCGAGGCCGAAGACTTGATTTTGGCGGAGTTCTTGGACTTTGCGGCAGCAGCCAAGTCCTTGGCACTGTCCTTCATTATGGTGTTGAATTCGCTCCATTTTTCTTTGGATTTGGATTTGTCCTTGTTTTCCGGCCACTTGGTGTCACTTACCAAACCGATGGCAAGGATCTGGTGGGCGGCAACGCTGATCGCACTCTCAAACTTGGCCGCATCCGCAGGGCTCAAAGGCTTCTTGGCCAAAGAAATCAGTTTGGATTCCAATCCGTCTTCATTGGGGGGAACCAGGCCCGCCATGGGGCCAAATCCGATGCCTCCCCGGGCCCTCGGTTTGAAGGAGTGCATAATTGGATCGAGGTCGTATTTTTCAAGTTCCTTGACTTTGGAAGCGTCACCGGAAGCCAGTGATTCGCCTGTTGCGATAACGGTTGCCTGAATTTTTTTGGCAATTTCCTTTTTGTCCTGGGCTTGAGCCTGTGGAACCCATTGAATTCCAAACGAAAGTAAAAAAGCTGATCCTGTCAGGCCGGTTAGCAACCAGCGGGGGGAAAACCTCATATATAGCTCCTAAATGGACACCGATTCAGGGATTCCAATCGTCATCCCCAGTCATTCTCACCAAGGTGGGAGGGGTGACAACACCACCCCAAATCTTCCTTGTTATTCTATGCAATTCGAAGGGTCAGATCAAGGATTTGTTCCCTGGGACAAACGGAGGTTTATTTTTTCTTTTTGGCTTTGAATTCAGCAATGTATTTTTCCGGGGTTTCCTTGAAAGCGTCAGCACAACCAGAACAGCAAACATAAAAAGTTTCGCCTTTAAAGCTCACGGTCATGGTGCCCGCTCCACCCGAAACAACACATTCATTCTTTTTCTGGGCAGCCCCCAGGCTCTCCCCTTCTTTGGTAGCCTGAACGATGTACACCCCGGTAAAAAGAGTTCTTCCCTCTTCTGCTTTTTTAAAGCGATAGAGAAAGCGGATACCTTCGGCGGCAGTATTCATAATCAACTGTTGTCGTTCATCCGATTTTTTATCTAACCTTTCCAAAGTTAGAATGTCTTTGGCAAATTTCCCGGTGAAAACCAATTTATTGCCTTTAATATCAACTGCATCGAGTTGATAGATTTTTTTATCGGATATATAGCGAAGCTCTCCACCCTTTAGGTATTTTCCACCGGTGATTTTCATCACCAGGGAAACATCCTCGCTCTTGAATTTCCAACCCCATTCGATGGTTTCCGACCAAATGGGTACGGATTTACTGCGACCGTCCGGGCCACCGGATGCTTTCCATTGGCCCACAAATTCCTGTAATTTTTGCAGGGCCTCTTTGGATTCATCCGCCGCCAAGGAAGTAGCTTGGCACAGTGAAACAAATAAGCAACAATAGCCAAGTGAGGCAATAAATCGCATGAACCACTCCTGAAAAAAGGGATCGATAAGCTAAAAACGGGTTAAGGCGAGACAGGTTCGCAACGCCTCATGTAGGACAAACTTTCCCGGGCAATGGTTTCCGGATCGGGCAAATAATCAAATACTTCCACGGAAACCCAACCGGGATAATGGATTTTGTAAAGGGCTTCGAAGATAGGCCGAAAATCCACTTTACCAAATCCTGGACCTCGGCGATTGGGGTCGTTGGCGTGAAAATGGCGAAGGTGCCTCCAGGATTTCTCGATTATCTCCGGAATGGTGGACACCTCGGAAGACATTGCTTTCACATCCAGGTGCAGCCCCAAAAGGGGATGGTTAAAATCATCAAGAATGGAGCAGGCCTCCTCCGCGGTAAGGAGGAAATCGGTTTCTTCTTTGGATAAGGGTTCGAGGAGGAAAGAGATTTCGGTTTTTTCCAACAAAGGCAGGATTCGTTCGAGGGTATCCACAAAAAACTCCCGCGCCTCGGAAGCCGTGTAACCTTCGGGAATTTTGCGCTGAAGGGGTGAGCCAAAGACCATCATTTGGCCCCCCAAATCTTGACAAGCCTTCGCAAGTTCACCGATATATTGGGCCGTTTTTTGACGAACATCGGGGTTGGGACTGGTTACCTGAAATCCTTGGGTTTTCGCCAATAACCAATGCAGTCCGATGACCTCAAGGCCGTTTGATTCCACCAATTGGCGATACTCGGACCGTTCCCTGGAATCCCATTGGGTAATGAGGGGTGCCAAGGTGAAAGGGGCCACCTCAAGGGCCTTATATCCTACTTTTGCGGCAACCTCACAGGAACGAACATGGTCCCAACCGTCAAAGGTTTCATTGCAAATGGCATAGGGAAAGGTCATACGGGGGAATCTCCGGATTGGCCCGGGAAGAACTCCTTTTATCCTATTTCTTTTTTGGGGTAACCTCGGTTTTTTCTCCTTTTTCCGGTTTGGAGAAATCTTGCCTGGAGTCGGCCCGTTCCGTGGAAACAGGAGCGGACAAGAGGTCCTTTTTCATCAGAATCTTGCGCCGGATTTCTTCGTAAAGCTTGGGATTGTCACGAAGGAATTGTTTGGAGTTTTCGCGCCCCTGTCCCAACCGGGTATCCCCATAGTTGATCCAGGCACCCGATTTGTCAACCAGTTTTTCCTCAATGGCAAGGTCGATCAAATCTCCTTCCCGACTAATGCCACAATCGTGCATCAAATCAAATTCGGCCACCCGGAAGGGGGGAGCCACTTTATTCTTTACCACCCTGGCACGAACGCGGCTGCCGGTGGTTTCATCGCCATCTTTGATCGAGGTAATTTTTCGAATGTCAAGCCGGACCGAGGCGTAAAACTTCAAAGCCAAACCCCCCGAGGTGGTTTCAGGGCTGCCAAACATTACCCCAATTTTTTGCCGGATCTGGTTGATAAAGATGAGGGTGCATTTCGAACGGCTAATGGTAGGAGTGAGGATGCGCATGGCCTGACTCATTAGCCGTGCCTGGAGGCCCACATGAGAATCACCGATTTCCCCTTCGACTTCGGATTTGGGGACGAGGGCCGCCACAGAGTCGATCACAATCAGATCCACGGCATTGGATTTGATCAGCATTTCGGCAATTTTTAGTGCTTCCTCTGCATTGGAGGGTTGGCTGACCAAAAGGGACTCAAGGTCAACCCCGATCCTACGGGCCCAACTTGGATCCAAAGCATGTTCCGCATCAATGAAGGCGGCTACACCTCCGCCTTTTTGGGCCTCCGCAACCGCATGAAGGGCAACCGTAGTTTTGCCGGAGGCCTCGGGTCCAAAAATTTCCACAATCCTTCCCCGGGGAAAACCTTTGCCCCCCAAGGCAATATCCAGCGAAAGGGCTCCGGTCGAGATGCCTGTAATTTCATGGGCGTTGGCACTTCCTCCAAGCTGCATAATCGACCCTTTGCCAAATTGCTTTTCAATTTGGGAAAGAGCGGTTTTCAATTCGCGGTCTTGGGCTGGGTCTGCCATGGCGGGAATCCTCATCTTTTGGGGTCGGAGCAAATATAGTGTACGGATGTCATCCTATCCTGTGATCGGTCGAACGCAAGGTAATTCATAAATATTTCCTTAAGTCAATCTTTTATATATACTTGTGGCCATTTTTAATGCTTCATGCGGTTGGGTAACCAGGCCATCCAATTGGGCATTTCTTACCTCTTCCAACACAAAGGAAAAAGCGGGTCCAGGTTTCAAACCGATTTGGATGAGTTGACTTCCATTTACAAAAGGTGGAGGAGAAAAGCCTCCCACCGGGGGATTTTTCAAAAGGCTAAGGCACCAATTTAGCCCCACACCTTCGGCCCCATTTGGAAACCGGGCTTTTTCCAGGTCCAAAAGGATTTCGCAAAGGGGATGGTCCAGAATGGGAAATAGTTGATGATTGGGAAGGCGGTTGGCCTTGCCAACCAAATCCAGATTGGAAACCAACCAAACGATATCTCGCACTTCCGAATTGGATAACCGGAGACCGATGCCTATTTGCTTGGCTTCATTTACATTCGGCAACAACAAGGCAATGACACTGACAAAGGTCGCATGAGGTTGAAGGCGGGTGACGCTGGCAAAGGTCTCCTCGTTAGGGATGGAAAACGACGGAAAAATGGTTTGAAATAGGTTCCATCGACAGAGAAGCGATAGGGCCTGTGCCCTGGATGGGTGGCCCAGCATTCGCCTCAGTTCATCGGCAATCCTTTCGGGGGAGACAAGGGTAATCCCGGGGGCATTTTCCCGAATGGCATCTTCTGTATTCTGATCAACATCCAGGGTAAATCGGGCGGCCATACGGGCGGCCCTTAGGAGGCGAAGGCGATCTTCCCGAAAACGGTCCGTCGCATTCCCAATCGCCCGCAAAATCCGTTGATCAAGGTCCTTTCGTCCTCCCACATAATCAATTATCTGGAGGTTGATGGGATCGCAATACAAGCCATTGATAGTGAAATCCCGCCTTTGGGCATCCTCTTCCGCCGAGCCAAAATGAACCGATTCCGGATGCCTCCCGTTGATGTAAGCCCCGTCGCTTCGAAAAGTGGAAACCTGAACATGAATCGTGCGACCGGCCACCTTGGGCCCAAGGACATCGACAACACCAAAGGCTACCCCCACGGGCAAGCTTCTGGGGAAAATTATGCGGACCTGATCTGGGGATGCCGAGGAGGCCACATCAAAGTCAAAAGGAACCAAACCCAAAAGTTCATCGCGAACACAGCCTCCGGCGAAAAAGGCGGTGTGACCTTTTTCGACAAGTTTTTTCACAACCTCCACGGCAAACTCGCGCTCCATGTTTGCAGGTTTCTCCTTCTGGATTTGCTTGGACATGAACTAAAGTTTCCTATTCCCAAAAATCATCCGGTTATGGCTTGGGTCATAAGTTTGAGACATTCAAAAAAATACATTTGGGCAAAATCGGGAACTTTCCACCAACCGTCTTCCCGGAAACCGTCGGATTCTATCCCAAAAAAGTGGACCCTTTCTGCATCAGGACCCAAAATGCGGGTGAATAAGAGGCGGGTGCGGCGGGTGTGGGAGGTGTGGGTGATGATACCTACGGTGTCCCCAGGATGTTCCCCAAGCCAGGTTTTTAACAATCTGGCTTCATCGCGGGTGCTGTCGGCAGACCCGGGCAAAGCCTCGATATTCGTATCCGGAACGCCCAAGCTTTTCCAAATACGGCGATAGCGAACCGCTTCGTTTTCACCCAAGCCTTCGAGTTGGGCAGTTTTGTCTTTCGTTTGAGGAACCAAAAGGATCCCTGTAAGGCCTTTTTTATGGATTGCGGCAGCGGCAAAGGGCCTTTGTTCGGCACCGCCACCAAGGGCCAGGACCGCACTTACCTTCTGCACAGGCTCAGAAACATTCAACCACCGGGGTGTTTGAAGGAATGCGGCAGTTAGGCCAATGACCAGAAGAAAAAAACCGAGAGTAAAGCGAATTCCCCATCTGAAGAGGCCCTTCATGGCAAGGACTCCTCATAGGCTTTGGGGTCCCAGTCTGGCCCTGGGGCGACCCCATCTCCCAAAAGGATATCAAAAGCCAATTCGGTAAATGCGCCAATAATCGCACCTTGACCTTCTTTCTTTTGCCACCAAAAGTTGGGATCGTAATCCGGGTCATCGACCGGGACCATTGCCAGGCGTTGAAATTGGGAAATGCTTAAATGCCTTGACAAAATTCGAGATAAAATATATCCAAAAAAACGGCTATGGCAAACTACAAGCGAATGGTTTGGGTGCTCATCGAGCCATTGGGCAACGAAGGGAACAAATTGATAAGAATATTTCGCCTTGGGGGCGTCTAAAAAGGCAAGGTTCGTAATGTTCCGTTTTTTGAGTTGGGTTATATCAGTTTCCCACCATGGCCCCTCCAGGCCTAACCGCATGAGGCGGGTTGGTTTCCCTTTTACAAGGACAACAACCCCCTTTGGGCCCGTTATATCCCGTATTTGGTCATAGGATTTCGACCATTGGGGAAATTCCAACAAAAGGGTGCCAAATTCGCCTTTTGGCAAGGAATCATGGCACACAAACGACGATGCCGCCAAACGCAGCAAGGGAGCATGAAACAAGGCCAAGGCCCCGGTAACCAAAACGAAGCCAAACAAAAAAAGCAGTAATCGGCGTGGTTTGGTTTTTGGGGAACCTCCATTTTCTGAATGGTTTGGTGGGAGTTTAGCGGTCATAAAGGGAGTGTCTCAATGGTGTGGGAAACGATTTTCCGGGCCAAATCCAAAAAAGTTGTACTAACCAGGTCCGGTAGTGGGTCAATTTCTTTGTCTACGATATTGTGCAAAAAGGCGGAATGGCACCCGGCGTTGTGAGCGGATTGGACATCCGATTCCCGGTCACCAATCATCCAGGAACCCTTCAAATCAAGGCATAAATCTGTTCCTGCTTTGAAAATCATCCCGGGTGCGGGTTTGCGACACGAACATGGTATCCCAAATTGGGGATTTGCACCCCCTGGAAAATGGGGACACCAATAAATCCCATCAAGCACAAGTCCTTCCGCGGAAAACATTTCTCTTAACCGTTCCTCCATGGGTAAGAGGGCGGAAACATCAAAGTGGCCCCGGGCTACGCCTGATTGATTGCTGACAATAACCAATCGGAAGCCCGCTTGGGCCAGGAGTCCAAGCCCATCCACCACGCCTGGCGAAAAAACAAACCTTTTTGGATCGCTATTGTAAGGAATATCCTCCATAAGCGTGCCGTCCTTGTCAAGAAAAACAGCCCTGTTTTGGCGGTTGGCTTCCATCAGGAGCTCATGTCCATGGTTTTTTGGGATTCAAGGGCCAGATGACTTGCAATCGCCAAACTTGCCGTCGCTCCGGGGCTTGGGGCATTCAGGACATGGAGTATTCCGGGTTGGTAGGCCAGATCGAAATCCTGAACCAATGTACCATCGGGGCGCATGGCTTGGGCCCGAATGCCTGATAATCCGAGTTGCAAGTCCCCGGGGGTTATCCCCGGTACCAATCGGGATACCTCCCTGGCAAACACTTTGCGGGAGAAAGTAAGAAACAATTCATGCAAGGTCACTTTGGGATATTTTCCCATGAAACGCCAAAGGCCAGGGAAAGTAATCGCATCCCAGAGGTCCCGCAAATTGGGTTGAAAAAAAGTGTAGCTTTCCCGTCCAAAAGCAAGAAAAGCATTGGGTCCGACCTCAATGCCCCCCTGAATCATCCGGGTCAGGTGGACCCCCAGAAACGGCAGTTCCGGGTTGGGAACCGGATAAATCAGGTTTTTCACCCGACCCTCCCAACGGGAATGAAGCTTCCAATATTGCCCCCGAAAAGGGACAATTCGATTTGCGGGTCGAAGCCCTGCCATCATTGCTATCCGGTCACAATGAAGCCCCCCACAATTCACAACGCTGTCCGCAAGGATCGCGTCAGACTCCTGTCCTTTTGCCGCTTGTGATCCTGGCGCTGCCAAACCAATACGCCAGATTTTCCCGTTGTTTTCCAGCGAGCAAACCTTGGAGGCCAACCAAAGTTTACCACCAAGGTCTTTAATATCCTGAACATAGGCTCGGGCCACCAAGCCATAATCCACAATACCTTCCTGAGGCACCCGAAGGGCTCCAGCACACCGAATTCCGGGTTCAATGCGTTTGGCCTGTTCGGAGGTTAGGCATTCCAGCCCCACCAATCCGTTTGCCTTTCCCCTCTCCAGAAGTGCTTCCATCCGGGGGATTTCCGGAGGATCGGCGGCCACCACCAGCTTGCCGCATATTTCGTGCGGGATTCCTTTTTTGACACAGTAGTGGGTCATTGAAGCAATGCCTTCCACCGCCATCCTGGCCTTGAGGGAACCAGGTTGATAATAGAGGCCACAATGAAGGACACCCGAATTATGGGAGCTTTGGTGGGCTCCGGGGCGAGGTTCCTTTTCCACCACAGTAACTTTTAGGCCCCTTTGCAAAAGTTCCCGGGCCGTGGCCAGGCCAATGAGTCCACCACCCACCACAACTGCATGTGCCACGAATCACCCCCAAACCGGTTCCAAGTATCCCTATCAGTTTTTGTAAAAACTACTTACCTTTTTGCAAAATAGGCAAAACTGGGGGGTCTGGGATTTTGGCCTTTATTGCGTCAGCAAGGCTGGTTATACGAATCCCTCACGCGTGGTTTTCCGCCTGTGCCAAGGAAGGTGCGGGTGGGAATTCTTTCCCGGAACGATTCCAGGAAAGCATGCGATTCATGGGTTGGCAAGGATGCCTTTTATGAAGCGAATTGCGTGCAAATGGCTACTCGCTCTGTTGCCCTCCTTCTTGCATATTGCCGCGGCACCGGCCCGTTTAGGGGCGGGTTGACCTCCTCTCGCCGGTTGTCCGACACCGGCACCAGGCGGTTCGCCTGGATACCTTTCGAACCTGATTCCCCAACCAGGAACCGGGCCTTACTACGGCCCTGTCCAAGGGGTTTCGGTATCCCAAGGGTTTAATCCAATCCAGCCAAACCAACCTGCTCCCCATCGCATTGTTTTGGGGGGAGGAAATGCGCCTGCTTTTCAACAACCGGGTATGCCTACCCAACCGGGAGCCAATTACATTGCTCCCCCGGCCATGGTAATGGCAACCATGGCGGCTCACCTTCCCGCTTCCCAACCCACCAAGGTTCCCTTGGGTGTTAGGCAAGAATTGGACCAAACCAATGGGGGAGCAATGAATGGATCCCTGAAAAGGAACCAACCTGTTGCCCCACTTAATCTTGGGCCAACCCCTTTGGCCCAGGTAAACCATTCCGCCCGCTCGCCCATTTATTTGCCCGGTCCAGAATCCTTTGGATTGGTGAGACCCTCCCAACCATCCCATGAGGTGGATTGGTTGGGGGTTCGAAATCGAATCAAGGCATTGGGAATTCGCTCGTTTCAACATGAAGAATACCAACCGGGTCGCCACCGCTTTACTTGCCAGCTGAATACCAACCAGGGAGCCTTGATTCTTGTGGAAGGCTCGGGGACAACCGAGTTTGATGCTATTGAAGGCTGTCTGGCAAAAGCGATTCAGGTTCGCCAAAGCCGCTAAAGGCCACGATCCCAAGCAGTGTGCATCGGTTGATCCAAAAAATTGGCGATTTGTAACTTCGCCAGAACTCTAACAGTTCTCCCAACTTGAGAGCTGTGCAGAGTTTTTTTTTGTTTTGTTTGGAAAGTAAAGGTTGCCATGGAGGGATTGTATCGTTAGTTTGGGTAGAAGTGGGATTCAGTGGGTGGAAGTGGGGTTAAATGGCAGAATCCCATTTTCCTAAAAGGGTGAGCTTTTTCGGAGTTGGCCAAGCCGAATGACAATTCTCCTGACCGGAACACATGAAAGGGTTTTGGACGACAAGAAGCGGTTGACGCTTCCTAGGCGTGTCCGTGACCAATTAGGTGATCCGGAAAGTCTTTTTGTTTCACCTGGTCCGGACGAATGTCTTTGGATTTACACCAAAGAAGGATTGGAATCCTTGGCAGCCCGGGTAGACGCAGCACCAGCCGCAGATGCTGAGGCAAGGGTATTTCGGCGGCTCTATTTTGCCCAAACGGAACAGGTTGATGTGGATCGGACCGGGCGTATTTTGGTTCCCGAACGGCTTGGCCAATTTGCCCAACTGGGTCAGGAAGTGGTCCTTTTGGGTGTTAGGGACCATTTGGAATTATGGAATCTATTCCATTGGAAGAAATATTTGGACCAACATTCACCACGGTTTGACACCGTGGCCGAAGGGGCCATGAATGGTCCCAAGGGTTAGGAAAAGGTCGGGGTTGCCCGACCCAGGATCCCCAGGATGGGGTGTTTTTGGGGCATGGAGGCCCCCATTTTGGCTTGGATTAAGGGCTTTGGCATTATCCCCAAAGTCACAAATCATTCTTCACCGGGTTTTCCCTGGTTGGAGGATTCTGTCGGCGTCGTGCGGCTTTGGGCTTGGCATTTGGGTCCCCAATGGGGTGCCTGAAACTCTCACGCAAGGATGCGTTTGATCCCATGGATGGGTGGGGAGTGCCAAATTCGTCCGTTTCGACATCTCCCTCCTGGCTTTCCCGGAAGCCAGGAGGGCTTTTTTTTTCCACCCCTTCTCCCTTACCATAGCAACCAGCCAGGATGGCAAATTGCTGGAAAAGGCATGGACGCAGACGAAATACAATCGGCCCCTTCCATCCCATTGGTCCAAGGATCTGAGGGGAAAGAAGGTTCACTATCGGGACATGTTTCCGTTTTACCCCATGAGGTTATCAGCTACCTGAATCCGAGGGATGGCCAAACCATTATCGATGCCACTCTGGGCGTGGGAGGGCATTCCCTGCTCCTTGCCAGGGCAGTCAGCCCCACAGGTCAGGTCATTGGACTTGATCATGATCAAAACATGATTGCCCGGGCCCTACCCCGTTTGAGTGGATTACCTTTTGAGGCTGTCCACGCCCGCTTTGATATGCTACCTGAAATCCTGAAATCGAAAAAAATTCCAGGTGTCGATGGCCTGTTGGCCGACCTTGGTATTTGTTCGGAACAACTGGATGATGGGGGCCGCGGGTTTAGTTTTTCCCGACCAGGTCCTTTGGATATGCGGATGGATCAAAGTCGGGGGCAATCCGCCTCCGATATGGTAAATCATTATTCGGAATACGATCTGGCCGACCTTATTTTTCGCTATGGCGAAGAGAGGTTTAGCCGCAAAATCGCAAAATACATTGTCCATCGGCGGGGAGAACGGCGGTTTGAAGACACGGCGGATTTGGCCGCTGTGGTTCGGCGCGCCATTCCCAAAAAAGACCCTTCAGGCATTCACCCGGCAACCCGTACTTTTCAGGCGCTTCGGATTGCGGTAAACGAGGAACTTGCCGTCCTTGAAGGATTCTTGGGGAAATTGCCCGAAATCGTTAAACCCGGGGGCGTGGCGGTCATCATCAGTTTTCATTCCCTGGAGGACCGGCAGGTCAAAAACACCTTTCGGCAATCCGAATACTGGGAAATCCTGACCAGGAAACCTGTCATGGCAGGGGAATTGGAAATTGCCAATAATCCACGCAGCCGCAGTGCAAGATTGCGTGCGGCCAGGCGTGTCGATCCCAATCAACCGAAGATTTACAAGGGAGGGAAGTACCGATGAAGTTGAGTACCGAAACCAAAGCGGGGATCCTCGTTGCCTGCTCATTCTTAGGTTTGACCGGGGTGTTTGTAGGGAAAAAATATTTTGACCCCAACGGCAAAATTGCTTCCCTTTTGTCGGAGGGGAAACCGGAAGCTTTACCTTCCGGCCCCGAGGTTGACCCACAAGCCAAGGGGGGTAATGACAAAAAGGATATTTTCCCCGAAATCCTCCTAACCCAATCGCAGGTTCCCCAACCCAATGGAATTCCTCCTGGTCCCGAAGTTGTAAAACCTGCCTCAAGTCCCGCATTCCCCCCTCCCTTGGGTGGTCCCGCCGAGGTTTTGCCCGGCGGATTGCCACCCTTGCCCGGGACCGAAGTGCCACCCCAAAACAATAATTCTTCCGGCTCCAAACCGGACCCTTTGGCTTTTCCGCCTATTCCACCACCCACGGGAGTTGGCTCTGCCAGCCCAATTCCACCCCTTCCCGGGGACCTTATCACCGGAAATTCCCAAACCAACCCGATTAATGGCCCGAACAACATTCCTGGTACAATCCCCATTCCTGTCCCTCCTCCAGCCGCCATTGGCGGGCTTGGAACTCCTGCGGGAACAGGGTTACCCCCCCTTGGATTGCCTGCCATCCCATCGTTGGAATCTGCCAAAGATGTCCCTAAGCCGTTAGCCGTTCCCTCCCGAGGTTTGGGCGGATCTGAATTTTCTCCTGGTGGGACCCCGGGATTTCCCCCATTGACACCCCCCATCGGGGTGCCGCTACCTGCGAATCCCGGATTGTCCGGTTTGGGTCTTACCAATTCTGGGACTGGGGCAATTGGGATTGCTGCCAGGGGGGCTTTGGCAATTCCTCCCGTTGCTTTAACCACCTTTTCGCCCACCACCGGGCCTCTTAAACGAACCGAATTTTTCCCTTTGGACGAAGCTGTTTCAGCACCGATGGCGCCACCTTTTGTTCCTGCCCTTCCAGGCTCTGGCCCGAATGCCTTGCCAAACCCGGTTCCCCCTGTCCCCATTCCCCCTGCTGGACCATCAGACAAATCCGGAAACATGGCAAGGAGACCCCCCCTTGGCAACAATCCAAATTTTGCTTTTGTTCCCGGTCCATCTCCATCCTTGCAGGACAAGCCGATTCTCCGAATGTCAGCCAATGAAGCCCTCCCCCCCTTGGGAACGGGTGCCTTGCAAACCAATGCTCCCAAAGTAAATTCCTGGTCGGAAAAGGTCTTCATTTCCTCCGCAGGGGATACTTGGGATTCCATTGCACTTTCCCAATATCAACGAAAAGACCTGGCCCGGATGCTTCAACAATATAACGAACTGCATCCGCGATTGGCCGCTCTACCCAAATCCGGACTCCTTCCCATTAGGACGGAGATATTTCTTCCTCCCCTTGAGGAACTCCTTCGACAGGGAGCCACGGCGGTTCCATTAACCAAACCACAAACGGAATCTTTTCCAATAAGAAACCCAAGTTTTCCCTAAAGGCCAGTGATTTGGGTATTCCCAAAAGTCCTTAGCTAATAACAACTCCTAAGGGCTTGGCCATTTCCCGAAGTTTATCCATCAGTTTTTCAAAAGAAGGAAAATCAATCGTTTGAAGGCCATCGGACAAGGCTTTGTCTGGATCAGGGTGGATTTCAATCACAGCACCATGGGCCCCACAGGCCAAACCCGCCAAGGTCATGGGCGGCACATAGGCCCTCTTTCCGGTGGCGTGGCTGGGGTCGATCACCACGGGGAGGTGGCAAAGGGCTTTTAGGGGGGGGATGACCGACAAGTCCAAAGTATTGCGGCTGTGATCGTTGAATGTGCGCACCCCCCGTTCACACAGGATGACTTCGCTGTTTCCCCCCGCCAAAATATATTCCGCCGCCATGAGCCATTCTTCCAGGGTGGAAGCCATCCCCCTCTTGAGGAGGATCGGTTTTCGAATCTTTCCCACTTTGCGCAAAAGGGGATAGTTTTGCATATTCCTGGTACCAATTTGGACGATATCTGCCGAATCTGCCACCGCTTCCACCTCCTCGGTTTCCATCACTTCCGTGACGATCAAAACCCCGGTTTTTTGTCGCACCCTCTCAAGAAGTTTCAAACCCTCCCTGCCCATGCCTTGAAAGGCATAGGGGCTGGTGCGGGGTTTGAAGGCTCCTGCCCGCATGAGTGTCAAACCCAGGCTCCTGATGAAGTCGGCTGTTTTCATCATCAACACTTCATTTTCCACGGAACAGGGCCCGGCCGTAACCGAAAAGTTCCCCGCACCAATCCGGCTTTCACCCACGGTTACAAGGGTGTCCGCTTCATGAAATTCCCGGCTGGCAAGTTTATAGGGCTTGGTGACTTTGATGATTTCCATAACCCCTGGCAGGGCACCAATCTGATCCGGTTGAATGGAAAGAAGGTTGCCCGTTATGCCAATGGCGGTTCGGGTGGAACCCGGCAAAGGATGGGCTTTTAGGCCGAGGGAAAGGATAATGGAAAGGACGCTTTCAAGTTGTTCCGGTGTCGCACATTTGTGCATGACCACTAGCATGGCAAAGGCTACTTTCTCTCAAAGACAGGGTTACCCAAGGAAAGATATTTTACGAAATCAGGGGGTCCGGATCACCGGGCCTTTCCGGAATGAAAAAAGGGTGTTCGTTGAGGTCCCATTTCAAAGCCACATTTAAAGCCTATGGTCCCCATTTGGGTTTGGCCCTTGCCGCCCTGTTGTGGAGCCTGAGTGGAGCGTTCACCAAACTCCTGACAAGGGACGATTCCATCGGTGCTTCCCTGGGTTTTGCGGAAATTCCCATTGAGCCGCTTCATATTGCCTTTGGGCGGACTGCGGCCGGGGCTCTTTTTTTGGGATGTTTCCTGAAACGGGCGGATTTGGCCTGGAGGTGGGCCATGGTTCCCACCTCAATCTGTTTTGCCCTCATGAATGCCAGCTATGTCACCGCAATGGTAATGGGTTCGGCGGCCAATGCGGTCCTGTTGCAATATACTTCTCCTTTTTGGCTCCTTTTAGGGTCATTCTTTCTTTTTGGGGACAAACCCAAAGGAAGGGAATTGCTGGCCATGCTGACGGGTTTTTCCGGTGTGGTCCTTATTGTTTTTGACCCTGCCACCGAGGGCGACCTCGGGCGATGGGAAGCAAATGCCCTTGCCTTGGCAAGCGGCTTCTTTTTTGCAGGTGTGCTTTTGGGTCTAAGACAAATGCGAGGGGTTTCGTCCTTGCTTTTGACGGGAATAAACATGGGAGTTGGGGCCTTGATCCTCACCCCATTCCTGGGCCCTTTACCCATCCCTAATTTCCTGCAAACGGTTACCATCCTCCTTTATGGAATCCTGCAATTGGGCATCCCGTACCTGTTAACCGCAAAAAGCCTCAAACAACTTCGCCCGGTGGAGGCCGCCCTCATCATGTTGCTTGAACCCATGCTGAATCCCATTTGGGCCTGGCTGGTTTGCCCAGCTTCCGAATCCATGGATGCCAACACTCTTTGGGGAGGGTTGTTGATTTTGGGAGCCATTGTTTTTCGTTATGTACCCTTGGGTTGGCTGAACCGGTTTACCACTCCCCGGCCTGGTTTGGATCAAAATCCCAATCTTTGCCAAAAATCCCGGCCGGAATAAAACCCCTTTTGCCCACCTTTCCCTTTGCAGAAACCTGGAGGGGAAATATTGTGCCATGTGAAAGGCAAACCAGGCAAACTTTTTCTCATACCCGGGTTATCCCAATCCTAAGTAACCTGCCGACTACGACGATTTTGTCAAAAGAATCGGGGTCATTCTGCCGATCTAGGACCATGGAGCATCGTTATTGCTTCGTGGCACAGGGTATTTCAGGCGACCTTGGGCTAGTGACCGGATCCTTGGGAGAGGATTGGGATCGCTCCGTGGAGCCTGGGTTTTTGGACCAGCCTGTTTGGGGGGAACCATGAGGCGATTGACAGGTTCCATGCTAATGGTGGCCGCCCTTGGCGGCTGTGTGACAACCGAAAACGGCGGGGGCCGTTACAGGAGCCGCCTTGAGTCGAATGACTCGATGATAGAGGGGGCAAGTAATAGGGCCTACTCCGTGCCTAATGTTCCAGGGGTTCAGGGCCCTAACGGGGCTCCGGTGGCCATGGTTGCCCCTTACAATTCCGCTCCGCCCTCGGGGACCTCGGCAGCTCGGGCGATGCTCGCTTCCAGCCAGCCGATGGATATTCTCCAGCAAGTAAAATACACCGATGGTAACACCGCCGGGGTGATGCCTATGGGAGCCCTCAAGCCACCCAGCGGCATCTCACCTCTTGGGGTTCCTGGTGCTCCGGGTATGCCAGGAATGGCACCCCCCCCATCGGCTTTTCTTGGCGGGGCCAAAAATTCTCCCATCACCAGAGTCAATGGTGAATTTGGGCATGGCGCAATGCCTCCCGGTGGGTTGGCAATGGCGGCAGGACCAGGGCCTGCTATGGTCGCTCCCCAGGGTGCCGGCAGAACCCAAATCATATTCAACGATCCGGCAGGGATGAAAGTAACCTGGTTTGCACCCGGTAAAGACGGGGCTCCAGGTTTTTCCGCCCAAGCCCTTGACCTTCCCGGAAGGTACAATTTTCTGCAAGGAGCGATCTATCGCCTCAAGCTGAGCAACATTCCCAATCGGCCAGAGATGAACCTCTATCCGACCCTGGAAGTGCTGCCTGGAAATGCCAAGTCCGCCGCTTTCCTTGCCCATAGTTCGGTGCCGATTGCCTTCACCGAGGAAGATTTCCAACAAATCGCCGCAGGCCACTTTGTGGTCAAAGTGATCTACCTCCCGGATGCCCAATACCAGGACCTTGCTGGTCCCGGTGGCCCGGATGAAATCGTCTCTTCCCGATTGGAACCAGGCGTCGATCCGATCGCAGAGGCCGCCAAACGGGGAAGCATTTTAATGGTGGTCCGGCTTGGCAAGATCGACCTGGAGTTGGCTCACTCGCCCGCTATGGACGCTCCCCCTCCGGGGATGCCCATGTTGCCCCCAGGTGCGGGAATGCCTGGCCCCCGTGGAGCCATGGGACAGCCCTTGCCTCCCCTTCCCGGTGGCCCCCGTCCCATGATGGTTGCCCCTCCCGGAAACCTGCCTCCAGGAGTCGTGGTTCCCAATGGCCAACCCAGGCCCATGCCCCTGATTCCGGCCGGCCCGGTTCCAGGACAACCGCTTCCCCCTGCAAATCCTACCGGTGGATCCAATGTTGGCTCGGCAAATAGTGCCGATTTGAACAACCTGGTCAACTCGGTAACCAGTTCCCGCCGCAATAGCCGTTAAGGCTTTGCGATGACCCGGGGTAAAGGGGGCCGGTCCTGAAAGGCCGGTCCCCAACCCCTTTCCCTGGCAATTTTTTTTCTTCCATTGCAAGCCGACATATTCTGGAGCCTGCCATGTTGCAAACCCAAGGCTTCCCCAAAAACAGCCGCTCTCTTACTTCACCGTTTGTTGTCTGCCTTGTTGCTGTATTTGCTTTTCCACCACTGCTGCCAAGCCTTTTCAGTCAAGGTTACCTTGCGCCAAAGCCCACCCCTTTGGTTATTCCGGCAATCCGTCCTTCTCCTTTGCTGGCTTTTGAACTGACCCTTCCAGAGGGTTGCATGGCGATTTGGCCTTGGCGAAAATCTTACGGAGAAATGCCCACTTTGGAGCGACTGGAAACGGGTGCCAAAATCCTGCTCCGCCCCGGTTACGCTCACACATTTGCGGTGGTTACTTCCGAGGGAATCAGGCAATGTGTTACGCTTGAAGTTCATGATTCCCTCCACTTGCCCCCGTTTGCCAAACCCGAAAACCACCCGGCACCCTTGGCGATTCATGCCGAGGACCTGATTCATCCGACCAGGCCCCGGTTGATTACCAAGGGGGTTTGTCTCCTCTCCAACCCGGTTGATAATCACGAGGTTCAAAACGAAAAAGCCAATGCCGAAATCCCCTTGGGACAAACGCTCAATTTGGCGAGAGAAGCGGCCAAGCGTGGCAAGCTGCTGGGGATCGTCCGGCTGGGAAACCGGTCGATGGTGGATGGTGAAATCGCCCAGACCGCCATTCCAGGGACCGTTTTATTGCCAGGTCAGGTAACACTTGGACCCCCGGCCCTTGCTCCTTACATTCGCCCTCCGGTTTACCAGGCGGGCCCTGATCCCATCCTCGGCAACGGTGGAATGGGGGAAGAAATCATCCAGGATGGGGGTGATCGGGGTCAACGGGCGGGCATTGATGCCCAAGGAAAAATCGCCGGGGTCGATCCCGAGGATTCGTTGGCCTCTTTTACCGATGGCAAAGGCCGCCGCCAGGTAGTCCATTCCAACCGGGTGAGCATTGTCGCACCCCGCTTTCAATTGTTGGTGCAAGCGGATCCCCTTGATAAATTCGAGTCCACCCGGGCCCTGGCCATGGATGTCGGTTCCCTAAATCAGGGCAAAGTGAGCATGACCCAATTGCCCGGGAGGACTGCGACCAAAGAACAAAGTGGTGACATCAAGGGCCGCACCAGTGCCTCTGCAAGTGTAGCCAAGGAAGGCATTGTCAAAATAGGAAAAGTTACGATCCTGGAGGGTCAGGATACCTTGCAGGCCACTGGGGAAACAGGTGGAAGGCTTCTTCTGGGAAAGGTTGGCAAGGAGGCAGGGTTAAAGGTCAACTCCAATACGGAAAACACCCGCTTTGTGCATGGGGCGGTTGGCCTTTCCGGAGCGGTATCCTCCTCGGGAGTGAGTGCCCTCTTGGCGGATCGACCGGGAACCGATGCCATCAGTTCGAGCTTTTCGACGAGGGAAACCTCGTTCGATGCGATTTGTGCGGAACAATCCAGCACAGGGCCTTTGGAGCTTCGGAAATCCTGTGACAAGTTATCTGCCCGACCGGGGGAGGTCCTTACCTTTACTCTCCGGTTTACAAACTCAAGCGGTCATCCGATCAAAGACATTGGCTTGGTGGATGCCCTCAACCCCCGGCTGGAATATGTCGAGGGTTCTTCCCAATGTTCCCGCGATGCGATATTCCTTCAACAAACCTCCCAGGGGGGAGGGGTTGAATTGCGTTGGGAGGTTCAGGGAGTCTTGCAACCCGGGGATCAGGCGGTGGTCCAGTTCAAGACAATTGTAAAATAGGTTGCAGGGGTTCCCTGGAAGATTGTTCAATCCACCTTGTCTGGCGTCGCAAGGATTTTCTTTTCCTTCTCATTAAGGGGTCGCACCCGGACCGATTGAATCTCCCCGAGCGTATCGTAGGTCGAAACGCCAAACGGTCGCGAAGGCTGAACTTCAAAACGGACACTTAGCCGGGCGTCGCTGGTGTCAAGGTCATGAAACTGTTCCTTGTCGATTTGGGTCTGGATTCTTTTTTGCCCGACCCGGACCTTGATGGTGTACCATTTCCTGGCTTCAAATTCCTTGTTTTTGCTAAATCCATTTTCCGAGGCATCCGCCCCATTCACGCTTGAAATACCGACCAGAGTCCCACCCCATCCTCCCACGACCAGGGAGGCAAACTGGTCCCCAACCGGAAAAGTCGTGGTGGCGAAAAAGTCGTTCCCCTCAAGCTTTCGGGCCACGATTTCCACCTCATAGTCCCGTTTGGGGAAATCCCCTTTGGTAAAAGTAACCCCGGTTAGTTTTTCCCCTTTTTCCATGACGATGAGACCACCCCGGACGAATACTTTACCCTCTCCGACAAATGGGGAAGATTTCCAACCCTCAAGGGTTTTGCCATCAAAGAGGGATTTCCAAACCTCTTTTTGAGGGGTGGCTTCTTGGGCCATCAAGACTATTGGCATCAAAAAACCAATTGCCAAAAACGATGCAAATCGACACATTTTGCCTTCCTCCACTTAGGGCAGATTTAGCCTCATCCTACAAAAAATTTCTTTGACCTGGGAGCCACCCGGGAATCAGGCCAAATTCCACGAGCCTTTTGCAAGATCATTTATTGATATATACTGAACAATTCTTGCGGTTTTTTAAGACTTAATGAGGGCATGAAGGGGATGGTTTCCCTTTGTCCCTGCAGGACTTATGGGTTGGAAAAGTTTTTCAAGGGCCCGGGCCCGATGGGAAATGGCCTGTTTGATCGCAGGGGGCAATTCCCCAAAGGTTTTGTGGTATTCGGGAAGGTAAAAGTAAGGATCATAACCAAATCCTCCTGATCCCTTTCGTTCAGGAAGGATTTCGCCATAACACTCACCCCTTGCGGTTGCTACAATTTCGCCCTGGGGATTGGCAATGGCGGCTGCACAAACATAATGGGCCCGGCGTTTTTCCCCAGGCAAACCAGCCAGGGCGGCCACCAATTTGGCGTTGTTGGCCTCATCGTCTCCCTGAATCCCGGCAAATCTGGCCGAGAAAATTCCCGGCGCTCCTCCCAGGGAATCGACGCAAAGGCCGCTATCCTCACCCAAAACCCATTCCGATAACTCCTTTGCCACCTGGGATGCTTTTTTGGCTGCGTTTTCCTCAAAACTGTCTTTGTCCTCGACCACCTCCGCGACGGGTTTGCACTGGGTCAGGTCAACCAGGTCAAAGGGTAAACCACCCAGGATTTCAAGAATTTCCCGCTTTTTTTTTGGATTTTTACTCCCTATTACCAACCGTTTCATCCTGCTTCTCCACTGCCCTAAACCTCTTTAAATACCTAATATTCCTTAATGTATGCGGGGAGCGAATCTGGGGGCGAAGTCCCCACCTTAGCCGCAACGGGGACCGTGGTTGATTTCATGCTGATTCTTAGTTGTCAGGAACTTAGCCGCGGGTTTGACCGGGATCCCCTTTTCGAAGCCATCGGGTTTGAACTCCATGCGGGGGAAAGGGTTGGTCTGGTAGGCCCAAACGGTTGCGGGAAATCCACCCTGATGAAAATCCTGGCCGGGGTGGATCAGCCTGATACAGGTTTGGTAAAGCTCCATGCAGGGGCAAGGCTTGGGTTTCTTACCCAACAACACGATATTGTTCCAGGCAGGACCTTGATCGGGGAGGCCAGGGAGGCCCTAAAACCCCTTTACCAGGCCCAGGAGGAATTGGTCCAGGCCGCAGAGGCTTTGGCTCATGCCACAGGGGAGGACCACCCCGCCTTGGCCCAGAAATATGACCGACTTCATGAAATCATGCGCCACCATGATGCCTTTGAGATTGATCATCGGGTGGAAAAGGTTATGGACGGATTGGGATTTCTGGCGGAGGGCTATGATCGGCCCGTGGAGACCTTTTCTGGTGGGCAAATCAGCCGGTTAATGTTGGCCAAGCTATTACTGGCAGCTCCGGATATCCTACTGCTTGATGAACCAAGCAATCACCTGGACATCCCCACCACCCGGTGGCTGGAAAAGTGGCTTGCCAGCCAGGCAGAGGCCATGCTGATCGTTAGCCATGATCGTGTGTTTCTCGATAGAGTGGCCACCCGGATATTCGAGATGGGAAATCAAAGGATTGAAAGTTACCCTGGAAATTTCAGTGCCTATTGGCGCCTTCGCCAGGAACGACACGACATGGCTCTTAAAGCATGGGAGGCCCAATCGGAATACATTCAAAAACAGGTGGATTACATACGGCGGGTAAACTATGGGACGCTTCACAAACAGGCGGCAAGTCGCCAAAAACAGATCGACAAGATTGATCGGCTCGAAAAACCCTTTTTGGTGGATTCACCGAGGATGCACTTTGGGGAAGTAAATCGGGCGGGTGATGTGGTCATTGATTGTGACCGGCTTGCCAAATCCTACGGACCATTGAAACTATTTGAAAAGCTTACTTTCCAGCTCCAAAGGGGAAAGCGGCTAGGGATAGCAGGCCCCAATGGCAGTGGTAAAACAACGCTTCTTCGCATCCTGTTGGGAGAGGAAAAGGCGGATTCCGGAATCGCCCGGGTAGGGCATCAGGTTGAAATTGGCTATTTTGACCAACACCTTGCCCTTTTGGATGAATCCCAAACGGCCACCCGGGCAGCGTGGCCACCAGGTCAGCCTGAAATGACCGAACAGCGAATGAGGGATCTTTTGGGCCGGTTTGGCATAACAGGAGAAGAAGTAGGCCAAACGGTGAACAACCTTTCCGGGGGCCAGAAAAGTCGGATCGCCTTGGCAAGGTTGGTCGCTCGGGGGGTAAACCTTCTTATCCTCGATGAACCGACCAACCACCTTGACCTGTGGGCTTGCGAAGCACTTGAGGAGGCCCTCCTGGGTTTTGAGGGGACGGTCATCGTGGTCAGCCACGACCGCTGGTTCCTTAACCGGGTTGCCGACCAGATGCTGGTTCTGGAAGGAAATGGTCGAATCGAGGCGGTTTATGGTAATTTTGAGATGTATGAACGGTTGGTCGATAGCAGGTCCAAAGCCGAGGCTGGGACCCTGTCAAAAGTCCCTCAAACGGTAGCTTTCAAGCCAGGCCCCCAAGCACAATCGGGTAAAAGGAAATGGAAATATTCCTTCAGGAAGGTGGATGAAATTGAGGCGGATATTTCACTTGCCGAGGACCGGGTAAGCGAACTGGAAGCGGATTTGGTCAACCCCGATGTTTACAAGGATGGGCTCAAGGTAAAAGCGGTTCAGGTGGAGTTGGACGGCCAACGGGAAAGGCTGTTGGAGTTTTATGAACATTGGGAAGAGATGATGCAACGCTCGGGAGGTTGACCGCTTCCTTTGGAATGGGCCCTTATCCCGCCTTCAGGATCCACCAGGCGGTGGACAAATTCAAGGTTGCCAGAAAACCAAGAAGTCCAAGGCCGATTCCCACAGGCAAGACCCAAAACCAGCCTGGTTTTGTTTTCATTTCCAGAAGTGCCTTCTGGATTTCCTTTCCTGCCTGGTCCCTTTGGTCCACTGATCCTTTTGTCCAATGGAGTTCCACACAACTGAAAGGTTTGTCCACCCAAAGGACGAAGGAATCCCATCCGGAGGCTTTCCCCATTGCTTCCTTGACCAGGATTTCATCGGCCGGACAGATCAGGAACAAATTGGCTCTTGTTTTCCACAACCAACCCACCAAGCCCATCACAACGACCATATAACCCAGCATTAGGACAACCCAAAGATCTGGTGCCAAAAACCAGGGATCCCTTGGCCCTTCCACCATCGCCCAAATGGACCATTTGGTATGAAGGTGTCCAAGCAATCGGGGTCCTCCAATAAGGACCAAACCGGAAAGGCCTGAAAGCAGCCGGATCAAATCATGCTGCCCGGAAATGAGTTTGGGACGGCCAAGTTGGAATTGCTGCCCGAGGCTGATCAGGTAAAAGGCCAAGGGCATCAGGTAGATGGTCCAAAGAATCATGAAAAGGATGCTTTGTGAAGGGAAATGACTCTTGCCCTTTTTTTAGGAAAAGTCCGGTAACTAGCAAAGAATCGGGCCTTGGAGAACGGCAGTTCCCCAAGGCCCGACAGGATCAAATCCTTTATTTTTCGGACAATTGAGCATCAGGGTCCGATGCCAATGGACCCCCTTTCGCCTGTTCGGATGCGAATACAATCGTCCAAGGGTTGCACGAAAATCTTGCCGTCTCCAATTTTCCCTGTGGGTTCGGTCCGGGCGGCGTGGACGATCGCTTCGACCGTCGGTTCCACGAAGGGTTCGTTGACCGCAATCTCAATTTTGAGTTTGGGTAACAGTCGAACCTGGATTTCGGTGTTTCTGTAAAACTCCGTATGTCCTTTTTGTTTGCCGCAACCGCGAACATCGGTAACGGTCATGAGATACACATCAATTGCGGTAAGTGCCTGTTGAACCGCCTCGAGTCTTTCCGGTCGGATGATTGCCGTAATGAGTTTCATGGTTTGGAATCCTTTGGTTAGGTGAATGGAGAGAAAGGGAACTGGAATTGTAGAGTTATCCCGGAGCCAAGAGTGAATCCGGGATATTACCTCCTGGAAAGGGTAGGGATGGTTGAATCACACCTGCCCTTTTGCAAACGGTGGAAGGGTTCAGGTCTCGATGAAGACCTTGGTAAGGGAGCCATTGAGGTCGGTTTTGAGGGCCCGCTCCAGGGCGTCCTTCATCTGGTTGGGTTCCCCGTCACGGAAACGGAAGCTGTTTCCGGTTAGGGTGGTGACGAAGGGATACACTTTTTTCATGTCCGGGTTGGAATCGGAGTTGCCTTGGCAGAGTTTTGACCAGGTTTCGTGCAGGACCTTTTCATCGGGACCCTTAACCGTCAGGGTGAAATGCTTGGGTTTCCGGTTGGGGGGGAAATTCGCTGCCTTGGGTGTTGCCAGGTTTGCTCCCAAGCCAGTATTAAGGCTTGGACCAAAATCAAAACCGGTTTCTCCATGTTCCGTTTCATCCAGGCCGATCACCTCGGATTCCTTATCCGTTGTAAAGTTGCCAAGGGTAATTGCCTGAACCACATGGGCCAAACCAAAACTAAGTGCAAAGGCAAAAACCATGGCGAAAAGGGCCGCTTTGGTTTGAATCACCAATTGGGTCAAGGGAGTTTTTTCATCCTTGGCGAACTTGATTTTGGTTTCAAGCAACGCTTTCAGTTCGGTAACCAAAGCCAGTTTGCCATCCGCTTCATACTTGGCCATAAAAGCCATTTCCCGGGCTTTTTTCAGTCCATCAAGAGCTTCGGGTTTGTCTTTTTTGGCTTCCTCGTCCAATTTCCCCTTGGCTTCATCCAATTTGGCAGAAGCGGCATCGACCGTTGCTTGCCTTGTTTCGATGAGTTTTTCCAGGGAGGCAACCTTTTCACTATCGGATGCCCCAGCAACCGCCGGGCCAACCTCGGCCAATACCTGGGTGATCCGGTCAGCACGGAATTTGAAGGCAAAAAAGCCATCCGCTCCCAAACTGTTTACCGAGGTAAAACAGAAGACGCCAGTTAAAACGGCACCAAGAAATCCGCCTACCCCGTGCACCCCAAAGGCATCCAGGCTATCGTCATAGCCCAAAACCGATTTCAGGGACACGGCATAATAACAAACCACTCCGGCCAAAATACCGATGGCCGCCGCACCACCAACATTGACAAAGCCTGAAGCTGGAGTGACCGCTACCAAACCTGCTACAATTCCCGAGGCTAATCCAAGGGCAGTGGGTTTGCCCCGAAGCAACCATTCGGTCACGATCCAGGAAAGCCCGGCTGCCGCTGCAGCGACTTGAGTAGCCACAAAGGCTGAAGTGGCCAAAGTTCCTGATGCTGTTGCGGATCCACCGTTAAACCCGAACCATCCAAACCAAAGCAGGCCGGCCCCAACCAGGGTTAAAACCATGCTGTTGGGGTGGATTGGTTGTTGGGGATATCCTTGGCGGGGCCTTAACACGAGAATGCAGGCCAAAGCGGCGGCACCAGCGGCAATATGAACCACCGTCCCCCCGGCAAAGTCAAGGGCCCCCATCTTTCCCAAAATTCCGATGGCGGAGCCACCCAATCCTTTGTCCAAATCGACAGGGATCGCATAGAACCAGTCAAAGGCCCAAACCATGTGAGCCAAAGGACAGTACACAAGTACCACCCACAGGATACAGAAAAGGCAAAATGGCCAGAAACGGATCCGTTCGGCAAGGGCTCCGGAAATCAGGGCCGGGGTGATGATGGCAAACATTCCCTGGAAAACCATGTGAGCATAAACAGAAATGTTGGCCGCTGGGAGGGCCTGGTCGGCTTTGATTCCCTGGAGAAAGAAAAGGTCCCAACTCCAACCGATAACTCCTCCATCGAATCCAGGTATCGAAATCCATGAAACCGATGGGCCGAAAGCCAAGCCATAGCCAAATGCCACCCAAAAGAGACCAACGACGGAAAGGGCCGCCATGCTTTGCATCATGGTGGCAAGGACATTTTTGCGGCGAACCATTCCGCCGTAAAAAAGGGCCAAGCCAGGTAACATTATGTTGACCATGGCCGCGGAGGTCAGCATCCAGGCACTATCGCCTTTATTGTGTGCCAAGCCCGCATTATCAGAATGTTTGGTGTTTGACTCATCGTGGGTTTTTTTCAGGTCTGCCAAATCTTTGGCTAATGAATCCACCGTTGGCTTGGGGGGAACCGGGGGATCGACAGCCTGAACCCCTATGCTCAGCCCAAAAGCCAAAACCAAGCCCGTCAAAATTTGACGGCCTGGTAAACGAAACAGCCACTGCATGGTGCGGATCCTTTCGAGAGAGGTGAATCAATGGAGGCAAGAGGCACTATGCAAACATCATGCCAATTCCCAGCGCATGCGGGATTGAATTCGACCTAATTCTTTATTTTAAAATAGTTTACAACAATAATTGCCTGTCCGGTGACAGGCCGCCATATCTCAGGTTGCCTTAATTGTGGCGTTTGGGCCCAACAATTGGGCAATCCTCTTGTTCTTTAATAGCAATCGAGGAACTTGCCGATCCGTTATTAACGATTGGCCCCGGTTCCGCCAATGGGGCGACTTGCCAAGCGAATCCACCCCTCCCACTCTTTTCGGGTGGGTTCATCCACGCTACGGATGGCGAGCGTCAATTCCTCCAGACCAGACTTTACCTGATCAAACTGGGATAGGGCCGAATGACACCGGACGACTCCCCCCATTGCGTGGAGGCCTTCGCGAGTCCCGGCATTTCGTTTGGCCAGGTTGCCATATCCTGCCAGTGCGTCCACATATTTCCCCAGGTTAAATTGACAATCGGCTATGGCATAGGGTGTGGCTAGCTGCTCCTGCTGGGATAATTGAGACTTGCCCTCCTGGGTTTGGGCCAATTTCTCCACCAAAAGGTAGGTTTCAAGAGCCTTTTCGAGCCAACGCCGGTATTCTTTCTGGAAATGAGCCCGGGTATCCGCAGTCACTCGTTCTCCAAGCATGAAATTGGCGTTTTGATCCTCGGCGATGTGGCGGTAGCCCTCCGCCAACTGTAGCCTTGCCCGAACTGATCCCGAAGTGGCAGGAAAGCGCTCAATGGCCTCTTCCAATCGGCGGGTAGCCATTTGCCATTTGCCTTGTTCCGCAAACAGCCCCCCCAACACATAAAGGGAATCGCGTTGGGCTTCAATGTCCGGGTCAAATCGCAAAAGTTGAAGGTTTTGTTCCAAGGTTTCGACAGCCTTGTCCCCTTCTTTCTTTGCCATTAAATCCTGCGCCAACCGGAGCCTGGAACGATATTGGAAGGGAGTCATGAATTGGGTGGAATTGACATAGGAAGCAGAGGCAAGGGTTGGTTTGTTTAGTTCCCGTTGGCATTCCCCCAGGAGATACCACGCCTCTCCCGCTTTTTCTCCCTTGGGCATAATGGTCAAAAACCCTTGCAGGAGCCGTTCGGCAAGCAAATTGTCGTTTGCTTCCCGGGACCGGATCACCGCTTTCCAAATTTGGTCACTTTTTTGGCTGGGATCGGTGATTTGAAAGGAGGACTGTTCCAGGGCCAGGGCCGATTCCCTCAAAAGCTTTGCTATTTCCAAATTGCGTGTTTTTTGGCTGGCAGGATCCGATGCCATAACCTGGGAATTCATCGCTTTGGCTTTTTCCGCCAGGAGGTCTGCTTTGTAATGAAGGGCAGTTCCTGGTGGTGCTACCTTGTCAAGGGTCGCTGCCAACTGGATTGCCAAATCGACTTGTCCGGCTCCACGAAAGTTTGTGATGGATTTTTCCATTAAAAGGGAAAGGGATTTTCCATTAAGCCAACGATTGTTCCAAAGGAGGTTTGGTCCGGTTTGCGCCAATAGTTCCTCAAATGCGGTGGCCGCTGCCGTGGCCGCTTTTGGGTCGGAACCAGCATCCATGGAACGCAACTCGGCCCAATAAGCGGTTGCCGCCAAGCCTGCCTCGCCCTTGTCCATTTTTCGGGCCTCTTGCCACGATTTGGCCGCATCCGCAAATTGCTCCATTTTTGCCTGGCATTGCCCCAACATTAGGTAACCCATTGCGGCATCGGGGGTAGCGGGTTTCCCTTCCATCAAAAAGCGTTGCCACTGTGTGGCGGCTTCCCCCCACCGGGAGTCCTCCTGAAATCCTTTGGCAAGTGCCAACCTAGCTTTTTGGAATGAGGCAGGGGAAGCTCGAAAACTGACCTTTTCAAGGGTTCGGCGGGCCTCTTCCATCTGATTGAGTTTCATGAGGAGTTCTCCCCCATTAAGCTGGGCTTGGGCCCGCCGGTCCTCGGCGATCAGGGGAGTGGATCGAATTTGTTCATTGGCGCGAAGAGCTCCGGCCAAATCGGGTGGGTTGAGTTTGAGGTAGCCCTCCTCGATAAGCTCCCAAGCCTGAGCGATATCCTCCGCACCCGGGGCGGCTTTTTCCAAATGTAACAAGGTTGTACGAGGATCTTTTCCCTGGACCCATTGGGCCCTTGCCAATTGCCAGGTCAGACCGGGCTTATCTTCCTCACGGACCCCAAGCTCCTGGCTTCGTTCAAGAGAGGTTATGGCCTCGGAAAGCAACCCGGCCTTCAGATTGGGAGAGGCTTTTTTTACCTGTTCCAAAAGAGCCGCACCCGACAGAAACCAGGCTTCGCCCGCCAATGGATGGGCAGGTGCCATTTCGTTCAAAACTTGGCGGGCCCGGTGGACAATTTCATCGGCGTGGGTTTCAGGGGAAGACAATAATAGGTGGCGAGCCATGTCGAGGTCGCGCTGAAACCGCCTGGTTCGGCGGTCCTCGGTGGATCCAAACTGGACAAGGACCCAAATCAAAGCTCCCAATCCCAAAAGGAACAAAGGGCCAGCCCAAGCCGGCCTTGTGGGCAAAGCGGGGGTGGAGGCTACAGAAATCGGCGAAGTGTTGGTCATGAAACCCTAAAACGGCCTTGCCAACCTGGGAATCTATTGTCCATAGGAACACCTGATCGCACCATGGAGAATCCGCCACCACCGACAACCAAGTCAAGTCCAACGGCAAGGCATTTTTGTTTTTCGGTCCAGGCTTTGGGGATTACCGGAAGAAACCCACCCAAAAATTAAACATCTGTTCCTTATCGCCAGGAGCTTTGTTCACCGGGAAACCAAAATCCAGAGCGATTGGAACCTGGCCCATCATGGGGACCATGAGCCTCACCCCAACCCCTAGGGAAACCCGGTAGTCGGTTATCTGGCTGATCGACTGTTCCACCGTACCGGTATCACAGAACCCGACCAGGTAGATTTGATCGTTGGCTTTGATCGGTAGCTGGTATTCCAGACTGTTGATCCACATGAAATCGCCACCGGTCATATAACCGTTCTGACTTGGCCCAACCCCGCGGAATTGAAAACCGCGCATACTGCGAAAACCACCCGCAAAATACTTTTCATAAACCGGGGTGTTCTCCCCGGCCCAGGAAAACTGACTCCTTAGGGCAACGACATGGCGACCAGAACTGTCCGCCCTTTGGAATGTGGTCCAGTACTGGTTGTATTCTGCACTGAATAGCGGTGCCGAAAAAGAACCAAAAAGTTGCTCAAAAGAAAAATCAATGACCGACCCCTCGGTGGGACGCATCGGTGAATCCCGACTGTCCCGGGTCACATTGGCCCGGAGTCCCAACAGGAAGTTATTGCCAATTACGGAGGTGTATTCGGTTGGCTCCCAAGGTGCGACATTGTAGACCCCAACATTCTCTGCACGGGCGGAAACATTGCCATACCAATAATCGTTTATTTTCCGACCCAAACTAACCCGGCCCCCGGTGCGGCCTTCGGTATATTCATTGAAAGCCCTGGAATAATAATACGCTTGAGTACCCAAACTCACCTGACTATCAAAGAGATGCGGTTCACGCCAGCTCATGGAGTAGCGTTGGAGTTGGGTTCCTGGTACCGCCTCCGCTTTGAACTCCTGCCCCGCACCACGAAAGGCGCTTCCCGAGATCAGGTCATCAAGGCTCGTGGGCAATCGGGTAATGTCAAAGTTCCGCTCGGTAAGAACCAGGCTTCCTGTAAGGCCCAGGTCGGAGTTAACGCCAACCCCAAACAAAAGGCTGCCAGTGGATTTTTCGTTAACCTGGACCAAAAGATCCTTGTACTCTCCGGGTGTATCGGGATCAATGACGGTTACCGTGGGCCGAACCGCTCCATCCGGACTGATTTCAAAAAGATCTATCCGGGCCAAATTGCGTTCGGCAACGCGTAGGTCGGGATAACTTAAAACCTGGCCTGGATAAACCGGGACTTGCCTTAGAACCACATTCTGTTTGGTTCGTTCGTTCCCCACCACATGAATCTGACCCACCCTGGCGGGGGCCCTTTCGGATACCTCATATTGAAGACGGACCAGGCCTGGAACATCCGGGTTGAAAATGGGTACGGTGTTCACCCGGGCTTCACGGCCCATATATCCGATGTAATCTTCGATGTTCTTTTTGTCCTGATTTGTCTTGGCCTCGTTGAAATATTCCCCGGGCTTGCTGGTGGCGAGTTGTTCGAGCTGTTCGGGGGAAACCGTTTTCGAATTGACGACCTGCGGTGAGGATTGAAGTTGGTACCGAACCCCCTCGTTGACATGGAAAACCAGGTCTACCTGCTTGCCGTCGCCCGTCCAGCGGAGTTCGCGACTGACCCGGGCATCCAGGAAGCCATGGCCTTTATAGTATTCTTCAAGTCTGGTAATATCGTTGTCCGCCATGGGGGGATTAAAGGTCCCACCAAACAGGCCAATGAGTTGTTTGCTTGATTGGATGTGGGTTTGGAGGACCCCGGCGGAAACAAACTTTTGACCTTCAAAGGCAATGCTCCGAACTTTTACAATCGGGCCTTCGGTGATATTGTAAATGACCTCCCTGTCGCCCTGTTCGGCCCCTTTGATCAACTCACACCCGGCCCACATTCGGCCCATTTCCTGATATTTGCGGACAATAGCCTGGCAACCCAACTTGTTCGTCACGGGGCTAAGGGGTTTGCCTTTCACAACGCTCGTCAGGGCACTGAGCTCCTCATCGCTTAAATGTTTGGCACCCTGGTACACCACTTTCTGGACCACACTGGGATAGTCCTTGATCAGGAAATAAATGACGACCTTGCCCTCGGGTAGCGTTTCAAAACGGGGGTCCACCTGGGCGAACTGGCGGGTCGCCATCAATTTTCGAACATCTTCCTGAACCTGGTGAGGTTCGTATTCATTTCCGGGTTTGGTGCCCAACTGGGCCATGATTTGTTGAGTGCTAAGGTGCCGATTTCCCTGAATGACCACATCGGCAATGAATACTTTCGCCCCCCGGGGTGCAATGGCTGGGGCAACGGGAGGTTGGGCGACAAGGTCCCTTGGGGCAAAGAGGTTCAATCCCGCCAAAACCACACCCGCAAAACGGATGATTCCAATTATTTTGCGTGGATGGCGGGTCATGTCCTTGAGGGACTCCGTGGAAATCCGGGCAGGGAAAATCCCTGTGGAAGGGGGCATTTACCCGTAATGCTTTTTTGATTCAAGATCAGAGTTCCAAAAGCCGACAGGATTTTTTCAGTCGAACCTTTGGTCTTGACCAGGAAGAGGGAGCCAATTGTCCAGGGGATTCGTTGTTCAGGTTCGCCAGGCCAAATGGACAAGATAAAGTTATAAATCCAATCTATAAAAGGATTTGCCATCATTGATGAAGGGCCTAAAAGAGTCCCCTTTGCCTTGAAAACACTCCAGGGGTATGATGATGACTTGCAATCAGGGCCTGAAACGCAAATGAGGGGGTTAAAGATGGGTAGGATCAATTTTTTGGCATTGGTTGGCGTTTTTGGGGTTTGTTTGGCCGGTCATGCGGCGGACTCGCCCCCGAAATCCGATAAGGTTCACCAACCTTTGATTGCCCACATAAAAATAAAAGGTGATCTTGCCGAAGGGGCCACGGACTCGGCCGGGCTTTTCGCGGTTGGGGTACCCGACACTCTCCGGAGTATTCAGGAAAGGATTGACAAGGCCTCCAGGGATCCTGCGGTTGTGGCCCTTTTTCTGGAGGTGGAAGGGGTCACCCTGGGTTGGGGCAAACTCGACGAGGTGGAATCGTCCTTGCAGAAATTCCGGAAGTCAGGCAAAAAGATTTTTGCCTGGACTGCCAGTGAAGAGTCAAAGGACTACCTCATAGCGGCGATGGCGGATGAAATTGCGGTTCCTGAATCTTTGTCCTTGATGATCCTTGGGGTTCAAAGTTCCGTTACTTTTTACAAGGAACTGTTTGATTTCATTGGGGTCAGGGCGGATATGCTCAAGGTGGGGGATTTCAAATCGGCAGTCGAGCCCTACACGAGGACCAATCTTTCCGGTCCCGCCCGCAAACAACTTGAATCCATGATTGACGATTTTTACACTCAATCGCTGGTGGGCCGCATTGCCAGATTTCGCAAAAACAAGGGACTCGATGAAGCCAAAGTGGTTAAGGCAATTGACGAAGCACCCCTTGTGGCTGGCGTCGCCAAAGAGCTTGGGTTTGTGGATAAACTCGACTATTACGAGAATTACACCCAAACTTTGGGAAAAGCCTGTGGCAAACCCGAGGCGACGCTTGGCAAAAATTACGGAAAACCCAAAGCCAAAGACGAGGAGCTGGATTTTTCGAACCCATTCGCCTTGTTAAAAGCACTTAGTCCTTCCAAACCTAAAGAATCAAAGAATCCCAAAATCGCCATCATCCATGCGATTGGTGAAATTGTAACAGGCAAAAGTTCGTTCGGTTTTACGGGTGGCGAAACCGTAGGTTCTACCACCCTGATAGAAGCGATCCAAAAAGCGGAATCAGACTCAACTGTTAAGGCCATTATCCTTAGGATCGACAGCCCTGGGGGTTCTGCCTTGGCAAGTGACCTGATTCATGCCGAACTTTTGCGTTGCAAGAAACCAGTCCTGGCATCCATGTCGGATGTTGCGGCGAGCGGGGGATACTACATTGCAGCGGGGGCAAAACGGATCATGGCCGAGCCTTCCACCATAACGGGGTCAATAGGGGTTTTTGGGGGCAAGGTGGCAATAGGAGGGGTGTACGAAAAAATTGGGGTCCGCACGGATGTGGTGAAAAGGGGTGCGAACGCCGGGATCAACTCCATGGAAAGGGGCTTCACCGATTCCGAACGACGGGCCATGACCAGGGTTATCGAGTCGATTTATGAACAATTCCTCGACAGGGCTCTAAAGGGTCGGGAACGAGCCGGAAAAAAAATGACCAAAGACGAATTGACCAAACTGGCAGGGGGCCGGGTTTGGACCGGCCGCCAAGCTCTGGAAAATGGGCTGGTTGATCAACTGGGCACCCTTGAAGACGCCATCGTTTGGGCGGTGAGGGAGGCAAACCTCCCGAAGGATCAAAAACCGGAACTCCTGGACCTTCCCAAGGGCAAAAATATCCTTGATGGTTTGCTCGATATGAAACTTCAGATGACTGCCGAGTCGGGCCTTTTGGAAAAACTGCACTTGATCGGACTTTCCAGCGAAGCGAAAGCCTTGGGCCAATTGCTTTTGCTTAGGAAAGAAAAAATATGGCTACTACCCTTGTTTGCGTTGGATGTGAAATAGCAAAGCGGTTGTCCCTAGTGGCACTGCATATCCCGATAGTAATGGGGCCGCCCTGCCGTTTTAAGGGCGGTGGATGACAATCCCTTTATTTTCCGACCAAAAATCACTTTATTGGGGTCATTTGGCATTTGGGAAAAATGGTTTCCATGGGGATTGCCAAGGGATTGGAATTATAATTGGACTATTGCATCTTGAAGGGACCGGTTTCCTCCCAAGGGTATTTTGATTTTGGCTTTGCAAGGAAATCGGATTGATCTGATTCTGGCCGGTTACAAACCAAATTTGGTCCACAACCTGCGGCTCGCCTTGCTATTCGGGCCATTCATTCCACCTAGAATAGGAAAAACAGGTTTTTTCCCCGGAAGCTAACGATGCCCAAGCAATTTTTCCTCACCACCGCCATCGACTATCCCAACAGTCGTCCCCACATTGGGACCGCCTTTGAAAAAATCGGGGCGGATACCCAGGCACGCTTTCAGCGAATGCTTGGAAATGAAGTTTTTTTCCTGATGGGAAACGATGAAAACACGGTTAAGGTTGCCAAGCGTGCAGAAGAACTTGGCCAGGATCCCAAATCCTATTGCGACCAGATGGCGGACCAATTCAAAGAGGTTTGGCGAGCACTTGACCTTGGCTATACCGACTTTATCCAAACCAGCGAGGAGCGTCACCATAAAGGGTGTCAAGCCTTTATCCAGAAAGTAAAAGATAATGGCCACATTTATAAGGGGAGCTATGAGGGGTGGTATTGCAATGGGTGCGAATCGTTCAAGTCGGACCGGGACCTGGATGAAAACCAATGCTGCCCGACCCATAACGCCAAGGCCGTTCGTAGGCAGGAACCATGCTGGTACTTTGCCCTTAGTGCGTTCCGGGAGAAGCTGCTTGATTTTTACCAGAAAAACCCTGATTTTATCCAACCGGAAAGTCGCCACAACGAGGTGATCAACCTGGTCGAAACCGAACTCAAGGATGTGAATATTACCCGAAGTGGTGAGGCTTGGGGCATCCGGGTTCCCTTTGATCCGGAATTTACCATTTATGTCTGGTTTGATGCCTTGCTTAACTACATCACCGCCATCGGTTACGGTTCCGATGAAACGCTATTCTCGAAATGGTGGCCCGCTGACCTCCATGTCATCGGCAAAGACATTACCCGATTTCATTGTGCTCTTTGGCCGGCAATGTGCATGGCAGGGGGAATTGCCCCTCCCAAACGGGTATTTGGGCACGGTTTCGTCCATCACAAAGGCGAGAAAATGTCTAAAACCATTGGTAATGTCGTCGAACCTATGGACCTGTTGAAAGAGGTTGGCCCGGACGCGTTTCGTTACTTCTTCCTGAGAGAATGCCCCTATCCCGGAGATGGGGATTTTTCCTACCGGCGGTTTATCGAAGTGTATAACGCAGACCTGGCAAACAATCTGGGTAACCTTTATAGCAGGGTAGTTGGTTTGATTGGCCGGAATTTCGGAGGCAAACTTCCCCCTCAGGAAACGCCTCCTGCCTGGCCCGGACCATTGCCTCGCCAGGAAATTGTAAAGATTTGGACCGGTCACATGGAATCGTTACGGTATAACCAGGCCCTTCAACTCATTTGGGCAGAAGTATTGGTTCCGGCGAACCAATATGCAGACAAAATGGCTCCCTGGAGTTTGGTAAAGACAGACCAATTGGCAGCTGCCAGGGTATTGCGGGACCTTGTGGAACCGATACGGGTGGCAGCCATCCTTTTGAAGCCTTTCCTTCCAAAAGTAGCCAAAACCCTTTATAAAAGCTTTGGTTTTGAACCAAATTGGGATACGATAAACCCTGACCATGCTTCCCATTTTGCCCAATCGACGCAGGAACTCCGTGTCTTATCCTCCACAGAAAATGGGAAGGTAAAACCGCTCTTTCCTCGGCTTCAGGCAATAGCGGAAGATGAGGGCTGATTTCATCGAACCTTTTGGGTGCCGTATTCGTACGGAAGGAAGTGGAGGGTTTCGTGGCGGATTCGTGGATACGAACCACACGGTTTTCCGATGAGGACCTTGCTTTGCGTATGGCACAGGGCGATTCTGGGGCGTTTGATACGCTTGTTCATCGGTATGAGGATGAACTTTTCGGATACCTGAGACGATACACTCGTAACGCTGCCCTGGCGGAGGATGTTTTCCAAAACACCTTTTTGCAAGTCTGGACCAAAGGCAAGCAGTTCGATCAGGGTCGCTCCTTCAGACCGTGGCTTTACATGATTGCAACCAATCAGGCCATCGATGCCCTTCGTAAGCAAAATCGCCACAATCACCTAAGCCTTGAGGAAACCAGAAGTTTTGGGCATGGAGAGGGTGAATCGACCCGCCTGGCGGAGTTGCTGGAAGGCCAGGAGGCGGATCCCGCCGATAGCATGGATTGGAGCGAGTCCCAGGAAGCAGTGCGAAACGCAGTGGACCAATTGCCTGTGATTTTTCGTGAAGTATTGATCCTGGCCTATTATCAGGGTTTGAAATACAGGGAAATTGCAGAAATATTGGATATGCCCGTGGGCACCATCAAGAGCCGCCTTCATTCTTCGTTATTAAAACTTCAGGAATACCTTCCCGGCCTGGCGAAAGCCAAAGTAGGTGGCCGGTCCGAAAAAGATTTTTAACCATTGACGGATTTTTTCCAAATGAACAAGCCTGACGGGATGAGGAAACCGGATATTCTTGGCTTTGCCATGGGTATCCTCGAAGAATCCGAATCGCGGGAGGTGGGCACCCAAATCGAAGGTGATGCCGATTTTCAGGCCGTATTAAGCCGAACCAGGCGGCTTTTGGCTCCCCTTGAAGCCGACCGCTTGCCGATGAAAGCTCCCTCTGGATTGGCATCGAAAGCATTGGCCCTTGTGCGTGAAAAACAGGCCCAATCCGCGCTTGATGCCGATATTGCCGGCTATTCCTTGCAATTTCTTGAGGAAGTTGAATTAACCAGGGCAAAAAATGAGCTTGAAAAGAATCCGCTTGCGGAAAGCCTTCTCAAACGATTATCGATCTCCCTAAAGGCCTTGCGAAGCGACCGGGCACCGATCAGGGCCCCTGGGGGATTGGCCCGGAAAACGATCCTTCATGTGCGAACAAGTGTAAGTCGGACCATGCCTGCAGCCCCGCCGTTGTCGAGAGAATATGATCCGGGAAAGCGCCGTTCCTGGGGGTTGCGGGCGGACCTGTTTGCTGCCGCCGGCCTCCTTATGATGTTTGGAGGGGTGATTTGGCCGGCAATACACCACCAAAAACAAAACCAGAAGGATCTGGAATGTCAAAACAATCTTGCCCAGATCTGGCGGGGTGTAGCCTCCTTTGCCAGCTTCAAAAATAATCAAATGCCCAAACCGGAATTAAAGGGCCCCCGATCCGTTGCCGGGATTTATGCACCGCTTCTTGTGGAAAACGGCTTTGCCAATCCGGAAACCCTCCATGTGGACTGTCCGGTAGGCATTGAAAAATATCCCACCCACATTTTTCCATCCCTGGAAACACTCGACCAACTTTATCAACACGATCGTGCCCAATGGCGCGATGTGGTGCAAGGGATGGGGGGAAATTACAGCTATTCCCTGGGATACAGGGGGCGCAATGGACAACATGGTGGTTTCGACCTCCGGGCGGGAGACAGGCGTCCCTTAATGGCGGATTCGGGGCATCATCGCGCAAGCCACAACAGCCCCAACCATTCCGGTCGAGGGCAAAATGTCCTTTTTCTCGGAGGGAATGTCCGCTTTAGAAATCAGCGCAATGTTGGCCAAACCGGTGACGATATTTATCTCAACCGACATTTCAGCAAAAGTGCCGGGTTGGACGGTGATGATTGTGTATTGGGAAATTCCGGGGATAGTCCCACAAACCTCAACGAATAAGTCGACAATGGTAGCGCCCCACAAATAATAGGGAAAATTGGGATTCCCAACAGCCTATATCAGTCGTCCCTGAAAAACCCTTCCAAAGGATTTATGGTTGTGATGTGGGTCGTGCTGTCCTGATTTGGCCTTGCCATAGAGCCCTGAAAATCCAAATTTGTCGCTCCACGGTATGGCATCCCCATCTTTAGTTGAAAAACAGCAGGCAGGTCAAAGCCCTCAACAACTTGTTGAAGTTGTAACCAATGGCACTTATCAGGGCATTCACCCTTGCTCCTGATTCTTCCCTCAAAAAGGTCCTTTCCAACCGGTGTTCACTTTTGAGGTGCCCAATTGGTTGGTTCGATCGCACTGCGCCTTTTAAGCATCTTCCTGAATGACCTGGTAGCCATTTTCGGGATCTGTCCCACGATATGAATCAACCCAAGTCCCAAATACTTGTGACCACGATACCCCTTGTCTAAAATGAACTTCCCGAATCTTTTCCAGAAATTCCTTTTGCCTTCGGTAACTGAGGTTGGTTCGATCGCACTGCGCCTTTTAAGCATCTTCCTGAATGACCTGGTAGCCATTTTCGGGATCTGTCCCACGATATGAATCAACCCAAGTCCCAAATACCTGTGACCACGATACCCCTTGTCTAAAATGAACTTCCCGAATCTTTTCCAGAAATTCCTTTTGCCTTCGGTAACTGACCGATTCCGTTTCCAATTACCAGCGGTAATACCCGGCTCGGGATACCCATAGCACCTGACACATTAACCTAACCGGCCAGATTCCAGGGTGAGCCTTAATGAACCGGAATCTCAACCCGTGGGGTTTGCGAAGAATGCCATTGCTTTTTTAAAATGTCCCTTGCCATACGAAGGCAACGGTATCCTGAACCAATTTGGCACCCTGGGGAGACAACTTGCCATTGCCTGGGAAGGCCTCATCACCCCGTTTGACCCGCTTGGCTTTCCAATTACGAATCAGCGTTTCCCGAATCCCCAGTTTCTGGGCCGCCTCCCGATAGCTCATCCACTTGTTTGTAACCAAACGGATAGCCTCAAGCTTGCTCGCCTGTATTAATGCGCCGGACCTTGTTCATGACCTTTGCACCTTATCCCAATTGCCTTCACCCCATTTATATCTTAACCCATGGCCAATTTTTCGTGGACCAGACCAATCAGGCCTCCCCCTTTGGGAGACCTGAAAAGTTAGCAATGAATCAATCCGCATTAAGGGAATAGATTGGTAACGAGCGTTGAAAAGGGGACCAGTTAAGGGCTGAAGCGAGCGTTGAAAAGGGGGCCACCGTATTAGAGCTTAACCCTTTCAGGAGTAAAACCTCCGGAAAGGGTGTGCTGGAGGATGCTTGCGGTGGAATCTTAT
>SYLG01000086.1 GCA_005808665.1 Planctomycetia bacterium | reverse complement strand
GTCTCTCGCCAATCAGGATCAAACGCCTTGAAACAGAACCTGTAAAGAGGATTTGTAGTCCCGACTTTTGCAGCCTGATTTAACTTTTTCCCGGGAAAAACACGGTTTTCATGGTCCCAACTGCGTAACTTGGGTTAATGCCAACACATCCAGGCGAAAGGCGACCCCATCATCATCCTCGTTTGGATGTTTGTGGGTCAGTCCGCATCCGTGACCCATGGGCATCAGCAAAAAAGCAATCAACCCGACCGCTAAAAGCAGCCGTCCCAATCCCATTTGCACCTTCGCTGTGACTTGGACTTGGGCCTGGAGGGGGGCTGAATGGGTGGGGTTTGCTAGCATGATTGTTGTTTTGCAAAGTAGAGGGGTACCCGTCCAGAGCGAATCGGACCGGCAAAGGGTGAAAAAAGGCTTCCGGGAAGAAACGAAAATCTGGCACCGAAACCAGGGCTCCCACTGTGAACCAACCGGACCGTAATCCTTCCTTCGCCGTCCGTTTACCCTTGGAACATTGCCTTTCCGAAAGGTTTGCAAAGAATGAACAAATGGTCCTGGCAAATCCTCCCTCAGGGCTTTGCTCATCCCGTCCCAAAGGGAAATCCCTTGAAAACCAAACCCCAATGTTTGTGGCAAGGTCCACTCCACCGGGAGGGCACCACCCCATTTCCCGAGAATCTGTCCAAATCGTGCCAAACGGTATGGCAAAAAATTTGCCTTTGGCTCCCTTCCTTAGACAAAACCCAACCTGCCGTGGCGTTTTTGCGAGCGGGCCGATTTCGAATCGGTGCCACCCTTACACCGGGTGACCCCTTTGCCCATGTTCGGGTTTGGTCAAGGAACCATTGGGCCTTGGCCGATCCCTTTGCCTTTACAGGCCAAGAGGACACTGAGCCCCTACCCCAACTCCCTCATCTTGTAAATCTGTTGAAGGGGCCGGATTCTGCGTTTTATCTGGGAGGGGCCCAAGCCTTGGTGGATGGTGCCCGAATCAGTCTGGGGAATGCCAGTTCCTGCGACCAAAAGTGTATCGACCAGGCCGCCAACCTGTGGCGGTTGCTACCCTTTAGCGTTCGGGCGGAACGGACCATTGCCCTTCCCGATCCAAACAATACTTTGCAGGCGGATCTTACCGGGGCGATCCCTGAAACCGACGAAAGCGTTTGGCAGGGTGAGCGGCTAGGCGACTACCCCGAGGGGCGCTACGAATGGAACCTCCATGAGGCCATTGATCAAGGGGACCTTGCCATGGTCCACAAACTGCTAAAAAGGCAAAGCCCCAAGCAGGTTTTCCTGATGGGGCTTTTGTTGATTTTGGGCTTTATTATCATCGGTGCCCTTTTTGGAATATAAACCTTTATTGGCCCCTCTTTTATCTGCTTTGATCAATGACACCACGCAGCCCTACAAAGAAAGCGAGGACCTGCGTTTTCATCGAGAATTTGACCACAAGCTTTTTCCCCGAAGAAGCCTTGATTTCAACCAGGTCCTGACCCGATTTGCCGTCAAACGCTTTTCTTGCCGCCCCAAGTGCTTCGGGCTGGTTCTTGGCCATTAGCGAAACGAATCGTGCAATATGCATATCAAAGCCAAACAGGGCTGAGGTGGTTTTGCCCTTGGCGGCTTGGGTCTCGATGTTTTTTTGCCCTTCGGAGCCCAAGCCAAAGTAAATCGCATTGTCGGCAATGCCCACCAAAAGGGGGCCGTTTCCGAAAATGTCCCGAGGCTCCTTGGGCAAAGGTTCCACAATGATCCTGTGAATGGTGAGTTTATCCGTCTTGGCAACATCCAACTGGATCAACTTTCCCACTTCAGGATTTTCTGCTTTCAAATTGCGAACGAGCTCTTCCAGTTTTTTGGCTTCAGGAAAGGCAAGTGCACCTATGATATTGAACTTGCCATTGGCAGCGGGTCCCCGCACATCAAAACCAAAATCCAGCACTCCCAAGGCAAGGAACGGTTTGATCGTATCGGCTACTTTGATGGCAAATTCTCTTTGCTTGGCATCGGTCACTTTGGTCAAACCATCGATAATTCCCTGGTTATACCCATCCAATAAAAGATTGGCAAAACTTTTGGAGACCCCAAAGTTCATCCCAAGGGAATAGGCTGAATCTTCCCCGGCCAAGCCCCCGCTTACCCCTTTCCTGGTACCCAATTGAACAAGGTCTTTGGCGAGGTTTGATCCCGGTTTACCCTCAAACGAAACCTCCAGGCCCAAATCGTTGGAAGCCTTGTTGAGGTCCAACTTGAGCGAAAGTTCGCCCCCTTCCTTGAGCATTTGGATCATAGTGGCACCTGCACCCTCGCCTCCTACAACCTGCCCCCGGCGCCTGATGGGGTCTTTTTCCTCCAGGGCTTTTTCCTTGGCCTGGCCTATGGCGACTTCGACTTGGCCAATAACCATCTTTTTGATCTCTTCGGGAATCTCGGCGAAATCGAAGGTCAATGACATGGATCCGATTTTGTCGGCTGCCAATAGCCGACCGGTATCTGGCAGGGTGTCGATATCGATCGACTTTTCGTCGCGAATGGTTCCCCAGAGATAGCCTTTTTCAAATCTGAAAAAGAGGGGAAATGGGCTTTGATCGATGTTTAAGGTGTAGAGCCCCTTCTTCTCCTCGGGTTTCTGGCCAACCTTTTCCAGAAATCCCAGGAACTTCTTCTTGTCGGCTATCGGAACCATAAGCACGCCTTCACTATCGATCCCTCCCGGCCCGACCTTGCCATAAACCCCCCAAGGCTTGGTAGAATCCAACCCTTCGACACCGCTTCCCCCCGTAAAATTTTTCAGCAAGGTTTCGGCCAATTGGACCTCTCCCTCGCGGCCTATGACCTTCGCCAGGTGAAGGACATCCCCCATCAGGTTATCAATCGGGGCCATGCGGATGACAAAGGTTGGTTTGTCCTTTTGGGCCTGAAGGGATCCCGGGGCCAAGAGGGCCCACGAGGCTACTACCAGGAGGAGGGGAAGGCTCGCATACCTTGCAAAAAATGTTCTCATGGGGGGAACCCTTTATATAGGATCGTGTTTGGGGAACGGGTGACACAGGGGGTCCAACTTGGTAGAATCTTCCTGACGGAATTCCCCGGGTCCCCCAACTATCCTAATGCACCAACCGGAAATTGTATAGGGCATTAGGCGGAAAGACTTTGGGCACCTCCTCGAGGAACGAAAACCATGAACCGACTTCTCCTTTTGGTCTTATCCACCATGGGCTTTTGGGCGGCACCCAGCAAGGCGGATGTCAAAGTAACCGCCGAGGGGAAGGATTCCATTCGTTTTGATATTGATGGGAAATTGTTCACTCGCCTGCATATAGGTGGAGCGGTTGCCAAACCTTACCTTTGGCCGATCGTCTCCTCCGAAGGCGTTTCCTTGACCAGGGCTTGGCCCATGGAGCCTGTTCAACCCGGTTCCGCTGAAAAAACAACGGATCACAAACATCAAAAATCGGCTTGGTTTTGTCACGGCGATGTCAAGGCGGAAGGTCTTGAAACCGTAAAGAAAAAAGGGATTGAGGGAGTGGATTTTTGGTCTGAGGACGGGGCTCACGGCAAAATCCGGGTGAACTATATCAAGATGGGCACCGATTTTGCCACCCTTGAACTGGATTGGTTATCGGCAGACAACAAAACCATCCTCGGAGAAATCCGAACCTACCGGGTTGCCAAGGGTACGGACGGTCAGCGTCTGATTGTGATGGAAACCAAGCTCATGGCAGGAGTGCATAACCTGACTTTTGAGGACACCAAGGAGGGCTCCTTTGGTATCCGTGTCCGGGATGTCATGGCGGAAAAAGGCAAAGGCATCCTCACCAGTTCCGAGGGAAAAACCCGTGAGCCAAATATATGGGGGAAACGGCTTGACTGGGTGGACTATTCAGGCGAAGTAGACGGAAATAAAGCAGGGCTTACCGTAATGGCGGATCCCAAGAACCCCTTTCCATCGTGTTGGCACGCCAGAGGATATGGATTGCTTGCCGCCAACCCCTTTGGTCGGGCCAAATCCGGCTTCCCCGCCATGCGAGGCAATAACGATCTGGTAAAGCTTCCCTCGGGGGATTCTCTCAAACTCCGTTTTGCCATTCTTGTGCACCCCGGAAATGCTGAAACAGGCAAGGTCGCCCAGGGCTTTGAATGGTTCAAAGGCCTTTAGAATGATCCGATTCAAGATCTGTTAACCGAGGAGTGATGGTAATGAAATCTTTGCAACGCCTTTTTGGCCCGACCCTGATCCTTGCCTTGGGAACCCTAGGCATCAGCCAGGAAACAAGCCCAAGCCTAAAAAAAGGCCCTGTCATCAAAATCGACAAAGCCTCTGCCCATGTTCCGGGTGATTGGCAGGAAGAAACCCCCTCAAACTCCATGCGGTCTGGCCAATTCAAACTTCCAGGGGCACCGGGAAAAGACGGTGAAGTGGTCCTTTTCAAGGGACTGGGTGGGGGTATTCCCCAAAATATCAAGCGCTGGAAGGACACCTTTCCCGATGGGGAATCCAAAGAAACTGAGGTAAAGGTCGGCGGCCTTTCGGGCAGGAGACTTGACATTAGCGGAACCTATATGTTCAAGGCAGCACCCTTTAATCCCAACGCAAAATCCGAACCGAGGGCCAACTATAAAATGACCGCCATTTATCTGGAGGGCGAAACCCCTTACCAGATCCGCATGGTTGGCCCCTCCAAAACCATTGAAAAGTATCAAAATGGATTCGATGGTTGGGTCAAATCGTTCCAGTAATTCGGGTGCAGAACCCGCAATCCAATCCCGCGGCCGAGTGGTTTGTTGACTACGACCTACCGGCCAGGAACATCGCCCAACACGCCGTTGAACCCCGGGATGCCGCAGGTTTACTCGTTCTCGATGGGGATGGCAAAACGCTCCATCACCAAAAGATATGGGACCTGCCCACTTGGCTTGTTCCAGGCGATCTTTTGGTTTTCAACGATACCAAAGTCCTCCCCGCCCGGCTCCTGGGAACCCGTGAAGGCACAGGCGGCGCCTTTGAAATGTTATTCGTTCGCCAGGCGGGTGATGGCAATTGGGAAGTCATGGCCCAGACGGGGGGCAAGCCCGGGCCGGGGTCCCGATTTTTGGCCAAAGCCCCGCAAATGGGCACTCCAAGGAATCGGCCTGAGGATTCGCTCCTGGCCCTGACACTTATCGGGCGCACCGAAAAACGCCGGTGGCTTGTCCGCCCCGAAACGGATGGGGATTTTGCCGATCTTCTTAATCGCTTTGGCCATCTGCCCTTGCCCCCCTACATTCGGGCAGGGCGTGAAGAACCGGGGGACCGCAAGCGTTATCAAACCCTCTTTGCTGGCCCTCCAGGATCAGTCGCCGCACCCACTGCGGGTCTGCATTTCACCCAGGATCTTTTGGATCGGCTTGGCCAAAAGGGTGTGGAATTGGCCCGTGTCACCCTCCATGTCGGGCCAGGAACCTTTCAAACAATAAAGGGCGATCCCTCCACCCACGAGGTCGAATCGGAATGGGGTGAAGTCTCAAAGGAAGTAGCCCAAAAAATCAGCGACTGCCAACAAAAGGGAGGCAGGATCATCGCCGTTGGAACCACTACCACCAGGGTTTTGGAATCCGCCTCCAGAAATTGGGGAACAACGATTGGTCCCTGGCAGGGAGAGGCAGACCTGACCATTCGGCCGGGGTACGCCTTTCGGGTCATCCAGGGCCTGGTAACCAATTTTCACCTGCCCAGGTCCAGTCTCCTTTTGTTAACCCAAGCCTTAACCGGGTCCCAAAGACTTGCCTTTGCCTATGGCGAGGCGGTCCGTTTGGGCTATCGTTTCTATAGCTATGGCGATGCCATGTTGATTTTGCCGAGAAAGTGACCCCAAGCATTACCAAGGAAAGTTTCCATGCAACAGTTGATGATGGTTCCCGATGATGCGGTGGTGGTGGGTTATGATTTTTCCACCGGGGGGGTCAAAGCCCTTGCGTTTGACCTTGAAGGCCAAACACTTGCCGAGGTCCGCCTCACCACGGACCTCTGGACCGAGGGGGGCGTTAGTGAACTCAACCTGAACCAGATCGAAGGTCAAGCCCACGCTGCCACCCGGGGGCTGGCCTCAAAATTGCAGGAGATTGGCCGACTTTGGGATTGGGTGGTTGCGGGTATTAGTGCGACGCATCACTCCTCCGGCCGGTTGGATCATGACCACCTCCAAGTCCGCCGGGCGATCTGTTGGAACGATTCCACCCTTGCCCCCTACCACGCCGAGGGCCTTGGCCGTTTGGGGGGCCAGATCCGGGCCCGCGAGATCACCGGAGGGCCCTGGGCTGCCCGTTATTCACTTAGTCATTGGCTCAAAGACGAGGCTACGCTTAGCAAAGGGGATTGGCAACGAACTTGGCGCATCCTGTCCCATGGTAGCCTTGCGGGGGGGTACCTCACAGGAAATTTCGACCAAACGAGCGTATCAAGTGCCGCCTCAACCGGCATTTTGGATCTCCGAACAGGCAAATATGCCCTTTCCATGCTCGAATCCCTGAAATCCCCGGGAAACCGGTCTCTGGTAAAGGCCCAATTGCCCACCATCCTCGACATGAACATCCCTGTTGGTCCCCTGGAAAAGGGGCTTTGCCTTTCCTTGGGGATCGAGCCGGGCTCCGCTCCCCTGATTTTTCCCGCTTCCGATGATCAGCAAGCGGGATTGGCCGGGGGAGGTGCCGTGGATGTCGGACAACTTGCTATCATTTTGGGTAACTCTGCCGTGGTCAATGCCAGTGCCATGGCTCCCCCAGCAGGCGATGACCTTGATTGCATGCGGCTCAACTGGGGGCCCTTTCTGTGGATGCGTTGCTATACCAACGGAGCCTTGTTCCTCAACAGTATCCTTGGGACAAATCCCGACTGGGAGACTCTGGAAAAGACAGGCCGGCTTGTTCCCTCCGGTTGTAATGGGGTTTCTGTCCTTCCCTTTGTTTTCCCGGAACCCTCCCTTGGGGTTTCCGCTCCCAGGGTCGATTGGTCTCCTGACGAGCCGACCGATCCCGCTCTCCGCTTTCGTGCCTCCCTTGAGGCCATCGCCTTTTTAATCGCCGTCGGAGTTGAGGCTCACGAGAAAAACGGTCAAAAGATCTCGCAAATATCTGTCTCCGGAGGGATTGCCAAAAGCGATCTGATGCTTGATATCCTGGCTACCTTGCTTAACCGCCCCCTTGAGCGGCCACGCTCCTTCGAAGGTCCTGCTCTTGGTGCCGCAGCGGCGGCTTTGGCCGGGTTGGAAAGCCATAGGCGGTGCCTGGCCGGAAACAGGGAACCCTACACGGTCGCCGATGGCGTTGCCAAAATGGTTGGTTTTCGCCAACCTGCCCTACCTCAACCCGCTTGGCGCGATGGCCTTGTTGCCGGCTATCATGGCTTTCGGCAAAAGCTCGGCATCGGCCTTTAACAGGATTGGGCACGAATTCTTCCTTTGGATTTGAGGTTACCACCATGCATTTGGCTGATTTTCGGAAATCCCTCATCGACCATCCAGGCAAGGCCATGCACTTTATGCTGCCGGGAGGAGAGTTTATCCCATCCCATTTTCATGTGACAGAGGTTGCCAGGGTCCAAAAAGACTTCATCGACTGCGGGGGAACAAGGCGTAAAAGCATTGCTTGTGTTTTGCAAACCCTGATTGCCCACGACATCGACCATCGACTCGCATCCTCCAAGCTTGAGGCGATATTGAACATGGCTTCTCTGCTCTTTGATTCCAATGACATCCCCATGGAAGTGGAATACGAAGGGGGCGTAATCTCTCAATATCCTATCCTTGAATGTGAGATTACTCCCGCAGGACTTCTATTCCATCTGGGGGGAAAACACGCCGACTGTCTGGCCAAGGATCGATGTGGACTGGGGCCTTCTCTTGCTACAGTGGACTGTGCCACTCCCGGCTGCTGCTAAGGGAGGTCTTCGGCCGGGGGTACTTTCAAACGAAATACTTGTCCCATCCGCCCTGCAAGCCAACAAACCCCAGCGGGCACCAAGGACAACAGGATGCCGATCGGCCCCTTGGCATCGTTGGTCCAGATCACCCACCCAAACACCCACACGGGAACAATAAGGCACAAGGGCACCAGACCCCAGCCATGGCAAGGAGCCAAGCGGAATCCCACCCAGGCATTGGCCAATGATGGAAAAAGGAACATAAAAAGGATGGGAAGATACTCCGCAGGTTCGCCCCTTAATTCCCGCTGAATAGTCTCAGGAAAGCGACCTGGGTTTTCCCAGGCGATCCATCCAAGAGGCAGGATGAGGGAAATCACGCCTGCGGCAAGAAGGACCAAAGGCAAACGGACTCGATTTTGCATGGATACCCAAAATGAAATCCTTGGGAATACCTACCCCGGGTTATCTATCAAAACGGGTTGACTGAATCCCCAGAAGACATTCCTTGCAACAATTTTAGTGGATTATGGCCATGTTCAGACGAACTCATCAGGGTTTGGAGAATTCAAAGGTACATCCAAGCTTGCTCCCAGAGAGCCTTGGGCGGAATGCAGGATGAAAAAACAGGATGCTTTGACCGCCTTTATTGACTACTATTTCCCATGCCCGCAGCTTGGGTGGCAATGGGAAGGGGGCCTTCGCGATCTGGCAATTCCCCGGTGGCAGAATTGTGCCTGACCGCCCTCAACAAAAGCATTCGTTGGACCGGGCTTTGGGTTTGTTGATTCAGAAATGCCAGCTGACCAAGCGATTGGGGGTTACCGAGACCGCAGCCAATGATTCCATATTCCCCTTTTCCAAGCTGCAATTCAAATCCCATCCAACCCAACGCATCTTCTGTGTGTCTGGGAACAATTTCGAAATGCCGGTAACCGCTCGGATGGACAACCGGCCTTGGCTCCATTTCAATTTCCCCATGCCGGACCAGGGGGGTAACCTTCAGTTTTATCCGATTGTCCCCGGTTTCTTCAGGGATGATTTCAAGCATCAGGTTGGGACGCAGGTATTCCCGGGTTGTGATGCGGCCCTCGCGGACAAGGTCGATCGTACATTCGGAATAATTGGCTCCCAGCTGAAGCTGTTTGGGTTGGTTCAGGAACATTTGCACCCCTCGCGGTTCGGGGTTGATTTTTGTGGAATGGATCACCCGATGGAGTTCCGAGGGTATTTGCCCCCCAAGGGTTCCGATGCGCAGGCCATTTTCTTCGAGAATGGCTCGTTGTTCGAGATTTTGACCCGATTCATCGGCCAATGTCCATATTTTTTCGTTCGGATAGGAATCGCCGGGGGTAAACTCGAGCAGCGATATTTCCAACCGGACAGCGTCCTTTCCCGAAATGCCTTTTAGGGCGAGGGGGCCCATCATCCCTTTGGTAGGTGTGTTATTGGGGAGATTGGCAGGAGGGGCATTGGGCAAAATCCCAGCTTCGGACAGGCGGCCCAAGCAGCCGCTGACATTGGCAAGCAAGGCAACCAGAAGCCAAGACACAATCCGCATCGTAAACTCACAAGGGTATTGGATGGGGCAATAGCCCTTTTGAGAATGCCGGTCAAGTGCAAATGGATACCCCGAATGGTCTATTGACCAAGGAAGAGCTATGTCTGCAAGATTTGATTTATCAGGCAAAGTGGCTTTGATAACTGGTGGAAGTCAAGGTCTAGGCAAAGCTATGGCTAGGGGCTTCGTGGAACAGGGCGCAAAAGTCATTCTGGCAAGCCGGGATGAGGCCAAATTGTCCCATTCCCTCAACGAAGTCCTATCCGGTACCAAAGGTGAGGGGCGGTTTCTCGTGGTGGATTTGGCCAAACGGGGTGAAGCGGAGCGGCTGGCCAGGGAGGCCGAAGCAATCTGGGGTCAGGTGGACATTTTGGTAAATAATGCCGGATCCAACCGTCCGGAGTCCATTGACCGAATTACCGATGAGGCATGGGATCACATCGTGGAGCTCAACCTGACTTCCGTCATGGGCTTGACACGGAGCCTTGCCAAAGGCATGAAGGAACGAGGTTGGGGACGGGTGATCCATATCGCCTCGATCATGGCAACCGTTTCCAAGGAGGGACGCAACACCTACTCTGCGACAAAGTCAGCCCTCCTGGGTTTGGCCCGGGCTAATGCGCTGGATTTAGGGGCTTTCGGTATCACGGTGAACTGCCTATCGCCTGGGCCGTTTCTTACCGAACTTCCCGGTAAGCTCCTTTCCGATGCGGACAAAGCGGTCTTTGCGGCCCATACCGCCCTTGGTCGCTGGGGCCAACCTGATGAACTGGTGGGAGCGGCCTTGCTGCTTGCCAGTCCTGCCGGGGCCTACATTACCGGCACGAATTTGATTGTGGATGGTGGTTATCTTTGCCGATAGTTGACATTTGGGTGCGGTTCTTGTGCTAAAATTGGACAGGGGGATCGAAAGGTCCCAGAGGATACCATGACCAACACATCCAACATCAAGGAAGAATCGAACCGGGACAACCTGGTCAAATCTTCCGTTTTTATCGATTCGGAACAGGAAGCCGAGCGGCACAAATGGATTGAAAGCGAAAAGATCGGGTCAGACCTTGGTGAAGGGGCCATTAAACAATGGGTGAAAACGCATTGGTGGGGCTACCTCCGGGCCAGGTGGCTGGAGCATCTTCAAGGGACCCGTTTTTGGGTAGAACTGGATCGGGGCGATTTCGGTTTGCTCCACCGTCTTTTTGAGCAACATGGGGAACTTCTTGACCGGATCGCCGACCGCCTCAAAGCCGGTCAGGAAAACCTGGATATTATCAATTGGGCCAGGGATTTTAACCTGGATGTGGGACCGGTTATCGAGGTCCTCGAGGCACTCGACATGAACAGCCGTCGTCTTTCCCACCGATTTGATCCCTGATCCCCTTTTTCGGTCCCCATGTCTTTATCCAAGCCGAAAGTCCCAACACCGAATGTCGGCTCCCAAGGATATCCTTCCCTTGGTTCCCGCCTCCTTGCCTTTGCTCAAATCACTCGGGTAGGCTTGGTTCCCTCGGCACCGTCCAATGTAATTCTCGGGGCACTTATCGCCACCACACCAGAAATGCCATTGCTTGTGCCCCTTTGTGGAGTCTGCATGGCGTCGATATGTCTCTATTTGGGGGGCATGGTCCTAAACGATTGGTTTGACAGAAACCTGGATGCCTTGGAAAGGCCCGATCGACCCATCCCTTCTGGCAGGATTTCTCCCAAAACCGCACTCGTCAGCGGGATCCTCCTCCTTATTGCCGGAATCAGCCTTGCCACCGTCGTTTCCATTGACTTGGGTTGTCCCCTGGCCGCTTGCTATTCCCTTCTCCTTTCCCTAATGATTCTTTGCTACAATGGGTGGGCCAAGTCCAAACCCTTTGGTCCTTTCATCATGGGAGCTTGCCGCACCCTCAATGTGCTTTTGGGTACCGCCGTCGCCTGCTCCCTGCCCAATGCCTATGGCATGGCCGCCTCCTGTGCGGTTGGGGTCTATATCGCCGGGGTTACTACTGTAGCCCGGTACGAAACGCAAATCGTCCCCATGTGGGCCATTCAATTGGGCAGGTTGGCCTCGCTAGCCCCGGTTGCGGTTGCCTTTACAGTAGTCTTTGCCTCGGCAACCCATGCAGGTCCCTGGACCATCCTGCTTGCGGGTTTGGTCATTGTGGCCCAATCCCTAATTTTTGATTGCCTGGTAAACGAGCCCTCAGGCCCCAAGGTTCCAAGGCACATTGGGGCCCTTTTGGGTCAAATGATTCGCATTGATGCCGTCCTGGCCTCGGCGTGGGTCGGCTTCGCAGGATTTGGTCTGTTGGGATTGTGGTTGGTGGCCAGATTCCTGAGGCGTTTTAAGGCTCTCTATTCGAGCTAAGCAAATAGTGGGATATTTTCCCCTAATATCCTGTCTTTACTATTGCAAATCTCCTAGTGTTTCCCACAAATGGTCCTTGTCAATGAAAAACCGGGCCTTTTTTATTTGATCCGGATCTCACAATCCTAAACCAAGGCCTTGTCAATCAGTCCGGTTTTCCCGTCTTTTTTCGCACAATTGGCCAAATCCACACAAGTGGCGGAAAAATCCTCCTTTGCAACCAATCCAGGGGATTGGTGGTCATACTCCTGGAAGCCACTTCCCGATGAAAATACCGGTTGGATAGGCGGAAACAGTTACCGGGCTCCCCGCTTGCCAACCATTCGCGGACAGGAAGTTCCACCGTTCCCTATGACCGAGGATGGTCCTCAGAGGGATTCGGATGTATTTACAGCGGTGATTTGGCTCCATGGATGTGACCTTGTGCCGTGTTTCGCCTGGTGTCTGAGGAGATTGGTTCCATGAAATTGCGTCAACTGACGCCCTTGGTTGCGCTTGCCTTGGGACTGTTGGTCCACCCTGCATTCGCCTCCAACCTAGGCGTGGGCAAATACGCTTCCATCTCCAAGGGAGCCCAGGATCCCGGTTGCGTTTCTCCCTCTTTTTGTGAAAATTATCGCCCCACCTACAAACTCGTGTGGGACAGCCATCTCGAAAAACGCTATGTGACTTGCTACAAGACGGTTAGCGAGCAATCAAGCAAAACCATCGCCAAAACCTGCTACAGGGATGAAGTCAAAACGATCTATAAACCCTGCCGCGAAACGATCGTTCGAACGGTCGAAGATACCGTACTCAAGCCCCGCTACCACACGGAGACATTCGATCAGGAGTACACTGTTTCCCGCCCGGTAAAAAAAACCTGCATTCGCGAGGAAACCGAAACCCGGTGCCGTCCTGTGATCGAGACAACCCAACGGGAGATCCGGTACAATGTGTGTCGCAAGGTTGCCGTCAAGGGTGAAAAGACCATATGTTACAGTGTTTGCAAGCCGGTAACCGAAACCCAAACCCACACCAAATCCGGGCAGGTTTGCCAGAAAATATGCGAACAACATACCCGGGAGGTAGTCAACTACATTCGAAAACCGGTCATCGAACACCACACCAAAGAGGTTCGTTACTGTGTCAGAAGGGTGGAAATCGAAGATTCCGTAAAGCAGGTTCCCTGCCGCGAGTGGAAAACCGAGACGGAATCCGGCACCCGCACCGTGTGTCGCACCGTTTGCAAACCGGTTACCACCTGTGAAACCAGGATGCGGAAAAAACTTGAATGGGTAACTGAAACCTACACCGTAATGCCCTGCGATCCGTGCCAGAATCTCAAGGGGTCTGAAGGAGGCAAGGGTGGCAAAATCGCCAAGGCAATCGAACCCGAAACCCGATGCCGTCGGGTTCTTCGCTGTAGCACCGTTTGTGAAAGTGTTCCGGTGACCCGTTTGGTTCGTGAGGTTGTGTCAGAAGAAGTTCCCTATACCATTTGCCGTAAAGTTGCAGTCTGCACCATTAAGGAAGTCCCTTGCAAAGTCCGCAAGGTATACATGGATGAGTGCGTGAAAGAGGTCCCCTACACGACCTGCCGGTTTGAATGCGAAAAAGTAGTCAAAGAAGTTCCTTATACGACGGTTCGGATCGCCAAAGGTGCCTATGTGGATGGTGAAGGAAAGGGCCACAAGCGGCCTGGTTCCGATGCCGAAGGGTCCACCACCTCCAAGGGCAAGATGAAGGGCGCATCCAAGGCGTGGCCATTCGTCGAGGGGTCACACTGGGACGAAACCTACACCACCTGCCACACCCACATGGAACGCGAGATGCGCACCAAGACGGTACCCTGTGTCACATGGACCACCCAGGTGGAAGAAAAAACCAAAATGGTCCCTCATGTGACCTGCAAAATGGTCCCTTATACCGTCACCAAAAAGGTCCCCTACACCGTCTGTGAAATGGTTGAGGAAACCAAGGTCAAAAAGATTTGCAAAACCACTTGCACCATGGAACCGGTTACTGTCTGTCGCAAAGTAAAAGAGACCGTTTGCAAAATGGTCGCTGTGGAAGTCCGGTGCAAGGTTCCCTATACCGTGACTGAGGAAGTTCCGGTGACAATTACCCGTCGGGTGCCGGTTTGTGTTGAAAAAGAGGTTTGCGTTCGCCGTCTTGGCTGGGTAGAAAACGGTTGCAAACCTTGCCTGATCGACAAGTTCCTGTCCCACCGATTGGCCTGCCCACCAAGCAAGGACCCGGGGCCAAAGGCACAGTCTCCCAAAGCCCAGGATCCCAAAGGTCAAGCCCCGGGCAAGGGTGACAGGAAAGAAGCCTTTTAGTGGAGCTACACCTTGAGCTAAAAAGCCACCGGACCTTTCCGGTGGCTTTTTTCGTTAACCCAAGTTACGCAGTTGGAGTGATTTTTTACGATTTTTTGGTCTTTTTTGGGACCCTGATTGATGTTTTTCCCGGGAATTTGGAGTATGTCGAGTTCAAAACGGCATGTAGTCCCGACCAAGTTACTTGATATTT
>SYLG01000085.1 GCA_005808665.1 Planctomycetia bacterium | reverse complement strand
CCGTTCCGGACCGCCATAACTGCACGAACACGCACATCAGGTGTAGAATATCCACAACCATCCATGCCCCTTTACCTCCTGCCAAACTTGCAGCTGTCGTCAGCTGCTTATTGTAGCAGAACCTTTGCGGTAGGCCATATCTTGTTTTTCAACCGTTCTTCTATGCTTCGACAGATTTTTTCAGAGGCGAAATGCTTCTTGTGAACCACCTCATCGGGTTCAAGCAAATCGCACAGAGTTTTTGTGAGTGGCTTCGGCTTTGGCCATTCAAAAGGATGGTTCACTTTGAAACCGACGATGATAATTCTCTCCCGCTTTTGAGGCAGGTTGAAATTGAGCGCATTCAGAATGCGCCAATGGACATGATAACCAAGTAATATCAGGTGTTCGAGAATCGTTTTAAATGTTCTGCCTTTGTCATGCGCCGTCAGATTCTTGACATTCTCAATCAAGAATGCTCGCGGCTGCTTTGCGCGCAGGATTCGTTCAATTTCGAAAAACAATGTCCCGCGTGTGTCTCCGAATCCCTTCCTGTCGCCGATGATGGAAAATGCCTGACACGGAAAACCACCGGCCAGAATGTCGTGGTCTGGAATTTCCGGGTTTGAAATTGTTGTGATATCACCCGCTGGCTTATCCCCAAAAAAAGCCTCATAACTTTGCGCTGCTTCTGCGTCCCACTCTGACGAAAACACGCACTCTCCGCCCGCTCTTTCCAATCCGAGTCGAATTCCCCCGATGCCAGCGAACAAATCAATGAACCGGAGTTTGTGGTTAGCACCGTTGGCATTCACGCAATCCGGCGGAGAATCCTCGGGGACCAACTCGCTCGCGTAATTCTGTGCGGGATTCTGCTTTGGGTTCGGCATGTTCTTCATTCGGCTTATTTGTATGCTCTTCGTCCTGAAGACTGATTTTATGCAGAAAGTGTGACCGATTCGAATAATTTACAGGAGTGGGTGAGTCGAGCTTTGATGTTGTCGGTGGGTATGCATGCGTGGGAGTGGGTTTCCGGTCCCACGCCACGGACGCAATTACTGCGATTGGGATCGCAATACTTATATTTTTCCTCATCCCAAGTGGGTTTGGGACGATCGAACCAGATGTTGTAATCGGGGCTGGCAAATCCTTGGTAAAGGCCCTTTTTGTGGCAACATTTAGTGATTCCAAACTTCGGATTGGCGTGGTTTTATCCAGAGCGGGTGGAAGCAAGGCGATGTACATGCAATTGGATAACCGAAATGGGTAGATTCCTGACCCCGAGGTGGTGCTCAAGGCAAGCCGGAGGCGGTTTGGCCGGGATGAAATATTCCGGATACTGGCCGAGGCCAATAGGGTTTTGGAAACTGGGATAATGATGGAGGTACTCAGTCAGGTAGGGATTTACCATTGCCAGCTTGGCGAATAGCAAAAGGCAACCCCATGCCAAGACCTTTTTGGTACTCAATAGTTGGTTTGTGTCAGTGCAGGATCCAGGGGCAAAGTACCCTGGCTTGGCAGAATTCCAATGGATTTGACCGACGGATCTTCTGGAACCTGAACCCATTCAATCAACTTGATACAATGTCTTTTCCTTTCCGCCTCTTTTATGGGGGTGGAAATTTTTTGGCCCAAGGCCATTTCTGGGGAAAACCGATGTTCCGAGCAATCCGGCCAGAGAAGTGGAGCGTATTATTTACCTTGTTAATTGTTGTCTTTTCCGGCCGGGGAGACGAACCCAAACAGAAATCCCCATTGACAAGCCAACCCGCTCCTGCCAAGTGGACCACCCAGCAGGACCACAAAAAAATGATGGAGCTGTTAAACATCAAGGAATTGCGCCGGGGTGCCAATGGCAATGATCGTACGGCCCCCAATGCCGCCAACTATGACGAATCCAAGGCCAACCCAAACCCGATTCTGCCCGATCCACTTACCCTCAAAAACGGTCAGAAAGTTACCACACCGGAAATGTGGCAAAAACAGCGAAGGCAGGAAATCGTGGAGGATTTTGATCGTGAGGTGTATGGACGGATTCCAAAGGTGGTGCCAAAAGTAAGCTGGAAAGTGGTTGAAACGAAAAACGAAGAGGTGGGGGGGGTGGCGACCATCACGAAGAAATTGGTCGGTTCGGTGGACAACACATCCTTCCCCAAAATCAAGGTCGATATTCAATTGACCCTGACAACCCCTGCGGCAATCAAAGATCCCGTACCGGTTATCATGGAGTTTGGTTTTGGAGGCCGGGGATTCGGTCCACCCCCTGGCCCAAGGGCCGCACCCACCTGGCAAGCACAAGTTCTCGCCAAGGGTTGGGGCTATGCCATCCTTGTTCCCAACAGCATTCAGGCAGATAATGGAGCGGGACTAACGCAGGGTATCATTGGCCTTTGCAATCAGGGTCAAACCCGCAAAGTGGACGATTGGGGAGCCCTTAGGGCTTGGGCTTGGGGGGCGAGTCGTGCCCTCGATTATTTTGAAACCGATCCCTCGGTCGATGCAAAAAAAGTGGGTATCGAGGGATTGTCCCGGTATGGCAAGGCTGCCATCGTGGCCATGGCCTATGATGAACGGTTCGCTATCGGATTCATCGGTTCCTCCGGGGCGGGGGGTGCCAAATTGCATCGGCGAAACTTTGGGGAACAGGTGGAGAATGTAGCAGGTTCTGGCGAATACCACTGGATGGCAGGCAACTATATCAAATATGCCGGGCCGCTGACCAGCAAGGATCTTCCCGTGGATGCGCACGAGTTGATCGCCATGTGTGCCCCACGCCCGGTTTTGATAAGCGTTGGTTCCCAACAGGTGGAAGGGGGATGGGTGGATGCAAAAGGCATGTTTCTGGCGGGTGTTCATGCTGGCCCCGTGTACAAACTTCTGAACAAAAAAGATTTGGGTACCACGGAGTTTCCTCCCCAGGAAACCAGCCTGATCGATGGGGAAATCGCCTATCGGCAACACAACGGTGGCCACACCACCGGGCCGAACTGGCCGACCTTTTTGACCTTTGCAGAGCGGTATTTCAAGCCTGCGGGGCCACAAACGACCAAATGACCTTTCCCGGGTCAATCGGAACGGAACAAAGGTTTAAAATTACTTCCAAGTTTTGGCCCTTCAGGGATTCGGTGATAAATTACCCTTTTCCCTGTCCGTAGCTTAAACATGCGGAATGGATTAAACTGGGAGCATACCCTTTTATCCAAACGAAACCTTTTGTTCCCATGACCCAACCTTTTGCCAAACCCTGGTATCGCATCCTCTATGTGCAAGTCCTGTTTGCTGTTGCCATTGGGGTGTTTGTGGGCGCCCTTTGGCCTGATCTGGGAAAGTCGCTTAAGCCTTTGGGAGATGGCTTCATCAAACTGGTGAAGGTGCTCATTGCCCCAATCATCTTTTGTACCGTCGTTCATGGTATTGCCTCTATAGGCGATCTCAAAAGACTTGGCCGTGTAGGCATCAAAACCATTGTCTATTTCGAGGTTGTGTCCACTCTGGCCCTTTTGATCGGGCTTTTGGTGGTGAATTGGCTTCAACCGGGGCGAGGTATCGCCTATGATCCGACCCAGGTGGATGCCCGGTCTGCTTTGGTTGTTGCTAACCAGGCAAAAGATCTCGGCCCGGTTGATTTTTTCCTTAACATCATCCCCAAAACCTTTTTGGATGCCTTTGTAACTGGTGACCTGCTCCAGGTTTTGCTGCTTTCCGTCCTAACCGCTTTTGGGTTAATTGCCCTGAAAGAGAGGGGAAAACCAATACTAAATGGACTGGAAAGGGTAGCGGAAACTTTTTTTGCCATCATGGCCATCATCGTTCAGGTCGCCCCTATTGGGGCATTTGGTGCCATGGCGTTTACCGTTGGAGCGTTTGGCCTTGCGGTTCTTGGTGACCTCCTGTTTCTCATGGTTGCTTTCTACCTAACGACAGCGGTCTTCATTTTCGTGGTACTCGGGTTGATTTTGAGACTTTGTGGATTGTCCCTGGTGCAATATTTGCTTGTAATTCGGGAAGAGATCTTTTTGGTGCTTGGAACAAGCTCTTCGGAAACAGCTCTTCCCGGCATGATGAAAAAACTGCAGTTGATGGGTTGTTCCCCGGGTACTGTTGGCCTTGTTATTCCAACCGGCTACAGCTTCAATCTCGATGGAACCAATATCTACCTTACCATGGCGATTGTTTTCCTTGCCCAGGCCACCGGCACCACCCTTGGTTGTCTTGAGCAAATGGGAATATTGTTCCTTGCCATGTTAACCTCCAAAGGAGCCAGCGGCGTTACCGGGGCCGGGTTCATTACCTTGGCCGCAACGCTGCAGGCGGTCCCCTCGATCCCGTTGGAATCGCTTGCTTTACTTTTGGGAATCGACAGGTTCATGAGTGAGGGTCGGGCACTTACTAACCTCATAGGAAACGGTGTTGCCACTCTGGTAATCAGCTTCTGGGAGGGAGAAAATCCCCATACGGAACCGGATCTTTTGCAGCCGGAGGGTTTTTGAACCTTGGAGGTCGGACGATGAATCGACGGGAATTTGTTACGACATCGGTATTTGGTTGCGCATTGCCCCGATTCACCCAGGAGCCCACCTTGCCGGATCTTGGCCAAATCCGCAAGGATTGGCTCTCCCTGTTGGGGCCATTTCCCGAAAAAGTAGTGGACTTGGAACCGGAGGTCAGAGAGGTTTTTCAGGATGAAATCCTGGTTCGGTACCATGTCAATTTGCGGTCAGAAAAGGACGATTGGATTTCGGCGTGGCTGCTGGTTCCCAAGGTTCCACGGCCGGGAAAGGGCAAAAGGGCAGCCCCAGCCATGCTCTGCATTCATCCGACCACGGCCGGTTCTGGCAAGGATCGGGTGGCAGGATTGGCCGGGCTCAAACCAAAGTCTCCACCGGATGCTTCGGATAATAGCCGGGCTTATGGGCTTGAATTGGCTCAAAGGGGTTATGTTACGCTTTGCATTGACCTATTGACGGATGGCGAACGGGTTACGCCCGGGCTTGGTCCCTATGACAGTCGTGGTTTTTACCAAAAACATCCCGAATGGTCGATGGTGGGGAAAAATCTTTGGGATGCCATGCGGGCCATCGATTTCTTGAGGACCCGAAAAGAGGTCGATCCGAAAAGGATAGGCTGCATAGGCCATTCCCTGGGTGGCCATTCAACCCTTTTCACGGCAGCGTTTGATAATCGTGTCAAGGTGGCGGTTGCAAATGGAGGAGTATATGGCTGGATGCGTCCCAAGGATCACTGGGCGAGACCGGGGGGGTATACTCCCTTGGTACCTGGGGAAAAGGTGATTTCCGGGGTTGGCCGCTACACCTACATCAAGGGGTTTGCCCAATATCTCAGGGAACCGCAATTACCGGTGCCTGTTGATTTCGACGATTTGATGATGATGGTTTGTCCACGGGCACTATTTGTTTCAGGAACCAGAGACGAGTTCGAACAATATGGCTTGGAGGCCAAATTGAATCGCGTTGCTGCACATTATTCAAGGACCGTGGGAATGCGGCCAAGCCGCCCGGACATCAAACTATTCCGGAGAATGGCTTACCCGGGCGCCCACGGCTTCCCGGAGGAGGCAAGGACGGTTGCCTGGCGTTGGCTGGATGAAATGCTGTAAGGAATCCCAGGGAACAAGCTGGTGCCTTGGGCCAAAACTCCTAGGCTGTTTGTGCCCCACCAACCTATTTTCCCAACCCGATTTGGAGAAACTCTCGTGATGAAAAATGCCTTAAGCCTTGCTTTCTGTTTGGCATCCCTTGGTTTGTTTGCCCAGGCACAGGATAAGGGGAAGCCCTTGTTTAATGGTAAAAACCTAGACGGGTTTTCCATCCATAGTGGAACGGCAACCTACCGGGTCGAGGGGGATTGCATCGTCGGAAAAACGGCCGAAGGTTCTGGCAACAGTTTTTTGGTTACCGACAAAGAGTATGGCAATTTCGAATTGGTTTTTGAAGTCAAGGTGGACAATGCCCTCAACTCGGGTGTCCAGATCCGCAGTCACCTTGCCCCCAATGACGGTTTCCAACCCAAGCTCGGGGGCAAACTCCCCAAGGACCGCCTCTATGGCCCCCAGGTTGAGATTTCCACCGATGGTATGGCTGGGCGCATTTATGATGAAGCAAGGCGTGGCAAATGGCTTGACACCAAAGAGCCCACCGGGGAGACCAAAGGCGCATTCAAAAAGGGCGATTGGAACCGCTATCGCATTTTGGCCAAGGGCGACCGGGTCCAGACCTGGGTTAATGGCGTTGCCATTGCCGACATGACCGACGCCGAAGATGCCAAGGGATTCATTGGCCTCCAGGTTCACGGCATAGGCAAAGGGACCGGGCCTTATGAAGTCTCCTGGCGCAAACTTATTATCCGCGATCTGGATCAATAGTTTCCGATTTTTGGGGTGGTTACTGGCGAATCATTGGGTTCTCCCATGGCTCGCCAACCTGCCTTATACCCCTCGTTTTGCCAGGGCAGCGGTTACTTCATCGACAGTGACATCCGCAAAAAGGCGCACTTCCCCAAGGCCAACGGGCAGGATGAACCTTAGCTGACCCGCCTCGGCTTTTTTATCGCTTCGCATAATGTCGATCAAGGTATCCGCGGGCCAATTATTGTCGCAGTCCACCGGGAGGCCAAACGCCGACAAGATACGACTTTGTCGCTCGACAATGTCGTTTGTAATGAGGCCCCTTCCGTTGGCAAGCCGGGCGGCTGCCTGCATCCCCGCTGCTACTGCCTCTCCATGAAACCAGGCACTGTAACCCGCCACCGCCTCAAAGGCGTGGGCAAAAGTGTGCCCATAATTCAGGATGGCACGAAGTCCTGTCTCTTCCCGCTCATCCTGGGAAACCACATTGGCCTTGAGTTCACAACACCGGGCAACAACCCTCCGGAGCAATCCGTGGTCCCGAGCCAATATCCCGGAAAGGTTCCGCTCAAGCATCCCGAAAAACGGGGCATCCATGATCATGCCATATTTAATGACCTCGGCCATGCCGCTTCGAAATTCACGGTCTGGAAGCGTTTCCAGCACCTTAAGGTCGATCCAAACGCCCAAGGGCTGATGAAAACATCCCACCAGGTTTTTGCCACGGGACAGGTTGACCCCGGTCTTGCCTCCCACCGAACTATCCACCATGCTCAAAAGCGTGGTGGGAATCATAAGAAAAGGAAGTCCCCGAAGGTAGGTAGCCGCAACATATCCAGTCAAATCGCCCGTGACGCCTCCCCCAAAGGCAACCATTAGGGTTTTACGATCGGCCTTCAAATCCAGCAGTTTTTCGTAAAGTAACGCCGCTTGGGCAAGCGATTTCTGACCCTCACCCGGTGCAAGGATGACGCACTCTACCCGGTAACCTGCCTGCAAAAGGGATTCTCTTAGCGGTTCAAGGTGAGCAGTTACGCCCCCATCCGCCACGACAAAAGCCAACCTACTTTGGTTCCGCGAACGGGCAAAAGCCCCAACCGAAGGTACTGAACCTCCATTTGAAATCATGATGGGGTAAGAGCGGGTCCCGAGTTTCACCTCGACAAGGACATCATCATGGCCCATGGAATATGTGGACACAGTCATTTAGTCCTTTGGCACCAGGATGCCTGATTTTTGAAGCTCCAAAAGGGCACCCGGGAAAACCGGCTCAATCAGGGCCCGCATCTGGAGGGGGTCGGTTACGGGAACCCCCTGGTTGCCAATGGTCCATTGTCCTTTGATACATTTGGCGATAATGGCGTCAAGAACCTGTGCGCGGGTGGTTTGGCCATCCAGGAGTCCAATAATAACCCTTTGAAGATCGTTAATGCGTATGGTATTGTGCCATGATGTGGTTGCCTCGTTTTGGTCACCAAGTGCCTGGAGCCGGGTCGGCGCAAATGCCAAAAGCTTTTCCTCCTTCAGGTCGGCGATTCGTACCGGGTTTATCCGGATCCGGATCATTCCGCCACAGAACCCCTTTACCAGGAGTTCGTCCAGCAGGGCTTGATCATTGGGTTGGAATCCACCAAGAAGGGCCCTTACCCTTTCGAGCAACTCGTCAAAGGAAAGGGTGGAAGGCCAAGCCTCCGAAAGGACGGTAAGGGCTGCCCGAACCACCGGAACCTGACTGTTCAGGGTTCTGCCGTCGGGATCGGTGAATCGCTGTTCACGGATCTCGGAAAAGGGGACCGGTTCTGTCCGGAAAAAAGCACCCAATTGAAATCGCTTGAGCCCGTTCGGATCAATGCGCCTTGTCAGGTGGGGAGAGTTTTTGGCATGGGTGAGCAGGGTTCGCCGGAATCGGCGGTTGCTGAAAAAGTCGATGTATTGTTCCATTAGGAGGATATTTCCCCCTGAAACCGTTTCCAAAGCCGAATGCACTTCTGGGCCCTGAAAATGGGGAACCATTTCATGGATGTGGGTTTCCCCTACATAGTTGAGGCCATTCTTGTGCGCCAGGGCCATGAAATCCTTGAAATAGTAGGGTACATTTGTCTCCTCAAGGTGTTCGTGAAGGAGATAATCATCCGGGGCCGCCTTTAATACTTCCACCTCGGAGGAGAGCAACATGCCAAAGGAGCTTTTGGGATCCGAGTTTTTCTGGATGAAGTCCAGGATTGCCCTGGATTGCTGGACTTTTTCGGTGGCTGTTGCCCTGTTTCCTGCATGGTAATTCATCATGTCCCGAATGATTTCTCGCATTTTCCAGCTGGGATAAGTGTTGTAGCTGATGTTGGCAACACCCTGATCCGATAAACTTTCCCGGCATATGGCAAGGATCCGTTCACGAACCGCTTCAGGAACCCAGGAAAACACACCATGGCAAATGATGTAATCAAATTTACCATGTTCCCTGGAGTCAAAATCAAGGATGTCCTGATGGAGTATCCGGATATTGGTTAGGCCCAAGGCTTGGATGGAAGCGTTTGCTTGGTTCACCTGCACCTTGGAAAAGTCGATCCCGAGGAACTCCCCCTTTGGATTCGCACAGGCAACCGGAATCAGGTTACCTCCCGAAGCACATCCAATTTCGAGCACGCGGGCTTCTATCGGCGAAGCCGGATTCATTCCAAAAAGCTTGGCCATTGCCCCGAGGTGCTCAGGATGGGTAAAAGCAAACGCACGACTGGTATAGGGAATCTCGTCGTATTTATTGGGTTTTTCGAGTGCTTTCTGGGACATCCAATACTCCGGGAATAAGGAATTGGGCTGGTATCACCTGATTTCATGAAATGGTGGGCCGGTTATTCGATCCCTTGCGCCGAAAGCCATCTTTCGGCGTCCAGGGCCGATTGACACCCTGAGGCGGCGGCAGTGATCGCTTGCCGATAGTAATCATCCCCGACATCTCCTGCTGCAAACACTCCCTCGACAGATGTGTTGGTCCGATGCGATTTGGGCCACACAACATAGCCTTTTGCGTTGGTTTCAAGCTGACCGGCCAAAAAGTGGGTGTTCGGCGTATGTCCAATGGCGACAAACATACCAGAGGCCTCGATATCCCTGGTGGAACCATTCACAAGGGACTTTACCCGAACGCCAATAAGGCCTTGTTGGTCGGTGCCAAGGCACTCTTCCACATGGCTGTTCCAAACCGGGGTAATCTTGTGGTTGGCAAGGGCTCGTTGCTCCATCACCTTGCTGGCACGAAGCTTGTCCCGGCGGTGGACAAGGTACACCATACTGGCAAACTTTGACAGGTAGGTAGCCTCTTCGACCGCGCTATCCCCCCCTCCTACCACCACCAGGGGTTTGTTGCGAAAACGGGGCAAGGCACCGTCGCAGACGGCACAGGCGGAGACGCCATGATTTTTGTACTTTTCCTCTGAGGCAAGGCCAAGGTAGTTCGCCCGGGCCCCGGTTGCGACAATAACCGCTTGAGCGTGTACGGTCCCATTCTCAAGAGAAGTTAGGCAAAAAGGTCGCTGGGAAAAATCAACGGCAGTTATGTCATCCGTGATGATTCGTGCACCACAATTGACGGCTTGTTGACGCATCAACTCCATCAGTTCGGGGCCGGTTACCCCATGAGCGGGTTGTTTGTCGTTATCCAAAATCCAAAATGGGCGCCGATCTTCCGGCAACGCCCCGGCAAGGTATTCCCGCAAAGGTCCAGAGGGAAATCCTGGATAATTCTCCACCTCGGTAGTCAGATTAAGCTGGCCAAGTGGAAGGGTGCCCATAAGCCGGTTGGACTCGGTGATAGCACCTTCAAAAACAAGGGGATTCAGGGTTGCCCTGGCAGCATAGATGGCGGCAGCCCAACCTGCGGGTCCAGAACCCACAATAACCACTTTTTCGACGGCTTGACTGCTCATTGGCTTCTCCCGGATTGAATCTTTCTTTTGTCGAATTATGAATAGGATAGGATAGCGACTTTCGTGTTCAACTTGTCCAATGGGCACAGCGTACTAGTCTTGATTTCATGGGATGAGGCCCTGTTGCGAGTGTTGACAACCCAAATTCCCCAGGAAACCCCCTCCATGAGCGAAGGCAAGCCCCCGTCCGGCCGCCGTTTAATCGACCTGCGCGAGATCCTCCGGTATGTTCCCCGTTTTCGGGATCGTGTCTTCGTGATTGCTGTCGATGGGGCCATCGTCGAGGATGAAAACTTTCGCAATGTCCTTTTGGACCTGGCCTTGCTAAGGTCGCTTCGAATAGGGGTGGTTTTGGTTCATGGAGCGGCGCATCAGATAGAACGGCTTGGCAAACAAATGGGCCAGGTTCCAACCAACCTGGACGGCTCTGGGGTCACCGACGAAGCCACCCTCCAACTTGCCTTACTGGCTTCCGGTCGGGTCAGCCACGACCTTTTGGAGGGGCTCAGTCAGGCCGACCTTCGTGGGGCAGTGACCAATGCCGTGGTTGCACACCCTGCCGGGATCCTTGGGGGGGTGGATCACCTCCTCACCGGCAAGATTGAACGAATTGATGCGGAAATGATTCGCAATCTGTTAAGCGTCGACATGGTCCCGGTTATCTCGCCGGTCGGTTATGATGGCGAAGGAAAAACATATAGGCTCAATAGCGACATTGTGGCCATGGAGCTGGCCCGGGCTCTTCAGGCGACCAAAATCGTCTACCTGACAACCCGACCAGGGATCGAAATTTCCCGTTCCCTGGCCCGGGAAATATGGGATTCCGGACATACGGAACTTAGGGGATCCTCCCAGGAGACAAAACTCCTCCTTCGGCAACTTTCCCAGGAAGAAGCGGCCACACTCGCCAAAAAAGGGAAAAGTGAAATTCCCCCGGATCTCCATTCCAAGTTGGAACAGGCGCTGCGGGCCGTCGAAGGGGGAATTCCAAGGGTCCATATCATAGACGGTCGGGTTGAAGAAGGCCTCCTTGCCGAGGTTTTCTCCAACGAGGGGATCGGAACACTTATCCATGCCAATGAATACCAGGCCATTCGCAGAGCCCGCAAAAAGGATGCCCAGGTGATTCATCGCCTCATCGCCAAGTCCGTTGCCAGCGAGGAATTGTTAAAACGCACTCGTACCGAAATTGAGCGGCAAGCCGAAGATTTCTTTGTGTTTGAGGTGGACCGGGAACCGGTGGGGTGCGTCGCCCTGCATGTATTTACCGAACCGAAAATGGCGGAATTGGCCTGTTTGTGCGTGGATCCCCGTTTCGAAAATCAGGGAATTGGCCAGAGGCTGATGCAGTTTGCCGAGAATCAGGCCAAGGCGGCGGGTTTTATGCGGCTCTTTTGTCTTTCAACCCAATCGTTCAACTTTTTCCAACAAAAAGGAGGGTTCACTCCAGGAAGTCCGGACGATTTGCCTCCCGCCCGCCGGGAAAAATACGACAAAAGCGGTCGCAAAAGTCTTGTCTTGGTAAAAATTGCCAAACCATCAAACGCTACCCTGTAAGGTTGTCCAATGCAATTTGATCCCGATTTGTTGGACCCAAAAGCCCGCTATAACCTGCTCATTGGGTCCGTTGTTCCACGCCCCATTGCGGTCGTTGGATCCTATGGATCTGGGAAACAAAATGGCGTGGCCAATCTCGCCCCATTTAGTTTTTTTAACGCCGTTAGCTCCAATCCGATGATGGTCGTGCTAGGGATTGCCAACAATCAAGCGGGGGAGCCCAAGGACACCCTGCGCAATCTGAAGCCCCAATCGGAGGGAGGCCGAGGGCAGTTTACCATCAATATCGCCCATCGCGATTTGCTTCCCCAAATAGTGGCTTGTGCGGAGCCCTTGCCTCCAGACGAAAGCGAATTCGATCTCTCAGGCCTGACTCCCTTGCGGGCCGAAAGGGTCGATGCTCCAAGGGTGGCGGAAGCCAAAATCACTCTGGAATGTCAAACCTCGAATATAACCCGGTTTAAGCCCGGGGTTCCGGGGGCTGGAAATCTCATTTTGGCAGAGGTCGTCTTTGTTCATGTTGCCGATGCCCTTATTTCGGAAAACATGCACATCGACCCCGCAGGCCTCGATGCGATTGGCCGCTTGGGCGGGTTTGATTATTGTTCGATCCGCGAAAGGGCCACCGTTCTCCCGGGAAAAGGGGCCTTGACGGCGGATATTCGGTGGAAATCAACGAGATGAATTGATCACTACCGGGCCAAATCCCCTAACCCCGTCAACATAAGGCTTTTGGTTTGCCAGGTTTTCCGGAGTCGATAATGAGGATTAAACTTTTATCGGTTGGATTGCGGATTATTTCGCCCTAGGATGCCAAAAATAACTCAGGGACCCAATCGAGACAACCATGACTTCCCTAGTCCTCCTTGCCTTGTTCGCTTTGGCTCCGAATCAAATCCGACCCAACATCGTCCTCATCAACTGCGATGATTTGGGATACGGCGACATTGGACCATTCGGGGCCAAAACCATTCGAACCCCACATCTTGACAAACTCGCCAAAAAGGGGAGGACATTCACCAATTTTCATGTGGCCCAACCCGTCTGCTCAGCATCCCGGGCCGGCCTGCTTACCGGTTGTTATCCCAACCGTCTTGGTATTCACGGAGCCCTTGGACCCAAGGCCCGACACGGCATCCATGCTGACGAAGAAACCATTGCCGGGTTACTCCAAAGGGGCGGATATTTTACCGCCGCCATCGGCAAGTGGCACCTCGGTCATCGCGAGCCATTCTTGCCCACCCGTCACGGTTTTGATAGTTATTTCGGTCTACCCTATTCCAACGATATGTGGCCTCATCATCCCGAATCCAAAAAAGGAACCTACCCTAACCTGCCGCTATTTCGAAATGAAAAAATAATCGATGAGGATGTCACTCCCGCCGAACAAACCACCTTGACCAGTCGCTACACCCGGGAGGCTGTCCGATTCCTTGAAACCTCTTCGAAATCAGGCAAGCCATTCTTTCTCTATTTGGCCCACAGTATGCCTCATGTTCCCCTCTTCGCGGGGCCCCAATTTGCTGGTAAATCCAAGGCCGGAACGCTTGGGGATGTGATTGAGGAAATAGACGATAGTGTGGGGCAGGTCATAGCAACTTTGCAAAAATCCGGTACTCTTGAGACAACATGGATCATTTTTACCAGTGATAACGGACCATGGCTAAGTTACGGTGAACATGCAGGGAGTTCAGGTCCTTTTCGGGAAGGAAAAGGAACCTGTTTTGAGGGAGGGGTCCGGGTCCCCTGCATCATGTCATGGCCGGGCAGGTTGTCGCCTAACACCCGGGTGGACACCAACTTTATGACCATCGACCTCCTGCCCACCATTGCGGCCCAACTGAATCTGGTACGAAATGGTCCACCCATTGACGGGAGGGATGTTTGGGACTTTATCACCTCCAAGCCCGGTGCAAAAAATCCCCATGAGGGGTATGCCTTTTATTTCGAGAACAATCAGCTTCAAGCCGTAGCGACGAACGATGGTCGCTACAAATTGCAGCTTCCCCATGTTTATCGAACCCTTTCTGGTAGGCCCGGAGGTAAAGGCGGCATCCCCGCCCGATATGACCAAAAAACGATCCAAATACCAGAACTTTATGACCTTGTCGCCGATCCTTCCGAAATCAGGGACATCTCGGCAAAGGAACCCGAAATGCTCCAGAAACTCCTCCGATTCGCTCAAAAATGCCGCACCGACATGGGCGATAGCCTCACGAAATCGGTGGGAATGGGTATACGCCCGCCGGGGATCCTGCCAGATGGACAATAGGGGGAAAAAGGGAGCCTAACCAAAGGCGTCCGATTGTTTTGGGGTGCGATGTTGGCTCAACCCATGGATTTAGCCGACCCATCCAACCATTTAAAACACCAAAAAGGAACCTCGTGAGTCTTCAATTGACAAGGGACGGATGGATTTTGTTATCGGCGCGTTGTTTGAGAATGTTTGCGTTTGGCCTACTTTCAGTCGTGCTCGTGTTGTATTTGGCCAAGGTCGGCTTGACGGATTGGGAGATCGGTTTGTTATTGTCGCTCACCATGGCAGGAGACACCCTGATTTCTTTGTGGCTAACCACAACCGCCGACCGGTTTGGCCGGCGCAACATTTTGATGGTCGGTGCCATCCTGATGATGCTTTCAGGTATCGTTTTCCTTTCCACCAACAATTTTTTGTGGCTTTTAATCGGGGCTACCCTTGGCGTCATCAGTCCAAGTGGCAATGAAATCGGGCCATTTCTCTCGGTGGAACAGGCTGCCCTATCCCAAATACTGAGCGACGATCGGAGAACATCCGTTTTTGCCTGGTACAACCTCGCCGGATCGTTCTCGACTGCCCTTGGTGCCTTTGCCGGGGGTTGGATGGCAAGTACTTCGACACGCTTCGGCATGATCGGTGCGACGACATATTACCCTGTCTTGGTGGCATACTCCACGATTGGTTTGGCCATGATCGTTGGGTTTGTCTTCTTGTCTGCGGCCATTGAAACCAGGCCTGAAAGCAAATCATGGGTGTCAAATAATGCAATGTTTGGGTTGCATGAATCCAGAGGGCCCGTTTTCAAATTGTCCCTGCTTTTTGCTTTGGATGCACTGGGCGGAGGCTTTGTCATTCAAAGTGTTATTGCCTATTGGTTTTACCTTCGGTTCCATCTCGATCCTGTCCGTTTGGGAACGATCTTCCTTTTCGCCAATCTATTGGCCGGAGTTTCCGCCTTGGCTGCAGGGTGGCTTGCCCGACGGGTCGGCCTGATCAACACGATGGTTTTTACCCATTTGCCCTCCAATCTTTTTTTGATCCTCGTCCCTCTCATGACCGATCTGGATTGGGCCATCGGGATTCTGCTCTTGAGGTTCAGTATTTCTCAAATGGATGTTCCCGCCCGGCAAGCCTACACTATGGCGATCGTCCGACCCGATGAGAGATCGGCTGCCGCCGGGGTCACTGCGGTTGCCCGATCGGTGGGTGCGTCGATCTCACCGATGTTGGCAACCATTCTTGTCGGGACTGGCGGTTGGATGAACATGCCCTTTTTCCTCGCAGGTGGGCTGAAGATTGCCTACGACCTGATTCTCTATCGGGCCTTCTCATCTAACTGTTCCCAAAAAGGGAAATAATCGGTTTCGCACCTATCAAAGCCCGGCGTTCTCTCCCCTGAAGGATTCAAATGCCCTAATCTAAAGAAGGGGAAGGCCAGGGTAGAGTGCGGGTTTTGGGGAGGTTTTTGTTCCCCGGAAGTTTCCCCCAACAGATTTCCACCTTGCCTGTTAGTTTCATACTTGTTGCCCCGTTGGATTT
>SYLG01000084.1 GCA_005808665.1 Planctomycetia bacterium | reverse complement strand
CTTGGGATCGTTAGCCTATCCATAACGCCAAGCAGCAACACAGCGAACGGCAAGAAACGGCTAATTTTTTTCAAGGAACTGCCCATGGAAATGCTCCGGTTGAGCGTCTGCGGTGGTGCTCTATTTAGGCTTCGACCTGATATTTGCTGAGAATGATTAGGGAATATGCTTCTGTTATGGGATTGTGGTTCATCCGGTGCGGATTTTCCGATTGCACCATGGAATCCTATTTTTTGGCCCTTGCCCTTTGTAACCGATGGGCGGTTTTATCCGCATTTTCGGGCGGGAATACCCCTTTGTGATCCGTAGTTTGGGTATTGCCAATCATAATATTCCGGGATTTCAAAACCCCTATACAAGGTACAGGAATTCGTTTGGAAAGGTCCTTTTCTAAAAAAATCCCGGAATTAAGAGGAGAGTCCAGGTAACCCTTGGATAGGATTTTTTTCGCTCAAACAAACAGCTCTTCGATCGGTTTCCCCAAAGGGAGAACAGGAAATGGTCTTCCGGTGGGGGCCGTTTCCTGATGGGCCGTGTCAATACCCAAGTGTCGATAAATGGTGGCAAGGACATCGTGCGGAATTTTGGGGAGGTCTTTGGGAGCTGTTCCTTTCGCATCGGTGCTGCCAACCACACGGCCGCCAATGACCCCGCCTCCAGCAAAGGCGGCCGACAACGCATGGGGCCAGTGATCCCTGCCCGCTTGTTCGTTTACACGGGGGGTGCGGCCGATTTCGCCCCAAGCCACCACCAGCGTGGAATCCAAAAGTCCCCGGTCCTTAAGGTCATCCAGCAGGGCTGTGTAGGCCAGGTCCCAACGGGGAAGAAATCCCCTTTTCTGGGAATCGAAACCCTGTTTATGAAAATCCCACCACCGACAATCCACAGTTACCAAACGAACACCTGCCTCAACCAGTCGCCTGGCCAAAAGCATTCGTTGGGCCCAGTTTGGGGCACCACAGCGTTGCACATCTTTGGGATCAAAGGCGGGCATCATTCCATAGCGTTCCCGAACCTTAATGGGTTCCCGAGCCAGGTCGAATGCCATTCGGGCCCGATCTCCGGTGAGGAGGTCAAGAGCCTTTTTTTGATAGCGGGCCAATCCCTCCCCGGCTTCTCCCAACCCGGAAGGCTTGGGAATCGCCGTAGAAACGGGAAGGTCCAGAGCCCCAAGTAAATAGGTTCGTTCCCCCAAAGATTTTGCGTTTCCCAAAGAAAGGCCAAGGTTTGGAACCACAAAAGGCCGGTTTTCGGCAGGGTCTGCCAAGGTTTCATAGGCTCTTGACTGAGGTCCAAGCCAAGCATGACCGGCCCCAGGCAGGAGCCTTGGGATCATGACGTAGGCGGGCATTCCCGGATCCAGGTCGCTTAAAAATCGTGCCGTCCAGGCTCCGCAACTGGGCATGACATTGACATCCGGCATGGGCCCGGCTCGATACCCGGTAAAACAGATCTGGTCCCCATCCGAATGACCTACATTGCCATCCTCGTTTCGGTGGGCAAGGCTACGGACAATAGCCCATTGGTTCATCCGGGCGGCGGCAAGGGGTGCGTATTCACAGAGCCTTATCCCGGGGATTGTTGTCGAAATGGAGGAAAACTCCCCCCGGTATTCGACCGGGGCGTCCGGCTTGGGATCCCATAGGTCATGTTGACTGGGGCCGCCTCGCATCCAGAGCAAAATAACGGAATTTTGCGGTGCATTTCGCCGGAACTCGGCACTTTTTGCCTCTCGAAACAATAGTTCTGGCAAGCCCAATCCCATCCCCAAGGCACCCGCATGGAGGAAAGCCCGGCGGTCAAGTTTGGGAAGTTTGGTGCAGGATACCATGGAATTTACCCTTATCGGCGGGACGGGTGAAGCCGGAAAGTCCTTCTATGGAGGGGGTTATCGACCCTTTTACTCTAACAGATTCCACCATTTGCGCAAAGTCTTTTTCCAACAAAGGGGGCATTGGAAATTGCCGAATCGGGAAAAGGTTCTTTCATAGGCCACTTTAACCCTTCCTTGCTTTGGTTTGGAAGGGCATTGTCCGGAAGACCAGGTAAAAAATGAAACTTGCCCACAACCCGTTTTTCGTGAGGATCTCCCGGATCCTCCATAAAACGACCATTGGTCCCCTAACCCGATCCTCCCAAGCTTAAGAGTTCACCATGTCCACCGCAGAAGAAAAAATTCAAGAACTCCACCTAACCCTTCCCAAGGCCGCCACTCCAGTTGCCAAGTACAAAATGGCGGTTCGGGTGGGAAATATGCTCTATGTTTCAGGCCATGGACCTGCCCGCATTTCGGCAACCACCCCTATCACCGGTCGATTAGGCAAGGACCTTACTCTTGAACAAGGCAGGGAAAGTGCCCGTGCCGTTGGCCTGAACATTTTAGCCACCGTTCGGGACCAATTGGGTTCGCTCGACAAGGTGGTTCGCCTGGTTAAAACTTTGGGCCTTGTGAATTCTTCACCGGACTTTCTTGATCACCCCAAGGTAATAAACGGGTATTCTGACCTTATGGCAGAAGTTTTTGGCGAGGATGCCGGCGTCGGTGCGAGAAGTGCAATTGGCACCGTAGCGTTGCCCGGAAACATAGCCGTCGAAATTGAATCCATTTTCGAGGTTAAATAGGCAATTGGGCAAACAGGAATCCCGAAACCAAAAGGCACCCTGCTGGGTGAATCAGCGGGGTGCCCTTTTCCAATTCCTTGTGCAATCAAGCCCTAGAGCCTGGTTTCCACCGGGGAACCAAAATCAGCAAGGACCTTTTCCATCGGCCCGATGGAGGCGGCCCCCACAAAAGCGGCCAAGCGTTCATCTGCCTGATCCGGCTTTGAATCGATCAAATGGATTTTGATGGTCGGCTGGGATTTCAAAACCTTGCTGCAGGCCAAATACCCCGATTCGTCGGGCATTTTCGTCGATAAAACGACTTTGGCTCCGGGCCAAGCCTTCAGGCGGGAAAAGAGTTGGCTACAGGTGTCCACCGAAATCACATTCCATCCACAAGTATGCAGGTGTTTTGTTATTGCTTTGCGAACTTCACCATCAACATGGGCAACGATTACCATTCCCGCATAACACTTTCGAACTTCACTCATTCCAAAAAAAGCCTCTCAATGTCCTGCCAACAGGACTCCAAAAAACGGATCCATGCCGATTGGCAAACCGGGGTTTGGGCAAACCCTTGTTTTCGACAAATGGGTCGAAAAATCGTCGGTTCGACATGGATGGCCTTGGGTGGAAACATCCCAACCCAAGGTGCCACACCCTTATTCTATAACCAAACCGGGGAAAAAATCCTTGGATTTGCTTAGGTAAGTGGGCGGGAGGCCCCTAATACCCTATACGCAACAAGAGGTCAATTGTTTCACACCCTCATTCCCCATTCGGCTAAATTCCGGAGTCCCTGCTGATGTCCGCCCTTTTGGTTGCAAAGTCCAAACTTTCCGAGCCTTCCGCCCAATTGGTTCAAAAAGTCCTTGAAAATACGGAGGGTATTCTCCGCCTTGCCCCAACCTGGGTTCCCCGATCGTTTTTGATGCCAGGCCGACGAATCAAACTGCATCCTGACCATATTTATGCCTATGGGGCCCATAGGGGCGGGATTGATGAGCGATGGTTTGCCTCCACCACCCCGGCGGCCAATGATAACCGCGAGCTGGACGAAGGGCTGAGTTATGTCGTCCACGAAGGCAAGCGTGTCTTTACTTTGGCCGAAGCGGTAGGGTTGGAAGGGATCAAACTTGTTGGCAAACCTATTTGGGATACTTACAAAAGGTGGCCTGTCTATTCCAAATTTTTTGACAACATGGGCCCGATTCCTCACCATATGCACCAATCCGAAGAGCAAGCCGCCCTGATTGGCCAGCAAGGCAAACCGGAATCGTACTATTATCCACCCCAGCTCAACAGCATTGGCAACAACTTTCCTTATACTTTTTTTGGCCTGGAACCGGGAACGACCAAGGAAGATATCAGGCGTTGTCTGGAACGCTGGAATGAGGGAGACAACGGAATCCTGAACTTCTCAAAAGCCTACAAATTGAAACCAGGTACCGGATGGCTGGTACCTCCCTGTGTGCTTCATGCACCGGGCAGCCTTGTGACCTATGAACCCCAATGGGGATCAGATGTTTTTGGCATGTACCAGTCCATGGTGGAAGGCCGTTTTGTACCCTGGGACCTTTTGGTCAAGGATATGCCCAAGGATAAACGGAACGATCTTGATTTTATCGTGGGTCAGCTCGACTGGGAAGGCAATGTCAATCCTGATTTCAAAGATGCCCATTATCTCGAACCCATTGCCGATGGCAACACCTCCCGGGAAGGCTATGTCGACCGATGGGTGGTTTATGGCAAGGTGAAGGGAAAAGAGCTGTTTAGCGCCAAAGAACTTACCGTGGAACCAGGCTGCAAAGTAACCGTTAAAGACAATGGTGCTTTTGGACTTATTACCATGCAGGGGGTGGGGAAAATTGGTTGTCATCCCCTTGAAACACCTGCCATGATCCGCTTTGGCGAACTTACCTCGGATGAGTATTTTGTTACCCATGAAGCTGCCACCGGTGGCATCACCATTGCAAATACAGGCACCGAGCCATTAGTCACCCTTAGGTACTTTGGCCCAGGGGTAAATCCCAAGGCTCCAGAGGTGGGTGACCACAAAAAATCCAGGTAATTGGAATGTTTTTTTCTTTCTAAGCAAGGAGTTAATAGGTCATGGGCAAGAAAATCAGTATCGGATCCTGGGCGTATGTATTCAATCAAAAGGAAGAAATCAGCTTCCACAAAATCCTCCATGGGTTGGAGGACCTCAAGCTTGACGGCGTTGAACTTGGCAGCTTTGGGAAACACCCAACACCAAGGTCCCATCCCACCAAGGCTTCCCGGGAACGCCTGAAAAAAGAAGTCGCCGATCATGGCTTGGCATTTTCCGGAATCGCTCCGGACCTATGGTCTTTCAAATTGATTTCCGTGGAGGACCCTGCGCCCTATTTGGCAGCCTTTTTGGGCTATTGCACCTTTGCCCAAGACCTTGGTATCAAGCTGATTCGGGTGGATGCCGTGGAGCCACCTAGTACCTTGGAAAAGGAAAAAATCGACCCCAAGGTTGCCTTTGATCGGGCGGTAAAAGCTTGGGATGTGGCTTGTAAAATGGCCGCGGACCATGGGTTGGAGGTTTCCTGGGAATTTGAACCAGGGTTTGCCTTCAACAAGCCTTCCGAAATTGTTTCCATGATCGATGCGGTAAGGGCTATGGGTAACACCAACTTTGGGGCCATGTATGACTCTTGCCATGCCCATATGTGTGCCAAAATCGGTGCCTTGCAACCTGGGGAAAAGGAAACCCTTGCGGGAGGCGGCATCGAGTTGCTCCACAACCTCAAAGGTCGGATCAACCATGTCCATCTGATCGACTCGGACGGTTCCCTGAATGAACACGCCACCAGCACCCACAACCCGTTTGGAACCGGGCATCTCAATTTTGATGAGTACATTCCAGAGCTTTTAAAGGCAGGAATCCCCTCCGATTGGTGGTGCATTGACCTTTGCTTTTGGCCCAATGCCTGGGATGTAACAGCGGACAGCATGCAGTTTCTTGGCAAACTCAAGGAGAAATACGCCTCCCTTGGGGCCTAAAATTGTTTAGCGGAGGGGCCGGGTTTTCCCCGGCCTCTTTCCATTTCAGATCTACAAATTACCTTCCGTTTCACCTTGGAAAAATAGCAAAAAGGATCAGGGCAATGAAAACACTCAATGTTGGAATGATTGGTTATGGTTTCATGGGAAAAGCTCATAGCAACGGGTTTTCAAAGGCCAATCACTTTTTCGACCTGAAGCATCAACTCAAGCTTAAAACCGTTTGTGGAAGGACCAAGGAAAAGGCTGAGGCTTTTGCCAAGTCCTGGGGGTACGATGATACGGAAACCGATTGGCGCAAACTCATCGAACGCAAAGACATTGACATCATTGACATCTGCACCCCTAACGATAGCCATGCCGAAATCGCAATGGCTGCTGCCTTGGCTGGCAAAATGATCATGTGCGAGAAGCCCTTGGCCCTCAATGGGGAACAGGGGCAACAAATGGTCGATGCGATTGAAAAAGCCAGGGTACCCAACATGGTTTGGTACAACTATAGGCGTATCCCGGCAGTGACTTTCGCCAAGCAACTGATTACCGAGGGCCGGCTTGGCCGTATTTTTCATTACCGTGCCAAGTTTCTCCAGGATTGGACCATTAGTCCCGATTTACCACAAGGCGGGGCTGGCCTTTGGCGTTTGGATGTCGGGGCCGCAGGATCAGGCGTTACCGGGGACCTGCTTGCCCACTGCATTGATACCGCTATTTGGCTAAACGGAGAGTTTTCCAGCTTAAGCGCCCTTACCGAAACATTTGTCAAGGAACGCAAGCACAACCTGACTGGAAAAGTGGAAAAGGTGGGGATTGATGATGCCTGTACTTTTATCAACACTTTTGACAACGGCTCCCTGGGTAATTTTGAATCAACCCGCTATGCCCGGGGCCACAAGGCCCTTTATACCTTTGAAATCAATGGTGAAAACGGTTCCATTGCCTGGGACCTTCACGATTTGCACCGGCTGCAATGGTTCGATTACAAGGATGAAGGCCCCCTTCGGGGGTGGCGTTCCATTCACATCACCGATGGTGACCATCCCTACATGGGCCGCTGGTGGGTCCCCGGTTTGGCAATTGGCTATGAGCATAGCTTTGTGCATCAAGTTGCGGATTTTATCCAGGGTATTGAAACGGGTAACCCTGCCGCCCCGACCTTTCGCGAGGCCCAGAAAACCCAAAGGGTTTGCGATGCGATCCTGGCGTCGGCCCAGGATCACGCGTGGCACAAAGTCCGGAAAGATTAATTGGGCCTCGTATTACGGGTAGAAAAAAAAGGATCCAAGTTTATGGTATAAAATCCTTTACGATTATCGGGCCTTGCTTTGGATTTCCCCGGGTGGAGTATTGGATATCCAAAGCGATCCATGTGCCAAGAATACCTGGCAAATGGAAGGGTTGGTGCCTCAAACCCGAAAGAATTCTCGCTCCCCAAACCTAATTATGTTAATTACCATGGTCAGGTTAGTCCTGTTTGATACAATTTGGTTTTATTCTTTGTCCTTAACCGTGGCTTATGAATCACTACCGACAGCTTGAAGCCGAGGCGATAGAAATTATCCGGGAGGCCATCGCCGGGGCTCGCAAACCGGTGATGATGTACTCCAT
>SYLG01000083.1 GCA_005808665.1 Planctomycetia bacterium | reverse complement strand
CGGACTGGAATCCCGAGGAGAAAGTGTGGAACCATTTGAAGAACCATGAACTCAAAGCGCACAGGGCGACAAACAAACAAGAACTCTATGATCTAACCGAAAAGAAACTGGAAAACATGAGCGATGATCGGGACCTTCTCCTGGGTTTATATTTCCGGTGTTGTGTTGCAGAACTTTTGCGGTAGGCCATATGTCGTCTTGGATCTTTGGGCTTTGTGGTGTCCTTTTTGCAAATCAACAGCTCCAGGCCTTGTCCAACTTTCACAAAAATATGCTTCCAAAAACTTCCAGTTCCTAAGCATAACCACCTCGGATATCGTCGGTGTCGAGGAGTTTATTTCCTCCCAGGAGATAAAGTGGCCGGTTGCCTATTCCGGGGACCCTGTTGGTTTTGGCAGATTGGGCGCCTTTAATGAAACCAGCCCTATTCAGGGGTATGAAGTCAAACCCTTGCTAATGTTAATCGACCCCAAAGGTCGTCTGATTTGGACCGATAACCACGCCCGTTTCCGGCATCAGGATCCCGATAAAACCATCCTTGAACTTGAGTCCGCGATCGAAAAAGCAATGGCTTTGCCTTTGAAGTCGAACCAGTTTGGAAATGTTGGCCCGGTCAATGGACCAAATCGCAAGTAATTTCCATTCGGACCATTGGGTAACCTAGGGAGGCTGTTGGGAGGGTAAACCAATCGGCCATTTCTTGGCTGGGGCAGGGGACCAAACTGTACTCCCATACTTTTTGTGTCGATACAACCCATAAGGATTACCAAGACTCCCCAACCCAAGGTCAGGTTTTTGGCTATGCCAGGCAGGTTGCCCTTTTCATTTGGGTTAATGGTTTTGGGGGCAATGGCCTGTTTATTGGCCAGTACCGGGTGCACCGCCTTGCGGTTGAGGCAAAGAACCGCCCACTTGGGGTCAACTCTTCCCGATTTGCAATACCAACAAGTGCTGGACAATTTGGCGCAATTTGCTGAAAACCCGGGTGCCTTGCCCTGGCATGTAAACATTCGCGAAGGGACCACCCAGGTTACCGATTCCCTTAGTGGTGGGGCGGCAGTAGACCTGGGTCCCCCTACTGATTGGCTCCCCCAACTATTTGGTTCTCGCACGGTGGTAGCCCAGTGGGGAATGGCACCCGTTATCGACCCACTGGAATTGAAATTACTGAGGGTAGCCTATCGGCGAGCGATCGGTATCAACGAGATGCCTGACAACGATACGATCCAGGATCTTGGCCACGAACTGAAGGCCCAAGTGCCAATCAATCCCGACCTGCATGATGAATCGGACCTTTTTTACGAATACCATGCCCGGGTAAACGCCAATTATCCCAAGTTCGAGGAAAGCGTGGTTACCACCAATACCGAGGAAGTGGTGGCCCCGCCGGAAGTTCCAAGGCGCGATCGATCTCCTTTGGCGAGAGATGTGGCACGGCAAATGAAAATCATTGAAAGGGAATTGACCGAGATTCCAACGGGGTGGTTCAAAGTCGGAGGTTGGTGGGATGTCCCAAAAGGGGCCCCCTTTGTAGGGCGGCACAAACACCTTTGGCTGTGGGTGGAGCCTTGCCATCAGGAGGACCTTACCCAGTTTACCCTGACTGTCCTGAAATTGTCCAACCTGATCAAGGAACAACAAACCTTGATCAGTCCCGGGTCGGTAAAGTTTTCGCCGGGGGATCGGGGCGGCTAAAATATAAGTATGAAAAAGGAAAACCCTTTCTCCGTTGGGGCGAATGCCCAATTCCCCTTTTGAAATCAGTTTTCCCCATTTCCCAGCAGTTTTTTTTCTTTATACCCTCCCCGGCATTTAAGGTGTCCGGATTGGGATTTGTCTACGATGGCAGGCTGGCATTGGATGGTTCAAGAATCCCCATTATGCGTGGTCGGAATTTAATATAAACCCTAGGTTAAAGGGAATCCCTGATAATCGTCCCATTTTTCGTTAAAAGGAATCCGCAATGTGGCAAATGCTCAGGAGTTTATTGGTTACGGGTTTGTTGGCAGGCCTTTCACAGGGTGGGGATTGGCCGCAATGGCGGGGGCCCAACCGGGATGACCTTTCCACTGAAAAGGGCCTTAAAAAGGACTTCAAATCAACACCCAAAGTTATTTGGAAAATGGACGATGCGGGCATTGGCTACTCCGGGCCTGCCATTCTTGAAGGAAAGTTGTACCTCGTTGGCGGCACGGTTGCAGGCAATAGCCACCAGGACGAAGTGTCCTGTTTGAATGCGAATACAGGGGAGAAAATTTGGAAAATTACCCTTCCGGGTAAATATGAGGACAACTCGTCGGATAACAATTGGGGGGGCGGGCCACGATGCAACCCCACCGTAACCAAAGACGGGATGATTTATGTGTTGGGTATCCGGGGAGACCTTTGTTGCCTTAGTGCCAAAGAGGGGAAACTCATTTGGACAAAAAACTATACCAAGGACTTCGGTGGCAAGCTTATGTCCGGGTGGGGCTTTAGTGAATCCCCCTTGGTGGATGGAGACAAACTCATTTGCATTCCGGGCGGATCGGAGGGAACAATCATTGCCCTTAACCGGAACACAGGGGAAACCCTATGGCGATCCAAAGACCTGAAGGATGATGCCGCCTATGCGAGTGTGGTAAAGGCAACCCTTGCCGGGGTGGAACAGTATGTTACCTTGACCGGAAAAAATGTTGTTGGAGTGGCCGCCGATACGGGAAACCTGCTTTGGAAACTGGATTGTGCTTCCAAGTTTCGGGTTGCTGTTATCCCGACTCCGGTTGTGGTGGGTAAAGACCTCATTTATGCCACGGCAGGGTACGGGGCAGGCTGTGACCTGATCAGGATCAGTGGGCCAGCCTCCGGCCAGGCAGCGGAAAGGGTCTTTACCAACAAGGATATGTCCAATCATCATGGTGGGGTGGTTTTCAAAGAGGGGTACATTTATGGTCATAGCGACTCCAAAGGTTGGGTTTGCCAGGATATGGCAAAGGGCCAATTGATGTGGGACTTGAAGGGTGGCAAAGCTCCCGAAAAGGGTTCTGTGACCTATGCCGACGGTGCCCTTTTTTGCTTTGGGGAGAAAAGCGGAGACCTTACTGTACTTGAAGCCAACCCTGCGGAAGCCAAAGAACTGGGCCGGTTCAAACTCCCTGAACAAACCAAAATCCGTAAACCTAGGGGCATGATTTGGACCCATCCGGTCATTGCCAATGGAAAGCTCTATTTGCGTGATCAGGACCTTTTGTTTTGTTTCGACATCAATGGATCTGTCAATTAGGTTTGCATGGGACAAAGGGGCAAGGGCTTACGATGAAAAATTGGACCAGCCGTGGTGGCGTTTTGAATTCCTTCTGTTTTATCATGGGTTGCACGACCCTTGGTTTTGTCCAAAACACCATGGTTCTAAAGGCCGCCGATTGGCCCAACTTTCGTGGCCCGTCCCGGGAGGCAACCAGCCCGGAAACCGGCCTTTTAAAAACCTGGCCAAAAGCCGGGCCCAAACTGGCTTGGACAACCGAAAACCTCGGGTCAGGGTATGGTGGGCCTGCCCTGGTAGGCGGTAAGGTATTCCTTTTGGGAACCGTTGGGAAAGGGGAAACCCTTTTCAGTTTGAGTAATGAAGGAAAGGTCCTCTGGAAATCACCCATTGGCCCGTTTTTTGATTTTGACAGCAACTCCTGGTCCGGTGGGCCAAACTCCACTCCGGCCGTATCTGGAGGAAAGGTTGTCTGCCTTGGAAGTCAAGGAATTTTGGCTTGTTTTGATGCTGCCACAGGGAAAGAGCTTTGGCGATCGGATTTGCCTAAAACCTTTGGGGCGGAGGTAAACCCGGTGGGGGGTGGGCCTGACAATTTCGGTTGGGGTTTTTCGTGGTCACCCATCATCGAAGCAGGCAAGGTGATCATCACCCCGGGCGGATCCGGTGGATTGTTGGCAACACTTGACCTTGAAACCGGGAAACTTGTTTGGCGCTCGAAAGGGGTTCCTTCCCAGGCGACCTATTCGACCCCTGCCATTGCCACCATTGGGTGGAAAAAACAGGTAGTAGCCTTGACCCAAAACGGCCCGGTGGGGGTGGCGTTTGCCGATGGCACGCTTTTATGGTCCCACAAAAAAGAAACTCCCTACCCCGATGTGGTTTGCACCAGTCCCATTGTTTCCAATGACCTGGTCTATTCCAGTGTTGGTTTTGGTGCGGGTGCCGAGGTTATCCGGATCAAAAGCGAGGGAGAGGCTCAAAAGGCTGAATCGGTTTGGGTGGACAAGGAAATCGCCAACGATAATGGAGGGGTGGTTCACTTTCAGGGACACATTTTTGGATACCATCTTAAACGGGGCTGGCAATGTCAGGAACTGGCCACCGGGAAAAAGGTGTGGGAATCCAAACGGGGTTCACTGGGTGTAGGTTCGCTTTTGATTGCGGATGGCCTGATCTTTGCCTTGGGAGAGGAAAAAGCTGAGGTTGGTCTCCTCGAGGCCGGTTTGGCAAAATATACGGAGAAGGGTAAATTCAAACTTCCCCAAGAGTCCAAGCTTCGAAAATCCCGGGGAAAGGTGTGGACCCATCCGGTCCTTTCTGATGGCAAGCTGTATTTACGGGACCAGGACCTTTTGTTTTGTTACGAGGTAAAATAATAAAACCCCTTGGGAGTGATGGTTTGGAATTCCACCCTGCCCATTATGATGGACACCTCAGGAGCCTTGATTCCGGCCGAATCAGGGCTCTAACCCAAAAGCGGTTGAGCCAGGTTTTCAATCAAGCGAGGAAAATTCCATTTTGGTCCGAGCGGTTAAAAGATATTTCTCCAGAAATTAGTCCCTTAAAACAATTGGCCCAGGTTCCGTTGCTTTCCAAAGGCGACCTTTTGGCGGAACAGGCCAAATATCCACCCTATGGCCGACTTTTTTCCACCACTGAAAATGGCTTAAGCCGATACACCCAAACCTCGGGTACTTCGGGCCAAACGCTAAGGTGGTTGGATGATGGCGCCTCTTGGCGGGCGATGCTTGAATGTTGGGCCATGTGTTTTGAACTTGCGGGAGTGCATTCTTCCGATCGACTGTTTTTTCCCTTTTCGTTTGGGCCGTTCCTGGGGTTTTGGACCGCCTTTGAGGCGGCCACCCGCATGGGAATTCTCTCCATTCCGGGAGGAGGTTTGTCGTCGGAGGCCCGCCTCAGAATGGCATTTGAGGTAGACGCTACGGTCCTCCTGGGGACTCCCAGCTATTTGATTCATCTGGGAGAAATGAGGCAAAATCATGGGAGCAAGGTTCCCAGTCCCCGATTGCTTATTGTGGCTGGCGAACCGGGTGGTTCCATTCCGGCAACCAGGAAACGCCTGGAAACAATGTGGGAAGCCCGGGTGATTGATCATGCCGGCATGACCGAGGTCGGTCCCACCATGGTCGAATGTACGGAAGGTCCAGGCGGGCTTCATTTGCTTGAATCAATGTATCTTCCGGAGATCCTTGATCCGCAATCGGGCCAGGTTGCCGATCATGGAGAGCTTGTCCTTACGAATTTGAGGCGCCTTTCGGGTCCGGTCATCCGGTATCGAACCGGAGATTTGGTGGCGAAGGACCCGGTTCCTTGCCCTTGTGGTTTTGGAGGCCTAAAGCTCAAAGGGGGTATTTTGGGCCGGATCGACGATATGGTGTTCATTCGTGGTAACAATTTCCATCCTCAAACCCTTGAGGCTATCTTGTTTGAGCTGTCCGGATTGTCCGAATATCGTGCCATCATTCATCGATCGGGTGATTTGGCCAAGCTTGAGGTATTGGTAGAGCCTCTTCAGGGAATCGACCCATCGGGGTTGGTGGATGCTGCGGATTCTGCCATCCGGGCAAGATGTCTTTTTCGGGCGGAGGTCCGGGCGGTGGAGGTGGGAAGTTTGCTGCGGGCTGAGTTGAAGGCGAGACGCCATAGAGTTGAAGGTTAAGGAATAAGTTTGGGCCCGATGGCAGGGATTTCCACACCCCCAACCCAGACCCGAATGGGGTAAAGGTCTTCATTCAACAAAACCATATCCGCCCTTTTACCAACTTCCAAAGAACCAATATTTTTGTCCAATCCGGCAATCCGGGCGGGGATCAAACTGGCGGTTTGAATGATCCGCCAAATGGGTTCGCCGGTGGCCGCAAGGAGCTGCCTGACCCCTTGGTCCATCCCTTGTATGGCCGAGGCAAGTGCTTTGCCATCCTGCATGAGGCCCACCCTGCCATTGGAAAAAACCTTTACACCCGCTTCCTTGGGACCGAAAACATACTCGCCGGGGGGTAAATCCATGGCACGCATGGCATCGGTGACCAAGGCCAGGCGATGGGGCCCCTTCACCCTCCAGGCAAGGCGTAAAAGTTCCGGGCTCAGGTGACATCCATCCCCAATCACTTCGGTTGAAAGTGCATCCAGGCACAGGGTCGCTTCCAGTAAGCCACCGCGCATGGGCCAGGTCTGTTCCAAACGCAATCTTGCCCGATCGGACATTGCACAAAACAGGTGATCCACATGGCGAACGCCCCAGCCAACCGCCGTTTCGGCCTGGTCAAATGTGCAATGGCTATGTCCCATGTGGAGCCTGATTCCATGGGCGACACATTGACGGGCAAAGGATTCAGCATCGGGATGTTCCGGGGCCAGGGTTGCCGCCGTGAGAATCGGGGCAAATGCCATAAGTTTTTGGATTTGCTCCGGAGAAAACCGTTTGGGTTCGGGGTGACAACCTTTGGCAGGTCCATGAAAATGGGGGCCATACAGGTGGACCCCCATTACCCTTGCTCCACCAGTATTTTTATGGACAAGGTCTTTGGCTACTAAAAGCATCCGGAATAGATGTTCGGGATCGGCCGCCGTTGTGGTTGCCAAAAGCGATGTTGTGCCATGTCGGGAATGGGCCAGACAGGCTTGCTGAAATGCTTCGGAAGTACCGTCCATGAAATCGGCACCGCCGCCGCCATGAACATGAAGATCCACAAAACCGGGGCTAAGCCTGCACCCATTGGCGTTAAGGACTTTGCTGCCGTCCATTGGGATTTGTTGGTCCCTCCGGATTTCCTGAATTAGCCCATGGGAGATTCGAAGGGCCCCTTTGCATTCTTCCTGGGGAAGGATTAGGGCAGCATTAGTGATCCAAAAATCCGTCATGCGATTGTCCGTTTAAATGGCAAAGGGTTAGCCCAGGTTACGCAGTGGGAGTGATTTTTTACGATTTTTTGCCCTTTTTGGGAACAAGGATTGATGTTATTCCCGTTAAATTGGAGTATGTCGAGTACAAAACGGACTTAATTCCCACCAACTTACTTGATGCTGGCCGCTACTTGTGCGCTTTTAACAAGGGAGTTTGAAAGGGTTCGCAAGTACTCGGGCCTTTTTCCAAACCATCCGCCTCGGTTTAAACGGTTGAAAGCCATTGGGAATCAGGAACAAACAACCTGAATCAGGCCCCGGAATAGGGGATTTGTAGTTTTGACTTTTCCAAGCTGAATTGAAGATTTCCCGGAAATTCTGGATTTCTTGGGTCGAACTCTTTAACTTGGGCTTAAATTTTTCTTCCTTTTCTTATTTTCCCCCTTGTAGGTTTATTTCAACCGTGGTACAAAACAATCAGCCATTCTTTCCCTCTTGTTTGTCTTGCTTTCCGTTTCTTTCCGGATCGAGGTTGCACCCATGCTTCTACTCAGATCCTGTTTCCCCTAGTGCCATGCTTTAATTTGCTGGCTCCAATCGCTGGTAACTCCTCTTATTTCTCCTTGGTTCAAACGGATAAAGGTGGTCACCGCTCCCTTTACTCCCAAGCTCGATCCTCTCGAAGATCGGTGCCTTTTCGCCTCTGATCTTTTTGCCATTGGTTCCCCGCCAGGCGTTCCACCCCTGGTTCAACTGTTTGATGTTCTCCGTGTCCCCGCGACTCCGCGTGAGGTTTTTCAACCTTTTTCCTCCGATTTCACAGGCGGAGTGAACGCGGTCCTTGCCGATCTCAATGGGGACAACCAACCCGACATCATCACCGCAGCAGGAGCCGGGGGTGGTCCCCACATCAAGGTCTTTGATGGCAAGACCCACGAAATCCTCTCCAGCTTCTTCGCCTACGATTCCACCTTTTCCGGAGGCCTTAACATCGCCGCCGGGGATATCGGCAATGGCCTG
>SYLG01000082.1 GCA_005808665.1 Planctomycetia bacterium | reverse complement strand
GAATACATCAGGTCTTGCATCGAATCCTTCAGGAAAAAGCTTCCCTCACCTCGACTCATCCCACTACAGGGTTGAGAAAATCGGGACCCTGGCTACTATTCCTATACCCGTTTAGCACTAAAACCCGTGAACGCATACAACAAATACAAATGGTTTATATCCTAAAATTATCAAGGCAACACAAATACAAATCCACTTGGGGGATTTACCAAGGTCCCTTGTCCAAAATCCTCGGTTCGTTAGTTCTTGGATAGGTACTCTTTTTTGGGGTGGCCCAATTCGGCCCTTTTTTTCATCCATTTCTACGGAATCGTATTCTCTTTGAGGTCGGCTATTTCCCACTATAGTCCGTGGTACGGGGGGAGGAGTTGTGTAATCCTGCAATGTGCTTGGCCTTGGTTGGATGGTTTGGCTGGGAGTTGGTCCCTCTCCAAGCGATACGGGGGTTATTTGAGATGGGAAATTAAACAAGACTCTAATACTACCCGCTTTGACCCAATTTCCTCCCCCCATTTTGATCATGGTTTCCCCTTGAATGCTTCCCAATTGGGCTAGTTTTTTCAATTCCAAAGGGGAAACCGGACCAACCACCATGCCATTGTGATTTTTGTAGAAATATGCATTGGACATGATGGCCCTCCTTTTAGGGGTTTTCTTACTTAAATTTCCTTACCATTGCCTGAAATTACCATTCATTCCTAAAACGGATACCTTTCGAAAGAAAGGGATTGGATTTTCCTTTTACAATCCCTCCTTTACCTAACTAAAGCGTAGCCCGACGGGAAATGTCCAAATTTATTTCAAGATTTTTCGTTTTTTTAGCCAATGGGCTCCGCCGTCACTATTAGGCCCGCCTGTCTAGCTTTTTAGGGACACTTTTTTCTAAAAAGAGGAAAATCAACTCTCATTATCAGGGTCAGTCTGGACCCAAAACCAATTCAATCACCCCAACCCCTTACTGGACCCGGATTTTCATTCCCTTTTGGACCTATGAACCAGGGTTATCCACCCCTTGGACTGAAACTTTATTGCCAGAGCTTTGCATCTATCCCATCCACCTGACCTTCACCAAACAACAAACCTTACCGCAAAAATGAACCCTATTGGGTTCGATTCCTCGATCCCTGGCTCTTGGAATCTGGTCGCCAACCGGATCGTTTTTGGTTTTCAACCATGACCCAAGTTACAGTACTGAATCATCTAGGATAGACAGGATTACAAAAAATATAAATAGTATACAAAGGAATATTATGAGTTTCAAAAGACTAGAGTGGCTTACAAAAGACCGGGTTCTTTGAGGTTGTTAAACCTTGACCTATCCTGGAAGGCCGACAACAAGTTGACTGAACTAACTATTTTCATTTCAAACAATGATCCCAAGGATTTATGTCAGCTGTTACCAATGCAAAGTTCCAATCGTTTCCATCAAAATCATTAATCCCCTAAAATCGTCTCCTCAAACCCCACCCAAAATGTTTTGGTTTCCCCTGCCCTTTGGGTTGGCCCCAACCCTCCCACCGTGGTAGACTATCCTTACCTACCTTGAATGATCCCACCTATTGGGCGGTTCTTTATGACCCCAATGAAAACAGCTTCGTTTTCCTTTACCTCAATCCTTTGTTGCTTCACCTTTACCCTACCTTCTCGGGGAGATGAGTCTTTATTGCCCCCCAATACTTCCATTGCAAAGGCAATTGATCATTACATTCGGGCGAACTGGCAGGACAAAAATATCAAACCAAGCCAGCCAGCCGATGATTTCACTTGGCTAAGGCGGGTTTCCCTGGATTTGGTAGGCAGGATCCCCACCCCTAGGGAGGCACGGGCCTTTGCCCAGGATAACGATCCGACCAAAAAAACAAAAACCATTGACCATTTGATGAAATCGCCCGGCCATATCCGCCACCAGGCCAGGGAATTTGAAAACCATTTGATGAATGGGACCAGAGGCCAATTGCTTGGCTATTTGGGGAAAGCACTTGGGGAAAATCGTTCCTGGGACAAAATCTTTCGTGAAATCCTGGTGGCCGATGAATCCAATGCCAATGCCAAGGGTGCATCCGAATTCCTCAAAGTACGGGTGAAAGACCTGGATCGACTTACAAACGATGTCAGCGTGGCATTTTTCGGAGTGAATGTATCCTGTGCCCAGTGCCATGATCATCCCCTGGTTCAGGATTGGAAACAGGACCATTTTTTTGGGATGAAATCCTTTTTCTCCCGAACTTATGAAGTGGGAACATTTCTTGCCGAACGGGAATACGGCGTTGTCCGGTTCCTTCCCAACAAAGGAAAAGAAAAACAAGCCGATTATATGTTTCTGACGGGAAAGAAAGTGGATCCTCCCGGGCTGACCGAACCCTCCAAAGACGAGCAGAAAAAGGAAAAAGAAAAAGTTGAGAAGTGGAAAAAAGAAAAAACCCCTCCTCCCAAAGCCAAGGTTTCCACCCGTGCGATGTTGGTGGACCTTGCCCTATCCCCAAAAGAACAGGGATACCTGGCCCGAGCAATAATCAACCAACTTTGGAACCGTTTTTATGGTCAAGGGTTGGTAATGCCCCTCGATCAAATGCACTCGGAAAACCCGCCCAGTCACCCTGAACTTCTAGCATGGCTTGAAAGGGATTTCGTAACCCACCAGTTTGATATTTCCCGATTGGTTCGGGGGATGGTATCAAGTGAGACATACGCCCTCTCCAGCGAGTACAATGGTGGGGGTAATAGCCCCCTTGCCAAGGATTTCGCCGTTGCCAGGTTGCGCCCTTTAACCCCTATGCAACTAGCGGTCGCCCTTAAGCAGGCGGGCCTAATCATCCCTCTCAAGGATTTGGAGAAAAAAACCGAAGAGGTTGACCGTAGCGCAGGCGGTTTGGCGGAACAATTCCAGTACCCAAACGAGAATTTTCAAATCGGGGTAAACGAGGCCCTTTTCCTCTCCAACAGTTCCCGTTTTCAGAACGAATGCCTTCCCGAAGGCAATGACCGTTTGGTAACCGCCATGGTTAAGGAAACATCGTTGCAGGAAAAAGCAGACCTTGCCATTTTTTCAGTGCTTGGCCGCCCGGGAACCATGGATGAAAAATCCGCCATTGCCGCTTATCTGAATAGCCATGGCAAAAATGAATTGGCTGCCTGCAAGCAGGTCGTTTGGTCCCTGATGGCAAGCCCGGAATTCCGTTTCAATCACTAGACGAGGACTGGTACCGTGATCAATCCAATGGGTGGTGGTTTCCTTGAGCAACCTTGGTCACGAAGGAAGTTTCTTGCGACAACCGCTGGAATGGCCGGGGTTCCCCTTTTGGCTCAGGATGCGCTTTCCAGGGAATTAAAAAAACAGGGAAAAAGTGTCATCCTTTTATGGTTGGCAGGAGGATCAAGCCAATTGGAAACCTGGGATCCAAAACCAGGTGCGGTAACCGGGGGCCCATTCCAGGCCATCCAGACATCTACTCCGGGTGTTTATATCTCGGAACTCATGCCCAAAATGGCCAAGCGATTCAAGGATACCTGCATTATAAGGTCTTTGAACACGAAAAACGGTGACCATGGTGGGGGTGCCCAATTGATGATGCGGGGGCGCCGCGATGAAGCCTCTTTAAAATACCCGGACATGGGCGCTGTCCTCGCCAAAGAATTGGGGAACCCGCAAAGCCAGGTCCCGGATTATGTTTCGTTCTTCCTGCAAACCGAAGGCAGGGATTTTTCCGGTTCAGGTTTTCTGGGAGCACGCTATAGCCCCATGGAACTTTCAAAAAGTGTCCAGCCCGAAAATATTGATCGCCCTGACCATATCAGCACATCCGATTTTATAGACCGAATGGCACTTCGTGACCTCTGGAGTACCCAATTTGAAAAGGGCCGGTCTTCGGGCGTTTTGGCAAGCCATCAACAGGCCTATGGTCGGGTAAAGGGCTTAATGGATAGTAAAAAACTCTTTGATGTTTCGTTAGAGCCACAAAAGGTCAGGGATCGTTTTGGCCCCACCCAATTTGCGGAACAGGTGCTTATTGCGAGACGCCTCGCCGAAGCTGGGGTTCCCTTTATCCGGGTGGCCAGGGCATGGTGGGACAGCCACGGCCAAAATTTTGAAACGCATCAGGAAATGGTTCCTGAACTCGACCATGTCATGGCCACCCTATTGGACGATTTGGAAGAGCGGGGGATGTTGAAAAACACCCTGGTGATAACACTTGCCGAATTCGGAAGGACCCCTTCCATCAATTCAAGCCTTGGACGGGACCATTTCGCTTCCGCCTGGAGCACCACTTTGTCAGGCTGTGGAATAGTCGGCGGTTCGGTTTATGGAAAAACCGATACCAAGGGAGAAAAGGTTTCTGATGGGGAAATTGGGGCGGCCCGACTATTGGCCACGATTTATCAAGCCCTTGGGATTAACCCCCAGAAGAACTACTATGTTGGGTCTCGTCCTGTCCCGTTAACCGATCCTGAAACCAAGCCCGTTAAAGAGGTTCTGGCATAAGAGGACTATTTCCCATGAACTTTTCCTCCATTAAAACCGCGAAAAACCATGGCCGCCAGGATATTCTCTTTGGCCTGGCCAGAATTCCAAATACCAACAAGGCGTTTGTCGGCGGAAGTGATTTCAAAATTCATGAAATCGATTTTGACCAACCCAAGCCGGAACTGCGGGCATTTGGCGGCCATTCCAGTTACATTACTTCGCTTTTGCTGGCAGATGGTGCCCTCATTTCCGCCGGTTACGATGGAAAAATGATCTGGTGGAATGTGGCTACCGGCGAAAAAATTCGCTCCATTGATGCCCACAAAAAATGGATCCGAAGGATCCTCCTTTCCCCGGATGGCAAATGGATTGCCAGCGTGGCGGATGATATGGCGGTTAGGCTTTGGAATAGCCAAGGCAAGTTGATTCGGGAAATGACCAACGAACATAAGCCTTTGACCCCCACCAATTTCCAATCCATGCTTTATGCCTCCGCCTTTTCTCCCGATGGCAAATACCTCGCCACGGCCGACAAAACTGGTCATATCGTCGTTTGGGAAACCGCCTCCGGGAAAAAAGTGGTCACCATGGAAGCCCCCATTATGTACACATGGGATCCCACCGCAAGGAGGCACTCCATCGGGGGCATTCGATCCCTGGCTTTTTCCCCGGATGGCAAACACCTGGCGGTAGGCGGAACGGGAAAGATTGGCAATGTTGACCACTTGGAAGCCAATGCCCGCATTGAGGTTTTTATGTGGGAAAAAGCGGAACGAACCGCCGAACTGGTTTCGGACAAACACAAGGGATTGGTGGAACACCTTGAATATCACCCCACGGAAGGGTGGCTACTTGGGGCAGGTGGTGCAGGGGAAGGTTTCCTTATATTCATGGATACCAAGGAAAAGAAATTCCTTCATCAGGAAAAGGTCCCCATGAATATCCACGCTTTGGCTTCAGGAAATGCTTTAAAATCCCTGATGGTTGTTGGCCACCAACGCATGGTCCTTTTCCAGATGGAAGGGTAACCGCCAAAAAAAGGCAGCCGCTTTTTTCCCGTCCCCCGACTGGACGGCCTATTTGGGGTGGTTTCGATTTTTTGAACGATTTGGGTTACCCATTCAAATTTTTACCTTAACACCCTGCGAACAGTCCATATTCAGACCCAAAAAATCCCCTTGAAGGACTTTTTAATGTCGGAGCCAAGGCTTGGTATTGCTGAAAAACCAAATCATTATCAGGGTTTCAAGTACGATTCACGAATGGGATAGAAAAAGTCAACCGCAAGGGCAGGAGCTTCAAGTCCTACCACCCTATGCGGAATTCCTCCAGGAATCCGGTAGGTGTCGCCCGGACCTAGTTCACGCACTTCCTCACCAATCTCAAACCTTGCCCGGCCCTTTACCATAACACCACATTGCTCATGGGGATGTTGGTGAATTTCCACGACCCCACCATGGTCAAATTCGACTCTGGAAATATGAATGTGTTCCCCCGGTGCAGTAAACGCCCTAACCCCGGGAAACAGGTCAATTGCGTGAAGGTCATCCCCTTCAGGGAAATAGCGGCTCATTATCGGAGACTACTTCCTAATTGGAAGTGTACCTCGGCAGTTTGTTTGACAAGGATCGATTTCGATAGCGGTTCGAACACAATGGTTCCGGTTCCACGCGGAGCCCAACTATCCGCATCTACCTGGGATTTGATCGAGTCGATGATACCATTTATGGTTTGCATCATCTGGATCTGGTTTACCTGAATGGCCCCCTGGCCCATGGGCGTCAAAAGGTCGCCAACATAATAGGCTTTGGTAATCATCATTTCCCGGGCCCGGTCAGGTGTGGTGATTTGGATTTCTTCGTTCCGGACAATGTAGGTCAGCCCCAGGTCGGATAGTGCCTTTCTCAGGACGCTGCGACAGCTCCAATTATTTGCTTTTAAATTAATGGTTGTTTCCGAGGTAACGCTGATACCTTCGATTGCCCCACGGTCAATAATAACTGCCACACCCAAATGCTTTTCAATGATTTCCTGAAAATCTTGCAGAGGCCGGTTTTGCAAATCAACCCGGATTGGTGCTGCCAATTTGGTCATGAGTTGCCGTTCTTTGGGACTTATTTGGCTGTTTAACCTTCGTTTGGATTTCTCTGCCCAATCTGGAGGCAAGCTTACATCAGTTAATTGGGGAGTACTGGACTTGTCGATGTCGTTCAAATTTGCTTCATTGGATTGGTTGAATTGTTCCTTGTTTTTACCAATGATGGATCTATTGCTGTCAATGCGTGCCTGGCGACTGGCAAATTGCGAAAAGGCACTTCCTGGATCCTTTCTGGCCAAGGATTCAGCCTTGTTTGCCCTTTCATCGAGTTTACCCTCGTCTTTAAGACGGCTTAATTCAGCATAGTCCTGACGAACTTTGTCCTCGGTGATTCGATTGGAACCGATCCGGGTAAATGTTGGAGTATCCTTTGGATTTCTGACAACCTCCCCTTGAGGTATGCGAGTTCCCGGATTAGATGACATTTCTTTGGCAAAATTCGCCCGCAGGAGACGAATCTTTCTGGCCCATGCATCTTTTTTTACAGGCGGAAGGATATTTTCCGAATCAAGGATCCGCTGGGCACTATCCAAAGGTCCCGTCGCCATGACCGGATCTGTTCGCTGAAGTTTTTGGGCCTCGTTTACAAAATCCCGGAGGTCTGTTTCAAGCTGCTGAATAGCAATTTCACGGCGTTGTTTGACTTCGTTTAACAGATCCTGCCTTGCCTCGGCAGCAAACCAGGCACTTCCCAAACAAACCAGGGACAATATACCACGCATACCAATAGGTCCCATCGTTCCATCTCCATGAACGGGGGTCGGAAACTTCCTGCATGGCAAATATGCTTCACAAAATGGTGGGCTGCTTTTGAGACGGCGGAAACAAGCCTCCCTTTGGGGAAGACTTTACCCTTACAATCCTCAAACTCAAGAACCTCGAAGTTCTCCCACGAGGAAAAGGGATCCGGTAATTACCACCACGCCATCCGGCCCGGCTAATTGGATGGCAAGCCCTTTCGCTTTAACAGGATCCGGTTCCTCAAATACCCTGGCATGGGTTCCAGGGGGAAGGGCCCGGGACAATTGTTCGGTGGTGGCCGATCTTGAACTTTTCGTGTAACGGGTTAAAACCAGGCATTTCGCCATGGGTGCCAAGGGTTCCAAAAGACCAAAAATATCCTTGTCGGCAGAACAGGCGACAACCATGACCGGCTTATTTTTTCTTGCCAATGGGGCCAATTCCTGAGCAAGGCTTCTTGCAGAGTCGGGGTTGTGGGCCCCATCCACAATAACAAGTGGTTGCCGGGCCAGTATTTCCAATCGGCCGGGCCATTTGGTGTGTGAAAGTCCAATACGAAGGGCACTTTCATCCAACCCGATAGGTGGTTCCAGAATGGCTAGCACGGCTACGGCACAGGCAAGGTTGGATCGTTGGTGGGCCCCAATCAAGGGACAGGGCAAGGCTTCATACCGGAAAACTGGCGTATGAATCATTGCCCTGCCAAGGGGACTTCCTTTTTCCCACCAAGCAACATCGTCGCCTGAAACCTGGAAATGATTATCCAATTCCCATAGTTTTGCCCCGGCGGTTTTCGCCGCCAAGCGGATCACAGACCTTGCTGGTTCGTGGGTGACCCCACTAACCACCGGAACACCCGATTTAATGATTCCCGCCTTTTCAGAGGCAATTTGTTCCAGTGTCTCACCAAGGATTTTTGTGTGATCGAGGCCTATCGTTGTAATAAGGCAAGCCACAGGTTGACAAATATTGGTCGAATCCAACCGACCACCAAGGCCAACTTCAAGGATAATCCATTCTGTTTGGGCCTTTGCAAAGAGTAAAAAGGCGGCAATGGTGGCCACTTCAAAAAAAGTGGGAAGGCCGTATTGGACAATCAAATCAGGTAACGATTCCAGGGCACATTGCACCTCCCAAACGGCCCGGCCAAGGTCTTCATGACTTACGGGGATGCCACCTATTTGGAATCTCTCGGTAACTTCGGCCAAATGAGGGGAAGTAAAAAGCCCTGTCCGTTTACCGCAATGACGAAGAATGGACTCAACCATTGCCGCTGTCGAACCTTTACCCTTGGTCCCTGTGATATGGATGACCTTGGGCCCCAAGTGCGGGTCACCCAACAAGTGAAGGATCTTTTCAATCCGACCTAAAATCATTTCACCGGGAAAGGCAGGACGCTGTTCAAAATTGGCTAATGCCAACCACCAAGCCCAGGCTTCACCATTCTTTTCCCAAGGCTTTGAACTCATGACTAAACCCTTATCAGGGCTTTAATCCCCCTGTATCGGCATACAAAGCTGCTTCAAAAGAGATTCGCAACGGTCCTGAATAAGGTCAGCCTGATTAGAAAGGATTTGGCCACCGGGTAAGCTTTCGAAAAGCCCAGAAACAAACCGGGGCGTGGCAAATAGTTTCGAAAACTCCTCAATCCCTACCAACTCCAACCGGGCGTGTCGACCCTTTTGTTCCATCTCTTGCCAAAGTTGTCTGGATTTCCCTGCAAGCGTCGGATCATCTTCTGGTCGAAGCAGAATGAGTTGGTCCAAAACCGGTGGTTCAATGTCAAAGGCACTCAATTTGGTGGTTAAATCCTTAAGTTTTCCTTGCCCACGCCCCAGAAATAGTCCAATCCCAACCCTCCAAGGATTGCCTCCCCGACAGGCCCAATGGGCTATACTCAGGACTCCGTAGGTTGGGTGTTCCCCAAAGTTCCATTCATCCACGACATGCTGTATGCGCCATGGTCCCACCTTGACGCCATGGTCCATAGCCAGGCGCAGGAAATGGCCCAATCCTGCCTGTAATTCGCGGGTGGCCCCGGTGATCGCTCCTTCAGGCTCCAACCTCCTGAGGGCTACCCTGACTTCCTGATCCCATAGGTCGGCGGGCGTAGGAAGAGTTTCGCCTCCCATGAGCCCCAAATACGATCCCAATTGAGATTGAACCAATGGACCCGGAGAAGCGGGATCAGAATATCCTTCCCTTGGGCCTACCCCAGGATTCATGACCTCCTCCTTGGTACTGTTTGATTCGCTTAACGAACCTTTCATGCCAGGGATTTCACACTCTATCATGTCAGGGTCCATTTCTGGTCCCTCTGGGGATTGGTGCGATTCTTCCTCAAGAGTTCGGCTAAGGAGGGTCTCCACTTTATGAGTGGTTTCCTTGGATTCGGAGCATTCCGACCCATACACGGTCAAATCAAATAGCCTGCGAAACTGCTGAATCATATCGCGAAGGGTTGGTTCTGTACTGGCAATCCGACTCACCTGTTCGGTTGTGTAGGGGTAGATTGGGGATAGTTCCCGAGCATCAATCAGGCTCGCGTGAATTGCCCTTAGGCGGGCCTCCACCATCCGCCTGACCAAATCAACCGGAGGGGCCTCAAGACGCAGGGAATGCACCGTCCCCTGCCCTTGCACATGAAGAGGCTGATTGAGCCGATCCTGGATGTAACCATCTATCGACGGGAGGAAGCGATTCCAAAGGCCTCTTTCCGCAAAAATAAGGAAAGTAATCCCTTCGATCTGATGCATTGCGTGAACGATCCCGGCAAAAAATGCTTCTGCTGTTCGATGGGTATCCTCGTTACGGCGGGCCATAAGGAGGTCTTCAAGTTGGTCAAAGGCAACCACCACCGGGATACACAAGGCACTAAACATTTCCATAAGGACCTTCAGGAGGGCCAAAACCAAGTCCTGCCTCCCGGGCCGGATTTGAATGTTCAATTCGGCAAAGCCATAGGTCAAAAATTCGGCCAGGTCATTTTCGTTGCCCTGCAAAACCGCCTTTGCAAAGCCACAAACAAGGGCACGACGCATGAGGGCGGAAGGGCTCTTGCCCTCGGTATGTTCCGCATGACTATCCAGAATACGGACAACCGTATCGGCACCTAATCCACTTTGTTCGCATAATTTCCGCAAAGCCCCCTGATTGTAGGGGAGGTTACCCAACCTTGTAAGTTGCTCCAAAAGCCACTCTGTCCTCTCACGGGATTGGCTGGTGGAATAGCCAAACATTTTGAGCCAACCCAGGAAAGGGCCTCCGGGAAATACGCTTTGCCTTTCTTTATGGCCCATTGCCCCAAGGGCGGCAATCAATTTGAGCCGGATCAGGTTTTCGCCAACAAAATCGAGGGGTCTGGCGTTTCCCTGGCGAGCCCCTCCCAAAAGCGTTTCAACCAATTGAAAGAATAGGTATTCCAGAAAATCGGTGTCGCGATGAAAAGTGCCAGGTGTCACGAGGAGTTGCCATGTTCCCTCCCTGCCATGTTTGATCGAATGAAGGAGATGAGTTTTGCCTGCTCCTTTGTTTCCCAATATCGGAACCACCTCGGAAGGATGGCGGGTAGCGTAGCGGTGGCGGTCCACAATTCCCAATAGGATGTTTCGTTCCCTCGAATATAACTCGGGAACATGGTATTTCGCACAGGTCTCATCATCGGGATTCCGGGCAAAGTGATTGCGAAACGGGTTCCCCGCAACCCGAAGTGTTTGGAGCATCTTTTCGGCGGCACTTTGATTCAGGCTAATAATCATTGCTAATTCCCCTTGATCCTCACCCCACCAGGGACCCCACCCTTTGCGGATCTGCAGATTTTGATTTTGCATACTTAACAGCCAACGGTCGGGAGTCCCCATGGGCCGACCAACGCACATAGCAGGCAATTTCATGACCAATTAGCAAGGCAACCTCGGGTCTTGGCAATTGATAGAGTGGCCCTGTCCATGGATGGAGTGCCACAAATCCCTCCCCATGCCAAACCCTAAGCAAATCGTGAAATACTCCAATTGGGAAAACACCAATTTGCTCCTTCAGTTGGTCATAAAGTATGTAAAGGAGGTAATCGGTTTCAAATGCGACTTCATGGTCGGCAAGAATCTGGCGGACCTTGCCAAGAGCACTTTGTTCAAAAGAAATCGCTTTTACCGCCGATGCCGATTGGCCGTCCTGTATCAAAATCGCCAAACGAAGTTCGCTCAAACCCAATTGCATCCTTTCCAATTGGTCAATTTGTGTTTGAACCCCCAATAACAATTGCCTTGCCACACCCTGGCGATGTTCGAGAATGCGAACAAAATCATCAAGAATGTTTTTGGGACACAAGTTTTGGGCGATGTGCTCCCGCCCTTTTTGGGTAATTCTGGCCGCCTCGGTCCCAACCTCCAGAGCAGGCGCCAAATACCCCTCCTTCAGGGCTTTTGCGGCGGCACGCTTGCCCAACGCCGATTGGGGAAATAGCCCAGGTTCCCCATTTTTTGCGGTATGTAACTGGCTGCCAAATGGCTCCACAAGTGCCCGGCGAAGCCCGGCATCCACTACCAAATTGATGTCCATAACCAAGCTGGTCCCCACAAACCTGACCATAAGTTATCCGGTTGGGTCTTGGAAAGGCAAGGTCATAGAGCGAGGAAACAAAAAAGCAAACAACCCAAGAGACTGGAGGAGCCTGAGAGTGCTGCCTTTTTAGGGAGACTCAAACTTTTGGGGTCAACCATAGGTCAACCAAATTCTAATCAAAATTCCCAAAGGCGTGGGGGGATATTCAACCAGGATCGATTCAGCCAATCAACCTATCCGCAGGTGCGATTGCCATAAAGCGGGAGCCATTCGCGCAGGTTTTTGTCCATAAAACCATCCGCCCCGACGGGCCCCATGGATCCCAACATATACTCCTCCGGGGTTTGGGCATCCTGGGATTCCGTCACATTGAGAAAAGGTTCAATGATCGCCCAACTTCGTTCTATCTCATCGGACCTCATGAAAAGAGATGCGTCTCCCCCGAGTGCATCCTGAAGGAGGCGTTCATAAGCCTCAGGAATTGGTACCCCGGAATAGGACTTGCCATATTGGAATTCCATCTCGGAGGGTGCGATGGTCATTTTCTCCTGATCGGGAACCTTGCTTTGAAATCGGAGATGAATGCTTTCGTTAGGTTGAATGCTGATCGCCAGCCGGTTGCATTCCAGCTTTTCCCCCGGAGGCAGGGAAAACATCAGGTGTGGAGGACACCGAAATTGAATCTGAACCTCGCTGGTTCGACTGGCAAGGGCCTTTCCCGAACGGAGGAAAAAGGGAACCCCCCGCCACCTCCAATTGTCCACATTGAGCCGAATGGCTGAATAGGTTGGCGTTTTACTTGCCGGGTTGACCCCTTTTTCTCCGAGGTACCCTTGGTATTGGCCGGTCCAAATGGATTCGGAAGCTTCCTTTGGTTCGGGAATGGTAATGGCTTCAAGCAACTTGACTTTTTCATTTCGAAGCATGTCCGCCGAATAACGGGCAGGGGCCTCCATGGCCACTATGGCCATGATCTGAAGCAAATGATTTTGGAACATATCGCGGAGTACCCCCGCCTTGTCATAATAGTCTCCACGACTTCCCACCTTGACCGTTTCAGCCACGGTAATCTGAACATGGTCGATGTAATTGGCGTTCCAAAGAGGTTCAAAAAGGGTGTTCCCAAACCGGAAGACCAGCAAGTTTTGAACCGTTTCTTTACCCAAATAATGATCGATTCTGTATATCTGGTCTTCTTTCAGGAATTGGCGGATTTCTTCGTTTAGCAACTGGGCACTTGCCGTGTTGTGGCCGAATGGTTTTTCAATAATGATTCGCCGCCATAATTCCAAATTGGGTGGTTTGGTAAGTCCAGCCCCGGCGAGCCTGGAAACGATGCTTCCGTAAAGCTCAGGCGAAACCGAAAGGTAAAAAAGGCGAGCTCCTCCGGATCCTTCGTGGGTTTTAAACCATTCCTGAAGGCTTACCAACCCTTCGGTGGTGGAGGCATCACCCGGGCAATATTGAAGCCTTTGGGCAAATTGATCCCAATCCTCCTGGTTCCAGTCGGGACCGGCAAATTGCTTGACTGCGGTTCCCATCCTGGTCTGAAATTCCAAATGGGTGAGTTTGGTTCTTGAAACTCCCACAATGCGGACGCCTTCTGGAAGCCTTTTTTTGCGGTCCAACCGGTACAACGAGGGGATCAACTTTCGGGCGGTAAGGTCCCCGGAGGCTCCAAAAATCACAAGCGTCTTGGGCGTTTGATCACTCATAACCAGACTCCATAAAAAACCAATCTGGGGAAGTACCCGTCTTTGGACACTCCAATGCAGGTAATTTATCGTCTGGGGCCATGGTTGGAAGGGGTAGAATATCCTCCTGTACTAACCACAGCAAGAAAAGGCATATGAAACATAAAATCCGTACGGTGGCATTGTTTTGCGGATCTCGCAAAGGTCAACATCCCGAATATTCCGAGGCTGCGTCCCAATTAGGGCACATTCTGGCCAAATCAAATATTGGGTTGGTTTTTGGAGGCGGGCATATCGGACTGATGGGGATTGCCGCGGATGCCGCCATGGCCCAAGGCGGAAATGTCACAGGGGTTATTCCAAAACGGTTGCTAGAACTTGAATTGGGTCATCCCAAACTCGGACAATTGATCCCAACTGAAACCATGCATGAACGCAAAGCCATCATGGCCACCCAGGCCGATGCTTTTGTTGCTCTTCCGGGAGGATTTGGAACCTGTGATGAGTTTTTCGAAATCCTGACATGGAGGCAACTGAACCTCCACAAAAAGCCCATTGCCTTGCTCAACACCCGAGGTTTTTTCACACCGATGCTTGCATGGCTGGACCATATAGTGGGGGAGGGTTTTTTAAGTCCCATGGACCGTAACCTTGTGGAAGTAGCCCCAACACCTGAATTGCTTCTGGCCATCCTTCAAGGGCAAAAAACGGAATAAACCCATTCGCTTGAACAAGGCAAATGCCTGTTATTGACCTTTGGTAAGATGGTGGTTCACCTAATCGAATGTACAATTCAGAAAAACAGTCCTTTATCAAAAGGTTCTCGGGTAAAAAAAGTTATGATTCAACCAATTTTTAACTCGTTTAAAGAGCTTGTTTGGGCATTAATTGAATGATAATGTCAAGCCTTCGGATTTTTTTTGGGACAATGCATAAACCGGCCTAAGAGAAGGATGATATATGGAGCTGCCGACTGGCCTCTCTTCATTTCAGGGCGAGTATTAGGATTTAGGGGTTGGTTGGGAGCCAAAGAATAGAATTGGTTTCGTCAGGGAATCAGGCTGGACACTTTTTTACCCTCTGCTAGGATACCACTATTGGAAAGATGGGGATGCCAATCTTTCTGATAAGATAGCCGAAGTGGCGGAATGGCAGACGCGATGGACTCAAAATCCATTGTCCTTACAGGCGTGTGGGTTCAAGTCCCACCTTCGGCATTGCTTTTTTCGTGAACTGTTTTCGATTACAGGGCTTTGTAAGAAATTCTTTTTTGGGGAACCCCAACAAACTAAAAAGTCCCCGGGGAGTTTAACCCGCCGAGGACCCATTGGCCTGTCTCAAAGGAAAGGTCAAAGAAATCTTAAAACTCTTTCTTGCCGGTTTTTCCTGGTTGAGGAATGGGGTATTTTCCATTGGCGTCTGCCCGAACAGGTGCAGGTCCACTTATTGTCAACTTGTCTACTTCCCCACCCAAATCCTGTTCGGAGTTTAATGCCTCATCATAGGTAATGACTTTTCCCGTATGGCAAGCCATACGGCCCATAGCGGTAACAAGGCTAGCCTCGGCACCACGGCGGGCCTCGTTGTAGGGTTTATCCTGACGAATGGCATCAAGGAGGTGTTGCCACTCAAGGTGGTAAGGATTGGGTTCATCCTTGGGCCCGCGCCAAATCACATCGGAATTGACAAAATTCTGCCCTTTGAAGGCCCTGGCCTTGGTGGGAAAGTGGCCCGATTGCGAGATGATCGCTGAACCTTTGGTTCCATGGGCATAGCTTGAGAATTCCTGATGACATCCGTCCATGGTGCGGCCCTCAAAGAACAGTTTGGTACCATCACCAAAAGTGTATTCAACGGAGTAGGCATCAAAGTTTTGGTCAATGTAACCATCCCGATAGGTTCGTCCGCCGTTACCTTGAGCCTTGACGGGCCAGGCGTCCTTCATCCAGCAACTCTCGTCGATGTTGTGAATGTAAAAGTCGCTATAACAACCGCCCGATGCCCATAGGAAACCATGGAAGTTCCGGATTTGAAACTCAAGCTCATTTTGTCCCTTGGGCATTGGTTTGGTAAGAGCGGTTCCAACCGGACCGTGCATCCGATAAGCGCGAAGTGCCAATATGTCACCGATGAGACCATCCTTGATCTTGTCATGCAACTCCTGGCGGACGGAGCAGTGACGACACATTAGGCCAACGCCTACTTTGAGTTTTTTGTTTTCCGATTGGGTTGCCAAAGCCAACATTCGTCTGGTGGAAGGACCGTCCACAGTGACTGGCTTCTCCATGAAAACATTGATGCCTTTTTGAATCGCATAACCAAAATGGGCCCAGCGGAAGGCAGGGGGGGTTGCAAAAATGGCAATGTCCCCTGGTTTCAGCAAATCAACAGCAGCTTTGTAAGCCTCGAACCCGACAAACCGACGGTCCTTGTGCGCTTCAAATCGATCAGGGAATGCTTTTTCGAGTCGCCCGGCACTCGACTCAAGGCGATCACCGAACACATCGGCCATGGCGTGGAGCTTAACAGGCCCAGCTTTGGCTGTAAATGCATCATGGACGGCACCGGTACCACGGCCACCACAACCCACGAGGGCTATACGAATGGTATTATCCTCGTAGGCATAGATCGGGGGAATCACCATTCCAGCAAAAGCACCGGTGGCCGCCGCTTTAACAACGGTTCGGCGGGATAATGCTTGGGTCTTGGTGTTTTTTTGCTCTTGCATGACAAACAAACTCCGGAAGGAAAAACAGAGGAAAGTGGGGGTTACCTTGATCCTATCCCCAATGAGAGTAATTGGGAAGGACCAGCCAGGGAAAAATTGCCCGATCTGTGTAAGGATGGAAAAGTTGGTTATTTCGAACCATTGACAAATTGTCTTTTTGAAAGACTAATGGAGCGCATGAGAAAATTGTATCCCACGCCCTTTTGGTCTTGGCCCACCGAAAGGGCCAGCTCCTGGCCAACCGATTTGCCGCCAAGAGTTCCCACCGTGGTTACAGGGGCCGACCAACCCACCGGTGTTTTTCCAAGCCGCAAGTTGTAATTGCCTGGGGAAACAGTTCCAAAGGTATAGTTTCCGTTAACATCGGAATTGGTTTGAAAGGAAATGGCCTTGCCATATCCATCCGTCCCGGAGAGGATTACAAGAACCCCTGCAATTCCAGGATCGTTCAGGTCACGCCGTTTGTTGCCAGAGAGGTCATTTCCGATAAATCCGCTTATCACCGTGGGTTTGATCAGGCCAAAGTTATAATCCGTGGCATTCTGCCCGGAGCTGAGATTAAGGCTTGAGATCGTCTTGCCATTAATGGATGAACCACCTACCGAGCCCGTAATTGCCTTCCCTTCGAGGTATCCCTGGGGAGTGACGATCTGGATTTTGTAATTTCCCGGTCGAACGGCTGGGAAACTGTAAAAGCCTGAAGGATTACTATTGGTGGTCAAGGTTAGGGATTTGCCGGCACTATCGGTTCCCGAAAGGTTCACAACCACCGAACCTATCCCGGGGTCAACCGCAAGGGTGCTTACCATTCCCTGGTTTTGGGTAGCTCGGTTGCCATCATTGTTTTTGTCGAGAAAAACATAACCGGAAATTTTTGCCGGGTTGACAAACGGAAAGTCATAACCCTCCGCATAAACATCCTGACCCATGCGGATTTTGGTTACCGAAGCCCCATCCACGGTGCCCCCCTGAGACCCCGCCTTGACCCCAAGAGCGATCAAACCGCTTGGCATGGCGGGGGTCACTGAATAGGAACCAGGCAGGATGGTGCCAAAACCATATTCTCCATAGGAGTCGGTGTTGGCTGTGACTTTTACAGGGTTCCCCTTATAATCGGTCCCCGCCAGGGTTAGGACCAGGTTGGTTAGGACAGTATCGGCACTATCGAATGCCCCATTGGCATTGTTGTCCTGATAAGCCATCCCAACCAAAGCGGATGGAATGATTTCATAAAAGGTATAATTCTTGGCAACCGATCCTGGTATTAGGGGAATTTGAGAAATGGTATTGATGCCAGGGGATCCACCAGAAGTCCCCGCTTGCGCATCCGATCCAAGCAATTTCCCCGAACTGGCAGCTAATGAATAGGTTCCCGGTCGCAAATCAGAAAACGCAAATGTGCCATCGTAATTGGACGATTTATCGACATTTACCGTTTGTCCGGTGTCGTCCTTGCCTCGAAGGGATACAAGGATTCCCGCAATACCCACCCCATTGGTAGAAGCACTGGAGAAGGTGTCAGGTAGCATTCGTACCACACCTGAAAGGGTGGATGGCTTGAGTTCACCAAAGTTGATGGTGTTGATCGAGGTGGTTCCCAATACCACCTGCATGCTGTCCTGATTGATGGACCCCGGGATGGGAGTGATATTATTTGCGGTAATGGCACCATTCAAAAAACCGGCCGGTTGGACCGGTTGACTTATAGTGTAAGTTCCCGGATCCAAAAGGGGTGTTGCCCTATATTGATAAACCACGAGAACTTTCAGCCCAACCATGGATTGAGCCTTGATTTCCTGGTTGGCAGGCCCCTCGGTGGAAAGGGTTACTTTTGAGGTAACAGCCGCAGTCATTTGACTTTTAAGAAACGGCACCAGGGAATCAGGGGTCATGTAGGAAATCGTTTGGCTTCCAACCAAAGGAATGGGCGCCGGGCTTTGGCCTGAGCTACCCATGAAATCCGTTTTGCCATCATAGGGACCAAGATTCAACACCGAAGGATTGGGCTTCATCACCAAATCAAGTGGGCTTAGCCCAGGAATTGTTACCCGGATGGAACCCTTGGGAGTTAGGGTGATGGTTTCAGCCTCTTCTTCCATGTTTTCCACTTTGAGTGCTGTTGATCCCTCACAGGTTACCGTCAAATCAACCTTTTCAAGCGATCCCAATTGGGAATCAAATCCATTGAAAGTGATGTTTTTCAAAAAATTGGCTTTGGTTAATGGCAAAACCTGCTCGACCTTTTGGGTCAAGGGCTGGATGGGAAGGCCATTGAAACGATCAAAACGGTACCCGCCTTCGTTTGATGTAACTGCCGTGGCGGCAAGAACTCCTGCGGAGGTTCGCAACTCCATGGGAATGCCACCTATGCCAATTTCGGATGCCTCACGCAGTCCATTGCCGTTTTTATCGTCATAAACGGATCCACCAAGGGTTAAAAGAGCGGGCACCTTACGATCCTCAAGTAGCTCGAGGTGAAGGGGTGAATAAGGAGCCTTGCAACGATTGCGGGATGCTTTTGCAGGACTTGCAGAAAAGGACAACCAGGAAAACATGAAGGGAAACTCCTAAGCTTTGGCGAATTTACCTTAATACCGGAATTCGAGGCCAAGGTTGGCACCTTGAACGAAAAGGTCCGAAGTATCCCAGTTAAAGGCGGGTCTGGCGGGGCCAACCAAGGCACCCGATGGGGGCGGTGGGAACTGATTGGGATTGACAGTGGTGTCAAGGATGTTTCCTGGCCGGACAACATTACCCCAATAAAGCAGGTTGTAGCCAACAGAGATCCTCCATCGTTGGCTAAGCTGAAACCCCACTTGAAATTCAAGTTCGGGTATGGCGGTAATCTTGGATTGGGTATGGGTGCCTATGTTTGTGGGCATGGCCAAAAGGCCACCATTGTAAGAGGTAATGGCGGATACATTGTTAATGGCGGTCTGGCCGAGAATGTCCACGGATTGGTTGGTTACACCCAATCCCAATTTGGTGTTCGCAGAAAAGCTGAAACGCCCCATATAAAGGGTATTTAGAAGGCCTAAATTAACCCCATAAAAGGTGTTATTGGTGTTAAATTGGTCCCCGACCAAAAATCCCCCTCCCTTGCCGTTTGTCACTGCCAGGTTTTCAAATATGCCCAAATCCTCGTCAAACCGCTGCCATCGACCACCTGTCTGAAGGTCGAGGACATAATTGGGACGACGGACAAGACCCCACCTGAGGTTAATGTTGGCACCCTCAAAATTGTTTTTTGTGTTGACAAGGATCGATCCCGCCACGGACCCTGGTTGAAAAACCTGTTGAGCGGCGGCAAGGTTATTCAAGGCATCCGTATAGGGACGACCCACGGTGGCGGAGTTGCCAAATCCCGTTATAAGGGTGTCTGTTTCCTCTTCCCCAACAAATAGGTATTGACCATCCACTCCGATGATATTGCTATTTCCAAACCAATAGCCAGCGGTGATGCGACCACCCGAACGAAGAAGGGAGTCCTGGGAACCGTTACCGAAAGCCACTTGAGTGTGAGGTTGGCCCATTGCACCAGGAACTGGATCCGATATTTCCCCATATGTCACAAGAGGGGGCAGACTTTGACCGTTGATCCACCAAAGGAGTAATTCCGCATCCAAAAAGAATTTGGTGCGGGAATTGCAACGACCTCCCGAGCCCATATCAGGCATCGATCCCATTCCCCAAAGATCCTGGCCTCCAAACGCAGAGGGGTCATTGACAATCATGCTCCCATCCATTGGGCCCGCCATCCCTGGCCCGGATAGGGGATAATTCCCACCCGAAGGCACCGAGGTCCCACCCATGCCCCCTGTCGTAATGGGTAGCGTGGTGACCCCATGGGCATCGGCGGGGTTTGGGTTCATCCAATTCCAAACTTTGGAACCAAATCCTTGGGGGTGAGGCTGGGCAATGCCAAAAGTGCCGGGAGCCATCATCATGCCATGGTTGCCGCCTGGCTGGTTAATGATCTGCCCATTGGCTGGGGGAAGTGTTATCATCCCGCCATGGGTTGGACCGGAAGGGGACGACCCGGGGGCAGAAAGGATTTGGGGTACCCCTGAGCCTGGCAAAATGGAAGCACCATTTGCCGGACTGGATAGGGAAGGGCCGCTTGGCCGACTTAAAAACGGCCTGGGAAGCGTTGTGCCTGAACTGGAATCACTTGGAGCGGCATTTTGTGCCTGGACAATGGTCGAGGGTACCCCCGAAGGTGGTGAAGGTTGCCCACCTGACAAGGAAAATGTATTGACCACGGGAATTTCCAGGTTGTGCTGGCGTGGGACTCCTGGAAGTGTTGTTTTGGCAGAAATTACTGACGATTGAGTGGAGGCAATAGGGACTGGGGTATTCGCATTGGCAACCATTGGTTGAGGCAAAGGATTTAAGGGCCCATTACCCGGGGTTTGCGAGTAAAGGAATCCGCCATTTCCAAAAACCAAGGCACCCACCAAAGCCAATGTGATTCGTTTTTTTCGATGATTTGCATGCATGGGGATCGCTCCTGCGATCAATCGTTGTTTCCGGGCATGGAAACGCCGAAAGAATGTTCGTTCATTGGCAAAGATCGGCATCAAAACCCAACGAACTTGAACAATCCAACTTATGGGAAGAATCGGCGACACGGCTAATGCCACCGCATTGCCCCCATTATTCCCAAACTAACTCCTGCTCAACCTGTCATAAAAGGGCGGCTTGCCGAAAAGCCACTCAAATTTCGTTGATTTTGGTATTTGCAATCATCTTGAGTCGAATACGCGATGAAACCACCAAGGCAATTGCCAATTTTCTCCACAGGCCCTATCCCCCCATTTGGGCAGTCCTGACTTGACCAGCTGGTATTACTTATTTTCCAAGCGATTGGTTGGGTTATCGATGCTAAGAATTCTACCTTAAAAATAAAAAGCAATATCCAACAATATCGATTTCAATACTTAATAATCATTGAATTTTAAATCGATGATTATAATACTTATTTTTCACCTAACAAAAAAAGGGTCCCACCTTTTTCATCCTTGCGATCCGAGGCGACTAAAACCCGGTTCCCGGCCAAACCCACCGATCCGGCAATGGGCCCATCCAGGACAACCTTTTGCAATAGTTCCCCTTTTTCCAATCCCAATACATACAAGTTTCCATCGAGCGAGGGAGCAATCACTTTTTTTGCCGCAATCACGGGAGAACCATCCACCCAGCCCCCGGTAAGAAAGGACCAGCGTGGTTTGCCTGTGACCGCATCAAGCGCATGAACCCTTTTGTCCCGGGCCCCAATGATTACCAACTCTTGGGTGACCGAGGCCGAAGCACGAAACTCCGCAGGCCGAACCTCCGGGGAAAAGGTCCAATCCGCTTTGGCCTGTTTGATTTGAATGGCCTGAACTTCTTTGGACATGGTTCCCACATAAAGTTTGTCGCCAAGGATCGAGGCCGAGGCCCCTGTTTGCCCATTAAGGGCAACGGAGGCAACCTCTTTTCCGGATTCAATGTCAATGATGTGGAGCGTACTATCGCAACCGGCTGCAAAGGTTTTGCCGTGGGCAATAGCCGGGGTTCCATAAAAAGGCCCTTCCATGGGAAATTTCCAGCGCACCTTCCCAAGTGGGTCCAGGCAATAAAGACTGTTGTCATGCGTCCCCAGCAGGATCGAAGTTCCATCGGTATTGGCCCCGCCACTTATCTCGCCCATGGTGTCCAAAGTCCACTTGATCGCCCCCTTTGCTTTTTCGAAAGCGACGACCTTGCCATCGGCATCCCCAACCACCACCAAGTCGGCGAGAATACAAGCCGCCGCCCTGATAGGACCCGTTTTTACGGTCCAGACCAATTTGCCATCCGCCAGGTTTACAGCATGAAATTTGCCATCCAGTGTCCCCAGGAAGACGGTTTTTCCATCATGAACCGGAGTCGCCTCAACCCCATCCCCGGCATAAAACGACCAAAGGACATCCAGTTTATCGGCTATGCTGGTGGTAGAAGCGGCTGTTTGCGCTGGGGTCCCTCGAAAAATAGGCCACGCAAGGACCGAATCTCCCCAAAGGGGGGCCACAAAAATCAAGGAAAGAACCAAACAAACAGGGGGTAAAAACTTCATAAACCATTCCCGGGGTGCCTGGATTAATTATAGCGTAATCGGGTCCCATTCGAAATATCCGCATCGAAGAAGGCGAAACAGGAACCATTTTGCCCCTTACAAATAAGGCTTGGATGATTCCCCATTAGCCCTCACCCTTACAAATTCAAAACCTTATCCACCAATTGGTTTCAATTGTCTTTGGCCTTGAGATTTACAAGGACAATTGGGGAAATACCAGGTACCTGACCTTACGGGTTCAAAAGGGCAAGGTAATTCCGAAATTCTATCCATTGGCGGCAAGTTACAAAAGTGGCGTGCATTGGCACCACAACGGGCCCACTTCAAGGATTACGGAAATCCGAGGCAATAGGTGAGGCAACAGACTCCTTGTTATTGCCAACCCTGGCCCATTTTTGGCCCCAATAAACACCCAATGCAAGGGTAATTGGCGTGAGAACCTTGAACCAGATCGGGTAGGGAAGGATTACTATATTAAACACCGCCATCCCCAAAAGGAATCCTCCAAGGCCGATTCCATGGGCCGGGTGCCGAACGGTTCCCAAGCGGGTTGCTATCCATGTGGAAACAAATGCCGTAATGGCCCACAACAGGCCACATACCCCTAAAAGCAAAGTGGGATAGCGGGCAACATGGGCCGAACAGGCCTCAAAATCATGGGGATCCAACCCGGTTGGAAAGGGGTGGAAAAAATCACTAAGCACTTCGATTCCAACCACCAGAACAAAGGCGATTACCAAGCCAAAGCCAACTGCACCAGCACTTTGCAAGATGGACCTTTTCAAATTGTTCCTCATGTTGAAATTCCTTTCCTTACCTTGGGTCCTGCCATCCTTCCCGGTTACCAGGCAGCCTCATAAAGCTGGATCAGGGAATCCTCAGTCAGAGGCCTAGGGTTAAAGGTACCTGTCCATTGTTGCAACGCTTCTTCTGCCAAAATCGGAAAAATGCTTTTACTTATTCCAACCTCCCTTAGCTTTCTGGGAAGCCCCGCCATGAGGGCGAGCCTATCGACCTCGGCGACTAGGAATTTTGCCCCATCCGATTGGCCGGACAACTCTTGATAAAGGTCCCCCACCACTTCGCTGTTAAACCAAATCACATGGGGCAGCATGAGACTAACTGCGATTCCGTGGGTGATGCCATAGTGGGCGGTAATCGGATTGGCGGAGGCATGGGCCGCCCCCAACATCGAGTTTTCAATAGCCATCCCTGACAAATGGGCACCCCAAAGCATGGCCATCCGCGCGTCGAGGTTATTTGGTTCGGCAAAAATAATGGGAAAAGCCAAGGAGAGCAACCGGAAGGCTTCCCGGGCATGGGAATTGGACCAAGGATTGCGCCTTAGGCAAACAAACGCCTCCAATGCATGGGCCAGGGCATCAATTCCTGTAACCGCAGCAACCATGGGTGGTTGGGAAACTGTTAATTCCGGGTCCAGAATAGCCACCCGAAAAGCGGCCTTGGGATCGCCACAAGCCATTTTCGTCTGGGTTTTCGCTTCGGAAATAAGGGCATAGGATTGGGCCTCGGACCCTGTCCCTGCGGTCGTTGGAATACCAATAGATGGGAGCATGGGTTGGGGAGCTTTGCCATAGCCCTTGTAGTCAGCCATGGTCCCGCCGTTGGTCAGCAGGAAATTGACCCCTTTGGCACAGTCCATGGAACTGCCACCACCCAAAGCCACCATAAAATCGACGGCATTTTGGTGGGCAAAATCGGTCGCCTCGCTGATAAGACGGCTGTCGGGATTTTCACGAACCTCAGAGAAAAGGAAGGTCTCCAGGCCACATTCGCGAAGCAAACAAATGGCCCGCTCAGGGTGCCCTGTGGCAACTATCCCGGGATCCGTTACAAGCATGACCCTGCTGCCAGAAAACTCCCGAACGAGCATCCCTACTTTTGAAATCGTACCCCGTCCACAGATGACCCGGGTGCGAGGTTGGAAATCGAAGGGGGCGAAATTAGAGGGATGCTTCGGCAAAGGCCCGCTGCCTGTAAAGGTGGGTGAAAAGGTTTCCTTCATGCGGCTGGTCCCATGATAGCCTTACGGTGGAGATTGGCCCGATATTCAACCGTTCCACTAACCTGGAGTCAAGAAGCTGTTGGGTGAACTCCGGATCACCCGTGAACGCTGAAACCACCAGACTTGGGCCAATGCGGGCAAGCATTTCCTCTTGCGGACATTGGATAACGCTAACATACGGGAAAAGAAATTCCTTGTTAGCCAAGGGATGCTCAGGTGAATCGCAAAGGATCACACTCGGTAAAAGCCAGGCGCACCGCCCCTCTTTGTAGACCCTGGGTGTCCCCCGGATTCGTTGGCAAACATCCTCGGCACCAGGGGTGGCCAACAAGCCATCGATCATTCCTGAAATGCGGTCTGCCACATCGGGATTGGCGAAGGCGGAAACCTCCGCCTCGGCATTATCCCAGGACCGGGCCTGAATCCGGGCCAGTCTTTTTCCCAAAGCTTCGGCCAGTTCTTTACCATGACTATGGGTATAAATGGCGGATGCATTGATGCAGGAACGCCCGCCATTGGCCGCAACCGATTCAACCAATAAATCCAGATAGTTATCAAATTGGGCGGATGTATCCGATCCCAAAAGCACTTTGCTGTAGCCGGGTCCGTGGATTTCCACACGATGATCCGACTTGTAAGGATCCGTTGTGGCAGAGTCGCCAAAAAGGAGACTCCTTTGGCAACCACGCAAAATGTCCGCCGCACCGCCATGGTCCGTTGGCAGAAAATTAAGGGCCGAAGATGGGATTTTTGCCTTTTTCATGGCCATGAGGAGCCGGTAAGGAGTCCAAGGCTCCTCGCGGCCAGGTTTGATTACCAAAGGTATTTTCAAGGCAATGGCAGGCACCCACAGGGAATGGACCCCAGGGCTGTTACTGGGAAGGATCGCCCCGAGGGCATCCGTGGTTGGATAAAAACAAAGGGTTCTGCCATCCTGCTTGCTGTGACCCTTATCAAGAATAGCCAGGTCCATTCCCCGGGTAAGCCCGGCAAGGATTTCATCAATGTTCCCCATCACATAGCCAACCTTGGCGGCATTGCGACGGCAAAAAACCATGGGACTGCCCGTGGTTGATGAAAGCGTCCGGATATAGTCCTCAAAATTCTGCGAGGTATTGCCGCACTCCAAAGTGTCCTCGAGGAAGATTTTGGCCGCCTCCTTCACCCGGGCAATGAGCTCCTTCATCGGGATCGAAGCAAGCTCGCGTCTGGCATTGGCCATTTGCGAAATATCCCGTATGATTTGGCTGCCAGTAACCTGACTCACCTCGGCCACCGGCTCCCCGGTCACATGATGGACAAGGGTTGTTTTTGACAGGCTTTCGTAAGGTTTACCCAGGCGTAAGGAAGGAATGCGAATCATGGTAGGTTCCGTGAAAGGATTTGGTTTGCCGGGGATTTAGTAGACGCCAACCACGGTGGTTGCAGCCAATTCGCTAAAAGTGCGAACCCCACTTACACCATCCCAGGGATATCGTTCATAGGGCATTTCGCGTTCGCCTTCATCCCTTTCTGGAAATCGTGGCACGAAAAATTCGCGGGTCAGGGTTGTCAACAATACCCGGCCCGTTTGGCCGTAATCCACCTTTTTGGAATAGTCTTTGGGATCCACAACTTCGGTGGCGGCCCGGGGTTGGGGAGCGTAATAGGTGATTTTAAACCCATCATGCGGACCAATCGGTCGGGAGCAAGCAAGTCCCATCAGGGTATTGCCATAGGTTGGGGTCATATAAACATCTCCCGAATCCAGCATTTCCTCGTAGGCTTCACGGGTGAACTGGGGGGTGAATTCGGTTCCCCCGGAAAAAATCCCGGTTATTCCGGTTGCCTTGATACTTCTAAGCCCGCCCAGAGGAACTTTTCGCCCAAAGGACCGAAACTTGTCTTCCAACTTGCCTGACCGAAGGGCTTCATCCAATGCTGCCAATAACTTGGGAGTGGTAAACATACACTTGATGTCGTGCCCCCCCGCCAAGATGGCTAGGGCCTGATCGATGGCGTGTTCCTTATAAAGGTTTGCCATCTCGATCTGACGCATTTTGATCAGCTTGACCACCCATCGTGGATCCAGGTCAATCGAGAAACACTTTCCGCCACGATGTTGGGCCAAATGTTCAATGGCAAGCCGAAGCCGCCTTGGGCCAGAAGGCCCGAGCATGAGCCAATTGGAGCCTTTGGGAAAATGCTGATCGGGAAGGGTTTCTGACATCATTTCATAGTCAATCCGAAAGTCATCCAGGACAATGCGTGATTTGGGTAACCCGGTAGTACCCCCTGTTTCGAAAACATAAACCGGATTGCCAATAAGCCCCCTTGGAACCCATCGATCCACCGGCCCGCCCCGAAGCCACTCATCCTCAAAAGTTCCAAATAAATGGAGATCCTCAAAGCATTGAACATCCTTAATCGGATTAAATTGGTAGGACTTTGCTTTTTCTAGCCAAAAAGGGGTTCCGGTCTCGGGAGAAAAATGCCAGGCAACCGTGTCCCGAACATGGAGATCCAATTGTTCCTTGGCCCGTTTGACCTTGGATTCCAGGGTTTCCTTGGGGTCAAACCATTGGGCAGGGGAAAAATAATCATTGAACCCTATATTGCGTTCGTATTTGTTCACAATCAAATCCTCACAATTTGGAATTTGGAATTTGGGAAAACCCTTACAGTTTTACTTGGCCCGGATGGCAAAAAGCGTTGTCCCGTTATGAATGTAAATGGTGTTGCCATCAATTGTTGGACCGGCTTTTATGGATTGTTCCATATCGACTTTGGGGTATTCTTTTTTTTCCTTGGCGTGTGCGAACAGGTAAACATCGCCAGAGTCCGTACCCATGTAAACCTTGCCGTCCGCCACAACCGGCGAGGCCCAGGTTCCGTCTTTAAGGTCATGTTCCCAATGTTTCTTCCCGGTTTTGGCATCGAGGCAATGCAGGAACCCGTCCAGTTCTGCAGCATAAAGCAAACCATCGGCAATGGCGACTGTACTTAATGTCCGACCAAAGTGGACTTCGCGACCTTCTTCCGGTTTGGGTTCAACCTTTCCCCCAAGGTGCCACACAAGCCCCAAAGAAGCATTGGTTCCGCCTGGTTTGAAATTGCCTTCTGGAGGTGTCAGATCGGTGAATTCCCCGGTTTTGGCACGGGTAGGGTCGATGCAGAAAAGGTGCCCCACTCCTGGTCCATCATCCGGGTTGTTACCGGTACCAATATAAATGAACCCGTCATGGAAAACGGGGCTAACCATGAAATAACTTTTCTCTCCCCGACCGCCTGGTTTGAACTCCGCCTTTAAAGGATTGCCGTTAAAAGCCCATAGTTTTTTCCCCGACTTGGCGTCGAAGCCATAAAGAACTCCATCGCCTCCAGGAAAAGCAACCTGCCAGGATCCGTTGATTTGATAGGCACATGGACTGCCCCATTGCCCTTCCATGATAGCCTCTCCGGGAGAGGAATCCTGCCATACCACCTTTCCTGTGTTTTTGTTGACAGCTATGAAACTCGGTGCTTTGGGGTGGGGGACCTTGTGGGTGCCATGGTCCACCCCATTGCCGGTTAGGGCATACACCAAATCTCCCACCACAACCGGGGAGGACATCGCCAAAAAACAGGGAAATACATCAAGTTCTTTGATCATGTCCAAAGTCCATAAGGCTTTTCCCTTGGCCCCTTCACCGTTTGTCGAAAGACAGACTAGTTCGGCCCGATTGGAGACATAATAAAGTTTGTCACCATCCACGGCGGGACTACTTGCTATGCCTTGTTTAGCCCAATCGTTGAGATCGGGATCGGGTAACTTATCGTGAACATTTTGCCAAAGGAATTTTCCGTTGGCGGCATCAAATGCATAAAGGACACCCTTGTCTCCGGTAATGGCAGGATCCCTGGCCCGTTCATTATTGGAACCAAGGAAAATTTTGCCACCGGCAACCACAACGGATCCGTAGGTGGTGGTACCCAGTTCCGCACTCCAAAGGATATTCTTTTGGGCACCTTTTTTGATCGACCATGCCAAAGGAATACCCTTGGCGGTTGGGTTGGCCATATTCCGGGAGGGGCTCCCTCCAAGCAAGGGCCAGTCGGCCCGGCAAAAACCGGTAATCGAAAAACAAATAACTACGAGTGTCGGAAAAAAACGATTCTTCATCATGAACGCTCCCAAATCCCGATTTCAAGCCTACTTGGCCCCAATGCTGACCAATCGGCAAGGATTTTCGGTAATCATCAACAGATTCCCATTGATGGCCACCGGGGTAGCACGAATCTTGCACTTCATGTTGATGGTTTTGAGTATTTTCTTCGACTTGCCATGGGCAAAAATGTGCATCTTGCCCGACTCATTGCCAATATAAACTTTGCCGTCTACCCAAAGGGTACTCGACCAAGTATCCGCACCCATGTCGTGGTCCCAATATTTCTTTCCTGTTTTGGCGTCGAGACAATGAACCCAACCGTCGTACTCTGAGGTATACAAAAGGCCATCGTGAACCGCACAGGTACTCATGGTTCGCCCATAAAAATAATTGCGTTCGTAATCCTCCCCTGCCTGGCCCCCGTAATGCCAAACCAACCCACTATTGGCGTTTTGGGGATCTGCAGGATTGTACTTTTCATCTTTGGGGGAAAGGTCCTTGTCGGCCCCAGGCTCTTTGGAAATGTCAATGCACCAAAGGTGGCCGACGCCCTTGTCGTGTTCCGGGTCTTGCCCAACACCAATATAAAGCAAACCATCTGCTACAACCGGCGTGGAAACAAAATCATTTCGTGTTCCTTCCCCACCAAGCTTGTAAAAGGATTTCTTGGGATTGCAGTCAAATTTCCACAATAACTCCCCAGTTTGGGGTTTGAACCCGTAAACCCAACCATCTCCTCCAGGAAAGATGATCATCGGTTTGCCTTTGACCTCGGCGAAAACCGGATTGGACCATTGGCCATGCATCAATAACTTGCCCTGATCCACCAAGGTTTTGATGTCAACCTTATTGCCAAGGGCTTTGCGGGCTTCCACCAAACTTGCGGAAGGAAGGTTACTGGACCACAAAACTTTGCCGCTGTTTTTATCCACCGCCAGGAAACTGGGAGCTCCTGGTTGGGGGATGTTTATGTGGCCCTCGTCAACCCCGTTTGAAGTTTCCAGAAAAATGGTATCCCCAAGAATCAGGGGTGAACATGTTGCAAGGTTGTGGGGGAAAACATTAAGCTCCTTGATCATGTCCAACCGCCATAAAATATCGGCGTCCAAAGGAGAGGAATATTTCTCGTCTGTCACCCCCTGATTGCCGTTTTTGAGACCATTTACATCCGCACAAATGACCTCGCAACGGTTGGAAACATAATAGAGTTTGTCTCCCTCGATCACCGGACTGGAACAAATGCCTTCACGAGGCCAATCGTTGACCCGACCAGCAGGCAATTTGTCATGGACTGCCTGCCAAATCAGTTGGCCGGTTGCCTCATCAAGGCACATGAGAATACCTTTGTCGCCGGTAACTTTGGCATCACGGGGTTTGTCATTGTTGGTACCAATGAAGATTTTCCCCCCAGAAACCACTGGACCGCCATAGGCTTTGGAGCCAAGTTCAACCGACCAGTCAATGTTTTGTTCCTTGCCAGCCTCCACCGACCACTCGGTTGGAATGTTTTTCTCCACCAAATTAACCAGATTTCGTGAAAGGGTGCCCCCAAACATGGGCCAATTGCGGACAAGATCCCGGCGAACCAATGGCTTTGTGGCTGGGCTGTTCAAGGCCAAGGTGGTGTTGCGGCCCCAAATCCCCCAGCAAAGTGTTCCACCGAAAACAACCATCGTAATCGCCGTCAAAAGTCCCTTTTTTTTTCGCTGACTATTGGTCATAGGATACTCCTTTTTTGTTCGTCTAAATAAATAGGGTTACTTGTTTGGATTAATGGTCACACGGTCATAAAAGATTTCGCAACCAGGTTGGTTGTCGAGGATTCCTGCGGCATACCCATAGATTGCCGCCGACCCGTTGGCATTTACAATAGGGTCGGAAAAATCCACATTCCATTCGGCGGGCTCCTTTTGATCCTTGGGCCAAGCTTTTCCTTTGGCAATTCCCTTGCCACCCTCCCCGACCTCTACGGTTAATTTGAGGCGATACCAAACCCCGGCCTTCCAGGGAAAACTGATGGTTTTGTCCACACGGGGCAAAGCATCCCAGGAAACCAACCGTAATTGTTGTGTGTTTCCTGCCAGCATCAGGGTATATCGGTTGGCGACCACACCCATATCGGGGAGGTCGTCCCGAACCTTGGTACCCATGACATCCGATTCAATCGTATAACCTGTGCTGGAAGGGGGATTAATGTAGGCATTGGCCCGGGCCACCAACGGACTGGGATTGATATTTACTTTTTTCAGGAATTTTTTATCGTCTAGTTGAACGATCTCAAACTTGCCTTGACAATTAACCCAACCGCCCGGTGTCCGTTTTAAGGGAATGTTTGCAAAATTGGGTGCATAAGGGAGTTTGGGAACCACCCTAACCCGGGCATAACCGCTTACCATCCCACTGCTGGCAATCACCCGACCAAACTGGGCGGGAGGTTGACCTTTGAGGGAAAGATCCGTCGTTGAGCCAAAAGCTGCCGAAAGGGTTGCTGCCAATAGGGGCGGTGGTGTGGTAGCTGGGGCTGGCCCAGTCTTGGTAGCTGCCGGGGGGGCGTTTCGGGGGGGAACCGGAGGCAATAGTCCTGCCAACTCCCACTTTACTTCTACCGGGCCAATGAGGTGGCCTTTGCTATCGTATCCCCAAGCGGATAGCTTAACCTTATCCATGGCTTCCACCATGAGGTCTGCAGGGTAGATTTGAATATGGGTTACGGCGCCCGTGCCAGTGGGGATGCCGGGTTGCTCTGGAACATTGCCTATTTTGCCGTCTTTTGTTTCCAAACAATAAAAATCGGTCCCTGTCATGAAATATACACGACCATTGGCAATAGCCGGGCTACCATTGATTTCGATATCCTCGCCACTTCCGGTTTTTCGGAAAAATTGGGCATGAAGCCTTTCACAAGAATCCACTCCAGGTTTAAGAATGTGGAACTTGCTGTTGACCTCGGCAAGGTAAATCTTTCCATCCGCCAAAACGGGCGAACCTTTGGTGTTTTTTCCGTATTGGAAATCCCAATATTCCTTGCCTGTTTTGCCGTCAAGGCAATGAAGGGTACCGACATCCCCACAGATATATAGCCGGTCCTCGTGAATGATCGGTGAAGCAAACTTGGCCTTGATGCCATCTTTTTGCCATACCAATTTGGGCTGCATATTTTTGACCTGGCTTGCATCCAGACAAAGGACCGCCCCTTGGGTGCTTGCGCCATCGTTTTCTTCGCCTTGGCCTATGTACACCAAATTTCCAGAAACCACCGGGGAACAATTGATCGACCCAGGACCGAACAGGTGGCTCCACACCCTTTCACCGGTAAGCACCTTAAAAGCATGAACCCCACCATCCCCACCCCCGGTAATCATAAGGCGTTCGCCATTTATAACAGCGACAACCGGAGTGGAGTAGTAGGTATCCCGAACGGCAAAGCCTGTGGAGCTCCACCAGACAATTTGGCCACTATTTTTATGGATCGCCATGAATCGATTGTTGCCTATGGCCTGTTCTCCCCAACTGGCATTGATAATGCCAAGGATAAGGAGGTTGCCATCGATTATGGGGCTAGTAACCCGCCCGCCATAACCACTTACCCTGCCAAATTCCTCTGTTAGGGATTTTTGCCAAACCACCTTGAGGTCTTTGTCAAAACAAAAAAGGAGTCCCTGGGTCCCGTGGGCATAAATGTTCCCCGTTTTAGGGTCGCCACAAACGGTAGTCCATCCCAGCCGAACGCTGACAATATCGGTGTGAAACACATTAAAGCGATGTTCCGCCACAAATTTTCCCGTATCAGCATCCAGACAAACCACTCTTTCCTGTTCATGGACCCCTTCCCCATGACGGCCAATGAAATAGGCCCGCCCATTTTGAATGATTGGGGTGGTGCGACTGCCAAAAGGGGCTTTCCAGCGGAGATTATTTCCTTCAGTAGCGGGGTTGGGGGACCATTTTTCAGGCAACCCGGTATCGTAAGCTACCCCATTTTGGGTTGGTCCGCGCCAATGGGACCATTGGGCTTCTACGGCATTGGCTCCAAAAGCAAAGATCGACAAAATGGTAACACAATAACGAAGGGCTGGATAATGCAACACAAGAATCTCCGTTGGCATGGATTGGGCACCTGTGGAGTATGCACCCAACCGTGTCAGTTTACGAATCCAATGGAGTTCCGGTAACCGTTAAATGGATCGAAAAATCACGCCAAATGGGCCTAAGGGCACCGCATGGATTGGTAACGGGTGATCTGGTTTCCGTGAAAATACTTGACCTTGATATACTTTTTTAGCATTGCCATTTGTTAACGGATTCCTTTACCTTCAAATATTTTGAAACCGTTACGGGAATCCCGATATTGTCAAATCTGGTTTGTCGGCCCTGAAATACCAATCCACCCGTTTTTGTTTGGAATGGAGGGATGTATCCTGTCGACATACCATTAACCCAAGTTACGCAGTTGGGACCATGAAAACCGTGTTTTTCCCGGGAAAAAGTTAAATCAGGCTGCAAAAGTCGGGACTACAAATCCTCTTTACAGGTTCTGTTTCAAGGCGTTTGATCCTGATTGGCGAGAGACT
>SYLG01000081.1 GCA_005808665.1 Planctomycetia bacterium | reverse complement strand
TCTCCTCCCTGGCACATCTGAGTAAAGTCTCGAGATCGTGTTCCGTTTCCGAAAGTATGTCGGGTGACTGCATGCCAGCTGGTATCGCTGGAAAGACCCATTCGTGTCAACTAAAATCTCAAAATCCCGTGAACGCATACGTTTATAAAAACATCTCCCAATTACTTTGGAAAAAAAACAGGGGATAGGTTGGAATGGATAACGCAATGGACAATGAATTAAGCAACCTGATTTCCCAGGCAGGAATCCTGGCGAGTCAAGGATCCTTTGCCCAGGCCAAGGCGTTGCTGACGCCAGCGATGCAAAAATATGCACCTCATCCCTATTTGTGGCATAACTGGGCCCAAGTTTTGGCGGATTCGGGAAATCTCATTGAAGCGGAGCAATGGTTTTGCCAGATTGTGGACCGCTGGTTCTTTTTTTTGCCACCCTATGAGCCCCTCATTCATATCATTCGGAATCGTTTGGGTCCCAAGCCTCCTCTTGAATCCCTAGCCATTTTAGCACGAATTTTTAACAATCAGGGAAATGCATTCGAAGCCATAGGGGATTATTCCAAAGCGTGTGGCTGTTATCGGCAAGCCCTCGGCCTAAACGGGAAATATGCAAATGCCTGGTCCAACCTATCAAACAGTTTGAATCCGATGGGGCTTGTTTCCGAATCCGAAGATTGTGCAAGGAAAGCAATCGCCCTTGACCCCACTCATGTTGGGGCCTGGAACAATCTGGGGTGTGCCCTTACCAATTTGGGCCGGATCCCCGAAGCAGAAGGCTGCTTTGCCGAAGCCTTGCGTTTGGAACCGGGCCATCCCGTAGCGAAACATAACGGTAGCGTCGGGAAGATATTCAATTTGTTGTTCATTGATACCCTTGAAAATACGGATATCTTCAAGGCCCATGAAGACTGGGGAAGGCAAATTGCCTGCAAGGTCCAAAAAAGACAACAATCCCTTCCAGGTGAGGGAAATAAAGTTCGGGTAGGTTTCCTGTCGGGGGATTTCCGGGTCCATGCCATGGCCCTTTTTGTGGTCCCCCTTTTACAACATCTCGACCGGGATCGCTTCGAACTTTTTTGCTATGCCAATCAGCGAACGATGGATGAGGTAAGTGGTTTCATTCGTTCGTTACCCTTGACCTGGCGTGAGACAATCCATTTGTCGGACGAAGGATGTGCCGAGTTAATCAAGGCAGATCGCCTGGACATTTTGGTGGACTTGTGTGGACATACCGAAGGGCATCGAACATACATGTTGTCCCACCGGCCCGCACCCTTGATTGCCGGTTGGTTGGGATATATGTGCACAACCGGCCACCCTGCCATCGACTACAGAATAACGGATTACTTGACCGATCCCGCTCCTGAAAGTGCCTCTTTTCATACGGAAAAGTTGGCCTACCTAGAGGGGTGTCAGTTTTCTTTCCGCCCGGAACGGCACGCTCCCCCTGTTAAAGCAACTCCAGCCCTCGAAAAAGGGTTTGTTACTTTTGGGTCGTTGAACAATGTAAGAAAGTTGACCCTTGCCACCATCAAAACCTGGGCCCATCTTTTACATCGGGTTCCCAAGAGTCGCCTGATCTTGCAGGCGAAACTGTTTGAGGATTTGGGAACCAAGGGATATTTCCGGGGTTTGTTCGAAGCCTTTGGAATCGATTTTTGCCGGGTCGAATTGCGTCCCTTTGTGTTTGACAATCAACATTTAAGAACATACCAGGAAGTCGATATTGCCCTCGATCCCTTCCCTTATGGGGGCGGAGCGACCACCTGTGATGCCCTTTGGATGGGAGTACCCGTTGTAACACTTTCAGGAAACAGGTCGGTAGGCAGAATGGGGGTCAGCATCCTATCCGCCTTGGGTTGTCCGCAATGGATCGCCAAGGACCAGGAGGAGTATATCCAAATCGCCCAGGACTTGGCATTGAACCAACATCGGCTCAATTCCATCAGACTTGGGCTCAGGGCAAAATTGGAGGCCGGTCCCCTTCGGGATGAGGCCGGATTTGCCAAGGACTTTGGTAATACCCTTTTGAGGTTGGTTAACGGGGTTCCTGAAAAAAATTAGTGAAGGCATTATCCGGGTGACCCTGACCTCTCAATTCATTTTCGTTAAAAAAGGCAAAATATTACCCGATCTGCTCCTTTCTTTGGGCCTCATTTTTTGCCCATTCCGGGCCCCTCTCAAGAATCAGGGGCGAAAAAATTACCGCCATCCCATGGAATCATAAAAAGGCTCCCAAGGGATCATATTCTCCATTTCCTGCTTTGGTCCCTTGGAGGTGATCCATGGATCCCATTTCCAAATTCATTCCGGCACCCGTTATTCATGTTCCGCAATTGGGCGAAATCACCCTTGGATCGTACCTGATCCAGCGCCTTGTGGAATTGGGGGTAGGCCACATCTTTGGCATCCCGGGCGATTATGTGCTGGGATTCATGAAAAAGGTGGAAGCCAGCCCTATCGAAATCGTGGGAACAACCAACGAACTTTGTGCTGGTTATGCCGCGGATGCTTATGCCCGTGTTCGTGGATTGGGTGTTTGTTGCGTAACCTATGCGGTGGGCGGTTTTAGCCTCGCCAACGCCATTGCCGGGGCCTATGCCGAGAAGTCTCCCGTGATTTTGATTAGCGGGGCACCGGGGGTGCGCGAACGGTTGCGAAAGGGCCTCTTGCACCATATGGTTGGTGATTCTGGAACCCAGAGACGGGTTTTTGAACAGATCACGGCGGCAAGTTGCGTTCTTGATGATCCCCTGATAGCGGCCAGGGAAATTGACCGGGTGTTGGCGGTATGTTTACAGACAAAACAGCCCGTGTATATCGAAATTCCACGGGACAAATTGGATATGCTTGTTCAACCAGGCAATAAACATTTGAACGAGACCCCCCAAAGCGACCCGAACGAATTGGCCGAAGCCATTGGCGAGGCATCCTGGTTATTGGGTCGCAGTTCAAGCCCTGTCCTGGTAGCGGGGATCGAAGTCCATCGCTACAACCTCGAGTCAAAGGTTCTTGCCTTTGCTGAAAAACACAATCTCCCCATCGCCTCCACCCTTTTGAGCAAATCGGTTGTTCCGGAAAGGCACCCGCTTTATGTGGGCACCTATCTGGGGGGCATGGGGCGTCCGGAAACCACCAAATTTATCGAGGAATCCGATCGAATCCTATTGCTTGGGGTTCCTCTGACAGACCTTGACACCGGGATTTTTACCCATCAACTACCTCCCGAAAAAACGATGTTTGTTACCAATAACATTGTCGGCATCCGTTACCACACCTACCAACATGTGTTGCTTGGGGATTTTATCGATGGGCTATCGGGCTGTTCCTTGCCTACTTTCAAACGATCCGTTCCGTTAGTGGACAACCCCATCAATGCTCCCTGGACCCTGGAGGATCCCCAAACCCCGATCAAGGTTCAACGACTCTTCCAGAAGATCAATTCGATCCTGGGAGAAAATCATACCATCGTGGCCGATCCGGGTGATGCCATGTTTGGTGCGGTGGATCTTTCGGTTCATTCTGGATCCGAATTTTTGGGATCGGCGTTTTATGCTACCCTTGGGTGGGCCGTACCTGCCGCCATTGGTGTCCAGACAGGGCGCCCTTCCACCCGTCCCATTGTGTTGGTTGGGGATGGGGCCTTCCAGATGACCGGATTTGAGTTGTCCACCGCCGTGCGTCGTGGACTGGATCCCATTGTGATCCTATTCAACAACAAAGGCTACCTCACCGAACGGTTTATCCTCGAAGGAAAATTCAACGACATTCAGGATTGGAATTTTCACAAACTTCCCGAGGTCCTTCAGGGAGGCAAGGGGTATGAGGTTTGGACTGAGGGTGAATTGGACCTGGCCCTAACGGAAGTTTTGGCCATCCGGGGGCAATTTTGTCTCATCCATGTCCACCTGGAAACGGGCGATTTCAGCCCTGCTCTCAAGCGGCTGGCTTTGGCGCTTTCCAAAGCATGAAAAATGGGAAGGTTTTTCCCCATTCATTTGGGAAATGGCCAGGATTTGCCGAGTGCCTTTTTTTGCAAAGCCCGGATTTCGGCAATACCGGATCGCCCAAGGGCTAGCAATCGGTCGAGCTGGGCTTGGCTAAAGGTGGCTTCTTCTCCGCCCGCCTGGACCTCGACAAAATGCCCGGCCCCGGTGAGGACAAGGTTCAAGTCAACCTGGGCATCCCTATCCTCGGGATAATTCAGATCCAATAATCCTGTCCCTTCCAGCAACCCGACACTCACTGCCCCGATTGAGTCCTTGAGGATTTCATGGACAGGGGGCAATGGCTTGGGTTCAGGTTTACCAGGTTGGGCCGGACGAAGCGGTTGTTTCGCTAGCCAATTAAGGCCATCAACCAAGGCTACAAAGGCCCCATTGATAGCGGTGGTGCGGGTGCCACCGTCGGATTCGATGACATCACAATCAAGCCACAAACAGCGTTCTCCCAAAACATCGAGGTTAACGATGGCTCGCATGGCCCGGCCAATTAGCCTTTGGATCTCCACCGCCCGGCCGTCCACTTTTCCCGCCCGATCACGGGGTTTTCGGCTGCCTCCACAACCGGGAAGCATCGAATATTCGGCCGTGAGCCATCCTTTGCCGGATCCCTTGAGAAACGGGGGAACGCCTTCCTCGATAGTGCAGGTGCAAAGCACGGTGGTGGTGCCCATGGATGCCAGGACCGAGCCCGGGGCCTGGCGGGTAAACTTTCGCTTGAATGTAATGGGACGAAGTTGGTCAGCCTTACGGCCGTCGGCACGAGCAGTCATGATTAACTCCCTGAAAGGTAGCGAATAAGGAGGGCAAAGGGCCCACTTAGATTTTTTTTCCTAACAACCAAAGCAAAATGGCCTTTTGTGCGTGCATCCGGTTTCCTGCTTGGGCAAATATGAGGCTTTGGTGGCCATCGGCAACCCCTGCGGTGACCTCTTCGCCACGATGTGCCGGGAGGCAATGGAGAAATTTTGCGTGGCCAGGTGCTTTGGCCATTAAGGTTTCATCGACCTGGAATCCCTGAAAGGCAAGGGTTCGTGCCTTGGCCTCGGCCTCTTGCCCCATGCTGGTCCAAACATCGGTGTAAATGACATCGGCGGCGGATACTGCCTGGGATGGATCCGTGACATGGGGCGGGGTCTCTCCCGGAAACGCCGCCCGATAGTTGGTAAGGAACTCCTCAGGAAAGCCATAATCCCTGGGTGCGGCGAGGATAAATTTCATGCCAAACCGGGCACAGGCCACCGCCAGGCTTCGGGCGACATTGTTGCCATCTCCGACAAAGGTCAAGGTCGTACCCTTCAAGTCGCCAAAGGCTTCCCGAATGGTGAGTACATCGGCCAGGGCTTGGCAGGGGTGGTTGTAGTCCGAAAGGCCGTTAATCACCGGAACCGTGGAAAACTCGGCAAACTCCTCGATGGTTTTGTGGGCAAATGTCCTAAGGACCAAGGCATCGACAAATTGGCTAAGGGTCTTGGCTTGATCCGGAATGGATTCCCGGGAGCCGATAGGGTTTTCGGTGGAATTGAGAAAGATACTCGAGCCCCCAAGCTGGGCCATGGCGGCTTCAAAACTGACCCTTGTGCGAAGCGATGGTTTTTCGAAAATCAGCCCCAATACCTTCCCGGCCAATAAGGCCGGGCGAAGCCCCTTGGCCAGATCGGCTTTGAGTTTGGTGGCGAGGTTAAGAAGCCCTTCCAGCTCGCTGGTGGTGAAATCAATCAAATGAAGGAAATGTCGCATGAAAAAACTCTAAGGCGATGTTGGCAAGAGGAATCAGGAAGTCGGCTGCCCAAGCCTGGCTATTTCTTCCTCGAGAATTGAACATCCTTGGAAAAGTTCCTCATCCGTGAGGGTTAAAGAAGGCAGCAGCCGGATGACGGTGGAATGCGTGCAATTGACCAAAAGGCCGCGTTCAAGGCAAGCCTTGACGACTGGTGCCCCATCCACCGCCAGTTGTATCCCAATCATGGTACCCATGGCCCGAATCCCTGTTACCCAGGGACAGGCAGGCATAATCGCCTCGACCCGATTGCGAAAAAGAGCTTCGATTTCTGTGGCCCTGGTCAACAAGCCTTCTTGTTCAATGGTTTCAATAGTAGCAAGGGCAGCCATACAGGCGATAGGGTTGCCACCAAAAGTGGCTGCGTGGGTTCCGGGTTTGAGTACTTGGGCCACCTCGGGCCGTGCAATGAGTCCGCCGCAGGCGATCCCCCCGGCGAGAGCCTTGGCAAGGGTGACAATATCCGGTTGAATCGAATAGTGCTGATGGGCAAACCATTTCCCCGTTCGACCCATACCCGTTTGGACTTCATCAAAGATCAGCAAAAGATTATGTCGATCTGCAATCTCCCGAAGACCTTCAATATAGCCCGCAGGGGGCAGGTTGACCCCTCCTTCACCCTGAATGGGTTCAATCATGATCGCACAGGTTTCCGGGTCGATCAACCTGGCCACGGCGTCAAGGTCACCAAAAGGGGCATAGGCAAATCCCGGTAACATGGGACTTAACCCGGCATGATATTTTGGTTGTCCCGTGGCGGCTAGCGAGCCCATGGTTCGCCCATGAAAGCTGTTCAGCATGGTAATGATTTTGAAGCGGCCAGGGCCACCATGGAGGCGGGCCATTTTAATGGCCGCCTCGTTCGCTTCGGTTCCAGAGTTACAAAAGAAGGCCTGGGCTCCTGGCCAACCGGTTCGCAGGCAAAGCGCCTCCGCTAACAGGCCTTGGGGCTCGGTGTGCCAAGTGTTTGGAACATGGACCAATTGGGCAACTTGGGCCTGTACAGCCGCAACCACCCTGGGCGGACAATGTCCCAAAATCCCACAGCCCCAACCCGGGAAAAAGTCCAGGTACTCCTTCCCCTCATCGTCCCAAACCCGTGAGCCCACCCCCCGCACAAGGCACACGGGATACCGTGTGTAGTTGGCGACCACATAATTATGAAACCGAAGCTTGGTATCCGCTTGCATTGCTTGAGCTAAACTCCTTGGCAAAGGATAGATTCTAAACCCCAAGGGCCCAGTTCTCAATGGCAAAGGGTGGAATTTACCGGATGTTCAGGATCCCAGGATCATCTCGGTGCCGATCCCTTTATCGGTAAAGACCTCCAGCATCAGGGCGTGACGACTTCTCCCATCGACCAAATGGACCTTTTTGACCCCGCCGCGCAGGGCATCGAGACACGCCTCCACCTTGGGAATCATCCCCTCGTCGATTATATTTCGCCGCATAAGGTCCAAACAGGATTTGGCATCCAGGGTGGGAATCAGGGAGTTTGGCCTCGACTTGTCCATGAGGATTCCGGGAGTGTCACTCAGAAAAACAAGTTTCTCGGCACCCAAGGCCAAAGCCACGGCAGCTGCTGCTGTGTCCGCATTGATATTGAGCCATTTCCCTTGGGGATCAAGGGCCACAGAGGGAATCACCGGAACCACACCCCCAATGGCGAAATCCTCAATAACCCTGCGATCGATCCTGGTGATATGACCGACTTGACCCAAATCCACCGGGCCCTCCGCGGTTTCCAGTAATAGTTTTTCCCCAAAGAGGGCCTGCTGGGACCCACCATGAAGTCCCACGGCCCTTCCCCCAAAATCGCGGATTTGGCGCAAGATTCCGCTGCAAACTTCCTCCCGAAGGACGCGAACCACGATCGAAAGCGTGGCATCGTCCGTGATTCGCCTTCCCCTTACCTTTTTTGGAAGGAGCCCGACATCCGCCATGGCCCGGTCAATGGCTTTCCCCCCCCCATGGACCAGCACGGGCCTTAGCCCCGCCGTTTCCAGAAAAACTACATCCTGGAGGGTGGCCCTAAGGGACTCAGCGTCCTCCATGGCACTGCCTCCCAGTTTAATGACAATCATGCTTCCCCGAAATCGCCGGAAATAGCCAAGAGCCTCAATCAGAACCCCGGATTTGGTTGTGGCGTCGATATCTTGCATGGGTTTATTCTCTTCTGAAAAATCAGACTAGCTTGAAGGGCCGAATCGTCAACCATTTCGAATCCGGAATGATCCAGGATTTCAGAAATTGTGCGGGTGGTTTGGTTGGTTCCACCAAGCTCCCAAAATAAAAGGGTCCCTTGTGGTACTTTTTGAATCGGAACCTAGGTTGGGAATAGGTGTTTTCATTGGAATTTCTCTTAAAGAGTGAAGGAGTCCCGGTTCATGCGCAAGTTATTGGCAACTTTTGGTGTTCTTTCCCTGATCGCTTTGGCAGGTTTTTCGGTCCAGGCCCAGGACAAAAAAACCGGTGATAAAGTAGACTTCAAGGGGACGCTTTGTTGTGGCAAATGTGAACTGAAAATTGATGGCGTTAAACAATGCCTAAACGCCATCAAAGTCAAAGAGGGAGACAAAGAAGTTGTCTATCTCCTTGATGATAAGGGAGCTGCGGCACCCTACCATGGCGAATTTTGCCAAGGGCCAAAGGGCGGTTCCGTCAAGGGTGAGGTGGTCGAAAAGAAAAAGGGTGCCATCAAAGGCTATAAATATGTCAAGCCAGGCAAAGACGGGGTAAAGGTCGACTAACCGCAAGCCCTTCAAGGCCAAAGTCATGGAAAACGCCGGGGTAACTCCCGGCGTTTTTTATTCCATGATGTTACCAAAGCAGCAAAACAAAGGAGTGGGGGGCAACCGGGATTCGACCTCCTTTTTGGTCCCTTTTCCCTTAAAATAGCCGGTGTGGAACATCCCAACTGGAACCATTTATGAGTGAATATCGCACCGTCGTCGGCCTGGAAGTTCATGTCCAACTCCTCACGATAAGCAAGCTGTTCTGCGGTTGCAGTGTGACCTTCGGTCAACCTCCCAATTCTGCCGTTTGTCCCGTCTGTCTGGGAATGCCAGGCGTATTACCCGTAATGAACCAAAAGGCGTTTGAACTCGCCTTAAGGGCCGCCCTGGCCCTGAATTGCCAAATCGCTCCGTATACCAAGTGGGACCGCAAGAACTACTATTATCCCGATCTGCCCAAGAATTTTCAGATTAGCCAATACGACCTCCCCTTCAGTTTTGAAGGCTATTTGGATATTCCCGCCAGCCTGGACCAACCCTCCAAAAGAGTGGGACTTTTTCGTGCCCACCTCGAAGAGGATGCCGGCAAGTCCATGCACGATGAATCAGGCCAGGGTGGCTCGACCAAAGTAGATCTCAACCGGGCGGGAACGCCCTTGCTTGAAATCGTTTCCAAACCAGAGATTCACTCCGCCGAGGATGCCCGTGCGTACCTGGAGGAATTGCGACTCCTTCTCAAAGAAGCAGGAATCTCCGATTGTGAAATGCAGGAAGGCTCCCTTCGCTGTGATGCCAATGTCAACATCCACATCCCCCAAGCAGACGGTTCCTTCATTGCCACCCCGATTGTCGAAGTGAAAAACCTGAACAGTTTCAGGGCGGTGGAACGCTCGATTCGCTATGAGGCCATGCGCCAGATGGAACAATACCAAAAAGATGGAAAGAAAATGGGGGAGGTTTCGAAATGCACCGCCGGTTGGGATGATGCTCGCGGCGTTACCATTGTGCAACGGCGCAAAGAAGAGGCAAGCGATTATCGCTATTTTCCCGAACCGGATTTGGCCCCGATTCGCATTACCGCGGAAATGTTGGAAAGGGCAAAGGCTTCGTTGGGAGAATTGCCCCATCAGGCCCGAGCCAGGCTCCAAGCCGACTTTGGGCTTGGGATTTATGATGCCGATCTACTTGTTCGCATGGGGCGGGCGATTACGGCCTATTTTGAAAAGGTCGTTTCGGCCGGGGCGGATGCCAAGAGTGCCTGCAACTGGGTTGCCAATCAGGTATTGACCACCCTGAATGAGTCCAAATCGACCATTGACCAATACCCCTTGACCCCTGGGATTCTCGCCGGTTTGGTGGTCGAGGTTCAAAAATCAGGACTGAATATGCAGCGAGCCCGCGAGGTTTATGGGGCGATGTTGGCCGATGGTGTTGATGCCAAAACCGCCATCCAAAAATTGGGGTTTGTGGCCGTGGCCGATGAAGCAGCCTTGGCGGAAATGATTCGTAAAGCCATGGCCGCCAATCCCAAAGCGGTCAGCGATTTCAAGGCAGGGAAGATCAAGGCCGCCGATTCCCTCAAAGGTGCGGTGATGAAGGAAACCAAAGGAATGGCCAAAGCGGACCTTTTGCAAAAGATTTTGTTGGACGAATTGAATAAAGTCTAGGATCGAAAAGAACATCCCCAAGGTCCCTGAAGTTTTCAAAGCACTCGAAATCCTTTCCCTTTATTGCTAGGGGCGGAACCCCAATCGTGGCTCCTGAAGCACCAACCGATTGGTTGACAACCTCGGGTAGGAAAGCTATTATTTGAACCATTTGCATGGACATAGTTGACAAAGTCAGGAGGTTGGTTACACTTCTGATACCCGTTTATGGATGAAATCTGTTTACGGGTACCTTTTTCCCCTCTCATTAAGGTGTGCTTTCCATGTCAATGCCTGCCCTTGGGTTTTGCCGGAAACTTTTGAACAAATGGTGTGCTTCTCCCAAAAACTCTCCGAAAACGATTTCCCGTTGGGTCAATCTGGCCTTGATGCCGTTGGAAGAGCGGATGGTCCTTGATACGGGCATTTCAGGGGGATCGCTACCCATAGATATTATGCAGCCATGGCTGGCTTTGAATTATTTGGTTCCATTCAACGGAGTTTTCCCGGACCCGGATACTAATTGGCAAGAATATGATGGGTCCCCAAATTTGGGAGAAATCAGCCTGTTTGCGGGCAAATTTGCCCCTTCGGGATACGCTCTTGCCAATGGACAAACGCTAAGCATTGCTCAATATCCGGCACTTTTTTCCCTTTTGGGCACTATCTATGGAGGGGATGGCTTCCAAAATTTTGGCTTGCCGAATTTGCAAGGAAGGACCCCGATGGGGGTCGGGAATGGTACCGCGCTAGGTCCCATCATTTTGGGAGAATCGCAAGGCCGTCCAACTGTAGACCTTTTATTTGATAATCTTCCCGCCCATTCCCATAATCTATTGACTGCTGGGGGCGTCCCCACAGGGGAAGTAACAGGATTGGCAGGATCAGGGGTACCGTTTTCCAAACAGATACCCACTCTGGGAGTCAATTTTCAGGTGGTGGTGGAAAGTGATTATTACTACCTAGGAGAGGTCGCCCTCAATGCAGGTAGGGCAGCACTCAACGCCGCTCAGGGTCAGTTGGTACCAATTTCTCAAAATGGGGCCTTATTTAGCCAAATCGGGACCACTTTTGGGGGAGATGGAGTATCCACCTTTGCCCTTCCTGACTTTCAGGGCAGGGTTCCAATGGGGGCTGGTAATGGCTTGGTCCAGGGCCAAATGGGGGGGGGCGGAGTTGATAACCTTGACCACCACCGACCTGACCACCCATACCCATTTGCAAGGCGATACCAATTCCCCGACTTCCGCAACGGGAGGGGGGCAAGCTTTTAATAATTTGTCCCCCTACACCACTGTGACTTATGCCATTAACACCACCGGATATTATCCAATCAATCCGTCATATTATTATCAAATCAATCCGTCTCCTTTTGAGGGGGTTGCGGGAACGGAACCTCCCTTTTTAGGTCAGATCAAGATGTTTACCCAACGGCAATGGCCTGACGGATGGGTGCCTTGTGATGGACGACTCCTTAGCCTCAATAGCTATCCAGCGTTATATACCATATTGGGAAAAACTTATGGTGGAGATGGAATCACGACCTTTGGTTTACCGAATTTGCAGGGACGGGTTCCTATCGGGGTCGGGACCGACAATTTTGGCAATACCTACACCTTGGGCCAAACAGGTGGGTCCCAAACCGTAGCCATCTCGATACCCCAAATGGCCTTGCATGTGCATTCCACCCCTGCCATTATCTCCCTGTCTACTCCGACCCAAACCGCCAATGAACCGATGGGAAGTTCGGGATCTGGCCCAACCACCCGATCCATGACAAAAACCGCTCCCTCGGGGGATCAATTAATTTATTCCGTAACCAGGGACACAACCGAATCGAGAGGGATTGTGCAAATAACCCTCAGCGGGACGGCCTCTTCCTCGGATTATGCTCTTGCAACCCAATCGGGTGGAGCGTTTACCGTTTTGGATGAAAACACCGTGGAAGTGACCTTTGACGGCGATTCCTTGGAGGTGGTCCTTGTCGCCACTCCCATTCAGGATGGATTGGCTGAACCCAAGGAATCCCTGATCCTGACCGTTAAGGACGGGGAAGGATACCAGGTTCATTTTTCTGATCAGTTGGCCATCGGGTATTTTTTAGACCACCTTCCCTTAATTACCTCCGGGGGTAGCGACTCCCGTGGACCAAACACTGCTACCGTATTGAATCTGTACACCCGGCTTGGGGAAACCAAAGCTGTTTCAATTACCCCCTTTCCCCACTTTGGAGGCGAGGTGCGAATAGCAACAGGAGATGTCAATGGCGATGGTATCCCCGAGGTCATTGCCGCCCCGGGGAAAGGCGTTTCGCCAGAGGTCCGGGTGCTTGATATTCAAACCGGAGAGGTATTGTCGAGTTTCATGGCCTATGATCCCAAGTTCAAAGGCGGAGTGTTCGTTGCCTTTGCCGATGTCAATGGGGATGGAATAGGGGATATCCTGACCGGAGCAGGGCCAGGGGGTGGCCCCCATGTGAAGATATTTGATGGGAAGGATCAATCGGTTCTCGCCTCGTATTTTGCCTTTTCTTCCTCGTTTCGGGGTGGAGTCACCTTGGCCGCATTGGATCTGGATGGGGATGGTAAGGCGGAGGTGGTGGCCGGGGCCGGTCCCGGCGGTGGTCCCCATGTTCGGGTGTTTCACGGAGCCGAAACCTCCTCCTTCAAAAGTTTTTATGCCTTTGATGCCCATTTTGCGGGCGGAGTTTTTGTGACCGCGGGGAACCTTGGCCTGGATGGTCGAACGAAAATCGTAACCGGTTCCGGAATGGGTGGGGATTCCGAAGTAAGGGTTTGGGATTACCAAAGCCTTTCGCTCGAACAAAGTTTCAATGCCTTTGCCAGTTCCAAACCCTTGGATGGCCGGTTGGTTGATTTTCTCTTTCAGGGAGGAGTAAGGGTTGGCCTTTCCGATTGGGATGGAAATGGCATCAACGATCTGGTCGCCGGGGCGGGTCCGGGTGGTGGACCGCATGTCAAGGTCTTTTCCGGGATCGACTACAAGCTCAAAGCGAGCTTCTTCACCCGTGATCCCAACTACCGGGGTGGAGTCTTTGTCAGTTAACCAGGACATTCGCCACCGCTTCAATGGTCCGTGAAAGGTTGCACCCGGACCGTATCTGGTTTTCCCGGATGGTAGATTGTCCTAACGAAGCTATGCTTAACACCAACCCCATTTCAGGGACATTATGGTTAAGCGCATTCCTTGGCTGATCCCGGTTTTATCCTTATTTTGGTCTGTCCCCCCGTTTACCATTGGGCAAACCCCAATGGAGTATCACCGCATCCAACAGCGGGGCAACATCCACGGGTCTGTGATGGGACCTGGAGGCATGGTCATCATCAAAGGAGAATCCATCGTCGAATACGACGAAAGGATCCTTGGCGGGAACGGTTCGGGGAATGCCCTTCGTACCCTCCGCCACTACCACAAAGCCAACCTTGTAAAGGATCAAGGAGGCCAATTGGGTGAGGGCCAACTCCGGAATGGGCTTAATCCCCTGGTCATCCTCCGCCAGGGAACCACCGAGGTACCCTTCAGCCCTCGTGGCCCCATGACCCTTGGGGAAGTGGACCTATTGCGAACCGATGTATTCGTGGGTGCCTTGAAGGGCCTGTTACCTCCCAGGGATACCCCACCCGGTGGGTCATGGGAGGCAACCGAGGAGGCCGTTTGCGAGCTGACGGATCTGGAAAGGATCCAAAAAGGATCTTTGAAATGCACCTTAACGGGCCTTGCCACTGGTGCGTCCGCAGGTCAGGTGACTTTTCAGGGGACTGTTCTGGGTCCCCAGGAGGAAGGCCTTGCTCGTCATGAAATATCAGGATCGCTTGAACCCGATGGGGTTGGGAGTATCCGCCATTTGGAGCTCAAAGCAACCCAGGTTTTGTTGGGACCAGGAGAGACCGAGCGAGGTCGCATCGTAGGGCGGTTTTCCCTGGATCGACGGGCCGTCCCTCCCGTCCCTTCCTTGGCCGATCCGTCGCTGGTTGGATTGAAACTTTTTCCGGATGAATTCAATTCCAGGCTTTTGGTGGAAATACCCGGTTTGGGATTGGGGTTTACCATGAGTCGCCGCTGGCGCATTATCAGCCAATCGGAAAAGCAGGTTCGGTTTGGGCTGCCTGGTGGGGCGGAAATGGTATTGACCCTGGAAGGGGCCAATCTTCTCCCCGGGTTAGGAGAAATGGTCCAGGAAGCCAAGCTCCAGCTGCAAAAAGAAAAACATCGACCCGGAGAGCCAACCCCTCCCGTTGCCAAGGACGGTAAGGGGATTCGGATGGATTACACCACTGTTGGGGTACTTCTTCAGGATGGCTCCCAAAACCGCTGGATGTATGGGGTTTCGAGGCTCCAGAGTAATGCTGGGGGACTCCTTGCGGGCAGATTTCCAAGGACAAGTTGGGTATTTTGGGACCGGGAGCTTGAGGAATCACAGCGACTTGGGCTATCCTTGTATAAACTGGCTAAGTGATTGCTTTGTGGCCCCCCTATACCCAAGCAAGACCCTTTTTAAACAATCCTTCCTTTGCATGGAACCGATTTTAAGCTATACTAGCGGTTTACGAATTTCCTGAGGCGGATCATGAAGCAAGACATCCATCCCGTTTACACCGAAGCCACCGTTTCGTGCGGTTGTGGCAACAAATTCATCACTCGCAGCACCAGAAAGCAAATCACAGTCGAAATTTGCTCCGCCTGCCACCCCTATTTCACCGGCAAGATGAAGTTTGTCGATGCCACGGGTCGGGTGGAGCGGTTCCAGAAACGATACAAAAATTGGAAGGGAACGGGTTCCACCGCCGAAACTCCTGCGGATGCGGAAACCGCCCAGGCCTAGTGGAATTGGCAGCCATAGCGTTTCGGGCCCGGTTTTTCCGGGCCTGTTTTCTTGCCTGATGCCCTTTCTGTTTTTTTGGGAATGGGACCCGCCGTGTCCTCGCAATATTCGGATAGCTATGAGGCCCTGGAGGGGTGGTTGGTCCGTCGGGCCGAACTGGAACTCCAACTTGGCGACCCAAAAGTAGCCGGGGACCGTGCCCTATTGACGAAAACCGCCAAGGAGCATGGCTCCCTTGACAAACGGCTTAAACCCTATGTCGAATACAAGGAAATGATTGCCCAGCGCAAGGAGCTGGCACTTATGGCTTCGGACAATTCCGATGCCGAAATGGCGGCCATGGCCACGGAGGACCTTGGCCGGGTCGAGGCCCGACTTGCCGAGTTGGTTGATAAAATCGAATCATTACTTCTTTCGGCGGGTGAGTCCTACGACAGCATGATTGTCGAAATTCGTGCCGGAACCGGCGGAGACGAAGCGGCACTTTTTGCGGGCGATATTTATGAAATGTACACTCGCTATTGTCGGTTGAAAGGGTGGAACACCGAAGAAATCGGCTTTAGCCCCGGGGAACATGGCGGCTTCAAGGAAATCTCCTTCTCGGTGAAGGGGGATGATGCATGGGAATGGCTTCAGTTTGAATCGGGCGGGCACAGGGTTCAACGCGTCCCCAAGACCGAAACCCAGGGGCGAATCCATACCTCCGCCGCCACCGTTGCCATCCTCCCGGAACCCGATGAGGTTCAAGTCGAAATCCGCGACGAAGACATCGAATGGGAGCGGATGCGGGCTGGAGGTGCCGGGGGCCAGCATGTCAATAAAACCGAATCGGCGGTCCGTATCGTCCACCTGCCAACGGGTATCGAGGTCAAGTGCCAGGATGGAAGGAGCCAACACAAAAACTATGAACAGGCGATGCGCATCCTAAGGAGCCGGGTTCACGAAGGCCAAAGATTAAAACTCCATGCCGAGCGGGCCGAGGCTCGTCGCAGCCAGATCGGTTCCGGGGACAGGAACGAACGGATCCGCACCTACAACTTTCCCCAAAATCGCCTGACCGACCACAGGATCAACCTTACCCTCCATAGCCTGGAAAAAATCCTGTTGGGGGAATTGGATCCCGTGATCATCCCTCTTCGGACGACCGACCGCAAAGAACGACTTGCGGCTGCGATGATTGCTGGAACCGGCAAAAGTTAGCGTCCTTCCCTGGGAGCCTGTCATGGCCTTGGCCGAACAACCTTGGACGGTCGCGAGGCTTTTGGAGTGGACGACTGGCCATTTTTCCACCAAAAAAACCGATTCTCCGCGTCTCGAAGCGGAAATCCTGTTGTCTCAGGCAATGGGTTGCAAACGGATTGAACTTTATGTCCGCCACGAGGAATTTCCGGAGGAAGCTGTCCTGGAACGCTTCCGCAACCTGGTCCGTCGGAGAGCCTTGGGAGAGCCAGTAGCCTACCTTGTAGGATACAAAGAGTTTTTCTCTCTTTCTTTTCAGGTATCCAAGGCGGTCCTGATTCCAAGGCCGGATTCCGAAACTTTGGTGGATCAGGCCCTTTCGGTAATCAAGGCACAAAACCAACCTGACCTTAGGGTTTTGGACCTGGGGACGGGTTCGGGTTGTTTGGCTATCGTTTTGGCAAAGTTGGTGCCGACACTTGAGGTTACCGCTATCGACCTTATGCAACCGGCCATTGACCTTGCCCGGATAAATGCTCAAAAGCACAAGGTTGAAAACAGAATCCAGTTTCTTGTGGGCGATCTGTTTTGCCCGTTGGAACCTGGAGATACATTTGACCTGATTGTCAGTAATCCGCCCTATATCCCTACTTCGGAAATTGCCCATTTGGATGCCACGGTCCGGGACTTTGAGCCAAAAACCGCACTCGACGGGGGGGAGGATGGCCTGGTTTTTTACAAACGCATTTTGGCCGATGCCAAAAATAGGCTCAACCCAAACGGAACTCTCCTGTTGGAGGTCGGTTTCGATCAGGCCGAATCGGTCCTCCCCTTGGCCCGTGAAAGGGGGTTTCAAAAAGTTATTGCCGTGCCCGATCGGAACCGCATTCCAAGGATAATCGTCGCAAATGGATTAGGTAATGCTGGGAACGAGCGTTGAAACAGGGACCGGTTTGCCCATTGAAAAGGGACCACATTCGTCCCGATCAACCCGCCGGGATAACTCATGAAAACGATATTCCCCAAACCTTGGCAGATCGTTTATTGTTTGCCTTGACTTGCAAGGTGATCGGTTATGGAATTCCTTTTACCGCCTGCCAACCACCTTATCCTGTAGGAATAATCATTGGTTCGACCCAGGATCGATGATGTCCGTTTGGGAAGAGATAGGAACCATGCAATACTACCTTAAAACCCTCCTGATGACTGCGCTCGACCTGTTGTTTCCCAACCCTTTTACCCTTAAAGCGGAGGATTGGCCCCAATGGCGGGGGCCGACCCGTGATGGGGTTTGGAGTGAAACCGGCATCCTGAATGAGTTTCCACCCAACGGGTTGAAAGTCCGTTGGCGTGTGCCTGTCGGATGGGGATTTTCGAGTCCGGTTGTGGTCAAAGGCCGGGTCTACCTTGCTGATTCTTTAGTGGTGAAGCCCACCGCCAAGGAGCAGTGTCACTGTTTTGAGGAAACGACTGGCAAGACCATATGGACCCACACGATTGAGGTCGCCTATGAGGATTGGGCCTTCGACCCCAAGCAGGAGATCGGCCCGGTGGCGACCCCAATTGTACAAAACGGCAAAATTTATACCGTGGGAAGGCTAGGGAATCTATTCTGCCTAGATTCCAGCAAGGGTGCATTGCTCTGGCAAAGGGATCTGATAAAGGACTACAAGGTGTCGTTTGCCCCAGGTACCCCTTCCCCGTTGATCGAAGGAGATAACCTGATTCTGTTCCTTGGCGGAAAACCAGGGGCTTCTGTCATTGCCTTGAATAAAGACACCGGCAAGGAAAATTGGAGGGCCCTCGAGGAATCGGCAACTTTCAGTTCCCCGATCGTCTTCTCGTTTGCCGGGAAAAAACAACTGGTGGTCTGGACCCAGGAATCGGTGACCTCGCTGGATCCATTGTCAGGCAAGACCTACTGGCGCCAACGACTCCTTACCAGCGGGGATTATGCTGTCTCCACTCCGGTCTTTCATCAGGGCCGATTACTGATCGGCGGCTTGATGTTCCAACTGGATCCAAACCAACCCACCGCCAAAGTCCTCTGGCCGGACTCAAACGCCCCTTCCCGAAGAATCTTCAGCAATACTTCCACAGCCCTTTTCCGGGGTGACCATCTGTTTACAGCCAAATCGTCAGGTGAATTGCTCTGCATCGATGCGTCCACCGGCAAGAAACTGTGGGAGTCAGGAAAGGTAACCGACTTGAGAAATGGTGCGAGCCTACACCTCACTCCGAATGGCGATTCCATTTTGGTTTACTCCGACCGGGGTGAGCTGATTCGGGCCCGGCTTACTGCCAAAGAATATACGGAAATCAGCCGTGCCCCCCTTCTGAAGCCTACCTTTCCCTTTGGGGGCAGGAATGTTACCTGGTCCGCCCCGGCCTATGCCAATGGGCACATTTTCGCCCGAAGCGGGAAGGAGATGATTTGTGCATCCCTGGTTGGCGACACTGTAAAATGAAGAAAACCGGGTTTTATTGGTGTTGCGGATTGTTTTTGCCCCACACCCTTCTGGTTTTCAATCGAAAAGAAACCGGTTTTAAATAATCGCAACTTTTTTAATCAGGACAACAAGTCGGCAATCCCGTCCCATAACCGAAGCCTCGATTCGAGGCACTTTGCTGCTGTTTCCATCGCCTCCGCGCGTTTTTTGTTATCCTTGCCACAAAGGGAGCTGACCATTGCCAAGGCGGCGGGACCATGTTCGTCACCGTCCAGTTCGATATGCCGATTGAGGTAATAGTGGAACCGATCAAACCGGTTGGGCTCACGGTGGGCCAATTCGCCAATAAGGGCCAAAAACATCGGGGAAATCAAATCCTCCCTACCTAGCGCAAAGGCCGCAGCGATTTCATGGCATTGGCCAGAGGTGGCAATGCTTAAAGTCAGATGGACAAAATCTTTGATAGCCCTTGAGGGGGCATGTTGTTCCAGGGCATTTTGCCATGGTCTCCCTTCCCGAATTTCGCTAACAAACGACAGGATGGGAGTGGTGTTGGCATCGGCGGCGTGCATCGAGGAAAGGTACAGTTCAAAATGGCTGAGGTAGCCACCTTTGCCATCTTCATCGGTTTCCTCACCTACTACAATGGTGTTGATCACCCTACCCATTTGGGGGTCCCTAACAGGAAACCAGGGCACCTGGGTGCAGGTGAACCTGGCTTGAAGGGCTTTCAGCAAACTCATGAAATCCCAGACACACCAGACATGGTTTTCCATGAAGGTGATGATTCGTTGGGGTCGATCCAAAAGGGGATATAGCCTGTGGAGAAGCAGTTTCTCTTTGAGGGGGGAAAGGGTACCTAGATCCAGGAAAAGGGAACTGTCCATCCTGCCATTTTAAGAAAATCAAGGGGTTCAATCGAGAGTAATATCGATGCTGTTGGGTATGCCGGGCCGAATCTCCCGATGGATTCCGGAATGGTTGGGATCACTGAACTTTTTGGCGATCCGGAAACCACCATGGGAATCGGTTGGGGCAACGCTCACCCGATACCAACCTGGTTCCGCCCCAGGAAGTTTATCCGTGAGCAGGCGATAGACCCCGCCCGGTTCAATAACCGCCATGGCCATTTTTCCGTGGTGACCTTTCTCTTCGTCCGGAACGAAAACAATGGTGCCTCCGGAGAGGATTTGGCCCTGAATCCAGACCCGACCCTCTACGGGAACCAGGGCCATGTTTCCCGAACCGCAACCGCCAATCCAAACCAGGGCAAGTAGCAATCCTGCCACCCGGGTTAGCCATCCAATTGGGGAGGACCAAGTAATCATGTTTGGGTCCATAAACAAGTTTGTGTCTCCAAGGCAAGGGGAGGTGGCTTGGAGAGTTGCGCTTGATTTTGACATTTGGTCTCGGCTATCGCCGTCTGAGGTTGGTGGGCCACAGTCGATTTGTCATTAGGCAAGGGACCGGGGCATAACCATGCACAAATCATTTGGGCAATGGGGTAATGCCCCAAAGGGGAAGGGAGAGCAATCGTGAAGAAACTTCTTGGAGTAGGGGCCCTTTTACTTGCTACAGCCGGAATCGGCTTTTTGGCAAGCAAAATCACAGCACAAAATACCGCTGGGGCCCGGCCTGCGGACTTGCGGTCCAAAGTGGCGTTGTTAAACCTGAGCCATGTTCTCAAGAACTATACAAAAGCCATTGCGATTCAAAACGAATTGAAGGATATGTTCCAACCCCTTCAAACGCGCCAAAAAGCGAAGTCAGCCCAAATGCAGCAATTGGCCAAAGAGGCCCAGGCAAAACCCGATCAACGCGAAATTTTGGAACGCCAAGCCCGGGCCTTAAAACGGGAGTTGGAAGACCTTGACAACGAAGCCCAGGCATTGCTTGGCAAAAAACAGGACGAGACGCTGGTTTCGCTCTACAAAGAGGTTCAGGATGCCTCCAGTCGGGTGGCAATGTCCAGTGGTTTTGACATGGTCCTGCACTACAACGATGCAACCACCTCGGCGGAATACTGGAACCCTGCCAATATTGCGCGAAAACTGCAAGCTGGGGCCTGTATGCCCCTATTTTATAGCCAAGGCACCGACATTAGCCTCGATGTGATCAACGCCTTGAACACCGCCTACAGCAAGGCCCATCCGGCCACGGCACCTGGGTCGGGTTTGACCCCAACCGGGGGCACCGCTCCGGCGGGTAACAATGTTACCCCGGCAGGCGGAAACTAGTTTTAATCCGCTTTCCCTTGTCAGGGAGGGTTTGTCTTGCATCCGGCTGAACTTTCGGTTCCAATTCGGAAAGTCACCCGGATGTATTCTTTCATCGAAGGGTGGGTTAGGGGCGAACCCCAACCAATCAAGGATGGTGCAGCGTGCGAAGGATCGCCACTCGTCGGCAACGGACCCTTGCAAAGCCTGCCAGGGTCTCGGGGATCGGCTTCATTACCGGGGCGGAAATTGCACTAAGCTTTCTTCCGGCACAGGAGGATTCGGGAATTGTTTTCCGGCGAACCGACCTTGTCGGCCGACCTGAAATTTTCGCCCATGTCAGCAATGTCATCGGTACCAACCGGCGCACCACCCTGGGAAATGGCACCGACCAGGTTTCGCTTGTTGAACATGTCATGGCCGCCTTGGCCGGGCTGCGTATTGACAATTGTACCGTCGAGCTTGATGCCCAGGAACCACCGGGTATGGACGGGTCGGCAGCACCCTTTGTTGAGGTCCTTTTGGCGGCCGGAATCCAACCTCAAAACGCCATTCGAAATATTTGCTCCGTTTCGGCCCCATGTGGAATCAGCACCGGCCAAGCCAGCATCACCCTGCATCCTGGAAGCCAACCGGGACTTCGGATCAGCTACTTCCTTGATTATGGCCCCGAAGCCCTGCTTTCGCGCCAAGTCGCCACTTTTGACTTGGACCCTGCTTCCTTTGAAAGAAACATTGCCCCGTGCAGAACCTTTATCCTTGAATCTGAAGCGGCCCAATTGCAAGCCATGGGATTGGGCAGCCGAACCACGCCCAAAGACCTGATCATTTTTGGGGGGGCGGGTCCCATTGACAATACTTTGCGCTTTGGCGACGAACCCGCAAGGCACAAGATCCTCGACATTGTTGGCGATCTCGCCCTTTTGGGGATTGAGCTGGCAGGCCATTTGGTGGCCTGTCGCTCGGGACACCCCCTCAATGTGGCCCTTGGACAGACCCTTTGGATGCGTGCCGATCAGGCCGGGGGCTACACCTTTCGCCCTGGGCAGCAAACGGCTGAGCCGTTCCTACGCCGAGCCGCCTAAGGAGCCTTTAAGGGCAAAAGACTGGCACAATTGGATGGGGATTCCGGAATGACCAAGGTCAGGATTGGGGTGGTGGGCGTTGGACATTTGGGAAAAGAACATGCTCGCATCCTCTCCCAAATGGAGGGGGTGGACCTTGTTGGCGTGGCCGATCCCTCGCGGGGACAGGCCGAAGCGGTGGCCCTTCGTTGCAATACCCTTGCTTTTGGCAACCACAAAGACCTGATCGGCAAAGTCGATGCTGCGGTGGTTGCGGCACCCACGATTTTGCATCATGAGGTGGCGACCGAACTCTTGAAAGGCGGGGTGTCCCTCCTGGTGGAAAAACCTCTTGCCAAAGATTTGGACCAATGCAGGGAACTGAATCAACTGGCCCTGGATCGCAATCTTTTGCTGCAGGTTGGCCACATTGAACGATTTAATCCTGCCTATGAAGAACTCGTCAAAACCGGGCTTTCCCCCCGCTACATCGTTTGCAAACGAACCTCATCGTTTCCCGGGCGTTCACTTGATGTTGGAGTTGTCCTTGACCTGATGATTCACGATTTGGACCTTGTCCTTGATTTGCTCAAGGACACCCCTACCCGGGTGGAGGCCTTTGGGGCTGCCATCATGGGAGGCTTTGAAGATATGGCCCAGGTACGCATCCATTTTGCCCGCGGAGCCATCGTGGACTTGATGGCAAGCCGGGTTCATCCTGACCCTTGCCGGTCCATGGATATTTGGGGACCGGAGGGCTATGCCGGGGTCGATTTCGCCAAGAGGACTTTGAAATTGTGGCAGCAGGGCACTATTTTTCGCCAAGGATTTGAAGCAAACAAGCTGGATGGCCCTGCCATGGGACAATTTCGGGCCGAATTGTTTACCCGCCACCTCGAAAACCAAATTATTACCTGCGAACCTTGCGATCAGCTCACCAGGGAACTCGAAGATTTCCGGGATGGCCTAATGGGCAAAAAGACCGTTAGGGTTACCGGGGAACATGGGGTCCGCGCTGTGGAACTTGCGTCTCTGATCCTGAAAAGTATCGATCAACATCCCTGGACCGCAACCCCCTTTGGCCCCAGTGGCCCCCGCGACCTACCTACCTCCAAAGGCCAACTCTTTGCGACAACCCAAAAAGAAGCCGCCGCCTAGGGCCTTGCCACCCATGGGTTTTCATGGTCCGAACTGGGTAACCTGATTTAACCCGACCGAATACCCTGGCAACCTTGAACGGACCCCTTTATTGATTTCCCTATCCAGCCAAATGGGGGTTAATCCGGAAGAGCTCGACCACCAAGCGCGTTGGCCAAAAAGGTGGGGCACCTTGCCCGCCCAATGGGGTTGCCGACGATGTTTTCAAAAACAAAAAGGCAATTTCCGGGGGCCATTTTCCCTTTTTTCTCTTTATCTAGGCCGTTGGAGCCTTGCTACGGGACCAGCGGATTTCAAGGAATGACCAAATGCAAATGAGGACGAAATGCCCACAGATCATGGCGGTCACCAATTTGCTAACCGAAGCTTCGGGACGCGGCAGGGTGCTTAGATTCCCGTGGAGAATGGTACACAAGTCACCAAAGGAGGTCATGGTCCCCAAAAAGCCCAAAAGGCCAACCAAAACCGCCCCGTGCATGGCATGTTTGCGACATTTTTCACAAAACGCACTTATCCCGGCAATGAACAATAGCAACCCAATCCCGGCTGGAATGAGGGCTGTGTAGCTTTTCCCCCCGGTAACCTGAAATCCAATGATTCCTGTCAAAATCAGGTCGATAGCAAAAAGGATGGTAATGAATGGCATAATGGTATTTCCCCAAGGTAGCTGGTGTTTCCGGTTGTCTCCTGAAGGTATTGATAGGAGTTGCGGGGGTGAAATCGCTCCAGGTAACTTTTTTGCAAGGTTCCAAGAGATCCGGCAGGGCCCTAGTGCTTTGTCACTCAATAAATACAGGATAAACGGACTTTAGTTTAATTCTGGCATCTCCAATGGACATTTGCCAATCGACCCTACGGGTTTTGGCATTTGTGTGGATGTACCATGCCTCGGTTTCCTTCCTGAGT
>SYLG01000012.1 GCA_005808665.1 Planctomycetia bacterium | reverse complement strand
ATGAGGCGGTGGTTACCGTTGATGCGGGATTTGGGGAACCGGCTGCGGGGGTTGTTTCGATAAGGGTTTCCTGGGAGGTTCCGGCATCCCGGGACTGAAGGTAGAAATGGGTGTTGGCGACTGGCTCAAGGACCGCCGGAAGAGTTTTGTCTTGGCTGAGGAGGAGGTTGGGGTTATTGGTGGGTTGATCGGAAAGGGTAAGTTGCGACTGCCACGAAGTGGAAGTGGTATCGGTGGAAAGCTTGGAACCATCGGCAAGAATTTGGGTTGTCGAGGTGTAGGTGAGCGAAGATTGATCAATGGTCGAAAGACCAAAAGAAGTGTTATCGGAAAAGGTCCAGGAACCATTGGTTAAAAAGGCGGTGGAATCGGACCCCAAGACTTGATTCCAAGTGGTTTGAGAATTCAGAAGGCCCGAAGCGGTGTAGCCTGGGGCTCCATCGCTTCCGAGTCCGAAATAGTGCAGGCCGTTTGTGTCCTCAGGGACCGTTTGGGAAAACGGGATCACCGAGGCCACGATTTGGCTCATTAGGGATCCGTTTTGCAGAACAGTTTGGGAAACGGCCAGGGTTCCGGATTCGGTGACGGAGGTGGAATCGAATTGGACGCCGGATACGATTTGGACATCCAGGTAAACCTGCTCGTTTGGCCTTTGGGCGTTTAGCGTGTAGTGCCGTTGGTAATTCCCGGAAAGAATGGGGGTGGACAGGGTGGGTGTTACTGTTTCGACAGGAAGTGTAGAAGGAAAATGGAACTGGGAAAAATCGGTAGGAACCGCACCCGGTTCTGAGGAGGGAGGCGTTGGAGCCACAAAGGGGACGAGAAATGAGGTGGACGAAAGGGAGGCAACAGAGGCGGGGGGATGCAGCCATTGATTTTCGGTCCATTGTGACAGTGATTGCGAAAATCCTTGGCAATCGGGAACAATTCGGCTTTCAAGGATTTCAAGGGCAAGGGGTGAATGGTTTAGGATTGGGGAAATCGGACGATAAAACTGACGCAACCAACGAACAAGGAACCTAATCCGGGAAAACATGCCGGAATCCCAGCCGAGAGTTTGAGGGATGCTAGGTTAAAGCTAATCGGAATGAAATGTGGAGGCAAGCGGCTTTGGCAAGAAAGGGGGATATTTCCTTGCGATGCAAAAGGCTGGATTTGGCCCAAATAACGCAGTTGGGACCATGAAAACCCAGTTTTTCCAGGGATTATTCAAATCCGCCTTCAACGGACAGGAAAACAAACTGGGTTTTTAAGGCATTCTTTATAAATCCAATTTTTGCCAGACTGATTAAAGCAATTCTGACATCGGTTGCCAATCGTCCACCAAGTAATGGGGGCGACCGGAGTAGTCAGGCAGGGTGACATTTCGGTAGTCGATGCCAAAATGGTGGTAAAGAGTGGCGTGAACCTCGCCAAAATGAATGGGCCGCTGGGTGATGGTAGCACCGATCCTGTCCGTGGCACCGATGGTCTGGCCTGTTTTGAATCCTCCTCCGGCCATTAAGCCCCCGCCCACTTGGGGCCAATGATCCCGACCGGCATCTTTGTTGATCTGGGGCGTACGGCCAAACTCACCCCAGGCCACAACGGCAACATCCTTGTCCAAACCGCGTTCATGGAGATCGGTGATCAAGGTGTGCATTCCATGATCAAACAAGGGGAAATGAGTGTTTTTGCATTCGCTAAAATTGCTGCTGTGGAAATCCCAGCGTCCAAAGTTCAGGGTTACCACCCTTGCCCCGGCCTCCACCAGCCGACGAGCCATCAAAAAATGCTCCATGTTGCGAGGAGCCCCATCCCCATAGTTATTTGCATCACCTTTGCCATATCGTTCCCGGACCCTGGTGGGTTCGCGGGAAAGATCAAGGGCATCGACAAGGCGGCTTGAAGTCAGGATTTCCATCGACTTTCGGGTTGCCGCATCCAAACTATCCGATGTGGTGCGGGCATCGTTTTCCTTCCGCAATTGATCAAAACGGGTCAACAGACTTTGGCGATCGGCTAAGTGGAATTCGTTGATTGCGTTTTTAACCATATCCTTTTTCACAGGTCCGGCAGGCCGAATTGCGGCATGAGCCACACCCAAATAACCGGGATGGCCAGGAGACCCATAGGGCGGATGGCCAGCATGGGGTGCCAGTCCAAAAAAGGGTGGCACGGATGGGGTTACCGAACCCAATAGCCTTGAAATGTTCGACCCAATGGAGGGCCATCCTCCGGGGGGTTGGTTTTGAACCGTTCGGCCGGTGTAGCAAATGAAAGAATCGTGGTCACCACTTGGGGATCCATGCACCGACTTCAAGGGAACCAGCTTGTCCATGATCGAGGCGAGTTTGGGAAGGTGTTCGCAAATCTGGATTCCGGGGACCGCTGTAGAGGTCGGCTTGAACTCTCCCCGGATCTCCTTGGGGGCGTTCATTTTTAGGTCGTACATATCCTGGTGGGGGGGAGCACCAACCATGTAAATCATGATAACGGCTTTATGGGAGGTTTTGATTCCCATGGCCCGTTCTGCTTTGAGTAGCCCCGGTAGGCAAAGTCCTCCCATTCCCAAAGCACCGATTTTCAGAAACTCCCGCCTACTTCCTAAGCGGTCCTTCCGGAATCCTAGGCAACCCATTGCATTATTTGGGGGAAAGGGCATCAGTCATTCCTTTGGCAAAGGGAAAGGAGGTGGGCAATAACGGGGCAGCGGCAAGGGAGACGGTTAACCAACGGAATATGGCCCTGTTTTCAAGTCACATCCTCGTATATGTGGCTGTGTAGCAATATACCTTATTGGTTGATCCAAAGCCATCGAAAAGAGGGATTGGGAACCATCTTATTCAATAAGGAAGGGCAACCAGCCTTGGGACGAACGGCCCATGGCTGAACTGGTGAAGAGTTTGCGTAACCGACCGAATGGATAAAAACTGAAAACGGAAAACCCTACCTGGGTAACCTTTGGCACCCCATGTTCAACCTCTAAGATAGCCAAATGAAACCTCACCAATCTGGTAATCAACCCAATCCGGAACAATTAGGTGCCATAGGCCGGGCCCTTGGGCGCATTCCTAGCGGATTGTTTGTCATTTGTGCCCATCATGAAGACAAAGACCAAACCATGCTGGCCAGCTGGGTGCAGCAATGTTCCTTTAACCCGCCACGGTTAAGCATTGCTTTGGCCCAAGGGCGGGGGATTGGTTCCCTTTTGGAAACAGGTTTGGATTTTACTTTGAGCATCCTCCCCGAAGGCCGGAAAGACCTCTTGTCCCGGTTTGGCAAAGCCAACGAATACCCCTTTGAAGGATTTTTGCACACCAGGCGCGGTCAAAGGGGAGGTGCAACCCTTGATGAGGCTTGTGCCTGGTTTTTATGTCGATCCGCAGGATTTCAGGGAGCCGGGGACCATGATCTTTTGATAGCGGACATCCTCGAGGCCGAAAGCGGTCCCGAATTCCAGGGCCAGTTACCAAAACCAGCCATCCATCTTAGGTCCAACGGCTTGCGGTATTAGTAATCCGGATCCTCAAAGGGCAGGCAAGCGAACATTGGGGAAGCCACCGCAAATCCTCGCCCCATCACAAAGGCCAATTTTTCATGGACAAAACAATCCTCGGCAAACTTCGGGAGGTAGTTGGGCCCACCGGGATGATTACCAACGATTCGGAGTTGCTTGTTTATGAGTGCGATGGTTTCACGATCGAGCGAAACAAGCCCGAGGTGGTGGTATTTCCAAACGACACGGATCAAGTATCCCGGATAGTAAAGATCTGCCACGAGGCAAAGGTTCCTTTCTTGCCTCGTGGGGCCGGGACAAGCCTTGCGGGGGGGTGCCTTCCTGTGGGGGGTGGGGTCGTCATTTCTTTGGCAAGGATGAAGCGCATTTGGGAGATTGACCAGCGAAACCGCTTTGCCTTGGTCGATCCAGGGTTGGTAAATGTATGGCTAACCAATCAAATCAAAGGGGCAGGTTGGCACTTTGCGCCCGATCCTTCCAGCCAGGGAGCATGCACCATCGGGGGAAATATTGCCACCAATTCGGGCGGGCCACACACCTTGAAATATGGGGTAACGGTAAATCATGTCCTGGGTGTGGAAATGGTTCTACCCACCGGCGAGATTTATACCCTGGGTGGTCCGGTGGAAGATGCCCCGGGCTATGACCTAACCGGCGTGGTGGTCGGCTCGGAAGGGACTTTTGGCATTGCCTGCCGCAGTTATGTACGGCTCACAAGAAATCCCCATGGCTACCGGACGCTTTTGGGTATCTTTGAATCGGTGGATGATGCCACGGCCACCATCTCGGGTATCATTGAGGCGGGCATCGTCCCTGCCGCCCTGGAGTTGCTTGACTCCCTCATTCTCAGGGCGGTGGAAGAAGCATTCGGGTTTGGTTTTCCCCTTGATGCGGGGGCAGTCCTGATCATGGAGGTGGATGGGATTGAGGCAGGGCTTGACGAGGAGGCTTTGCGCATGGAGGCGATCGCCAAAAAGTGCCAAGTCCGCGAGATCCGTCGGGCCGACACCGAGGATCAAAGGCTCCTCTTGTGGAAATGCCGCAAGCAGGCGTTTGGTGCGGTGGGCCGACTTGCGCCGAGTTTGTGTACGCAGGATGGAGTCGTACCAAGAACCAGGCTTCCTGAAATGTTGCGGACGATTCAGGAAATCAGTACCAGGTACGACATCCGGATTGCCAATGTGTTTCACGCGGGAGATGGCAACATTCACCCGATATTGTTATTCGATGAAAGAGATCCTGAACAGGTTAAAAAAGTGCTTGATGCCAGTACGGAAATCCTGGATGCCTGTCTGGCCATGGGTGGATCGGTGACAGGGGAGCACGGAATTGGTGTGGAGAAAATCAGTTTTATGCCCAAGTTGTTCAGCCCGGTGGACCTGGGTATGTTTTTCCGGTTACGCAACGCTTTCAACCCGGAGGGTCTGTGCAGCCCGGGCAAAATGCTTCCCACGGCAGGGGGATGCAACGAGAATGGCCATCAGCATGGCAATGGATTGGAAGTAATGGTAACCGGAAAGAAGGCCTCGCCATGAGCAATGATTGCACACAAACGGGGCGGATCCTCCTGGGCGACCTTGATCTTCCCTTGATGCGACCTCTCACAATCGCTGCACTTTCCAGGCTGGTTGTAGAGGCTGTCCAGACCCAAACCGCCCTTTATCCCATTGGTGGACAAACCCGATCCACCTTGGGTCGTATTCCTGAAAAACCTGGGACGGCGGTGGATATGACTGCCTTGGATGCTGTCATTGACCATCCCGTTGCAGATATGACCATTACTGTCCAGGCAGGAATCACCTTTGGAAAACTGGCAAGAATACTTTCGGAAAAAGGGCAACGGCTCCCGATTGATTCGATCGACCCGGAAAAGGAAACCATTGGCGGAATGATTGCAACCAATGCTTCGGGACCAAGGCGCCTGGGTCATGGGACACTAAGGGATTATGTCCTTGGGATCAAATACCTGACCGATGGAGGGGATGAGGCCAAAGCGGGCGGGCGGGTGGTGAAAAATGTGGCAGGCTATGACCTTTGCAAATTGCATACGGGAGCCTTGGGAACTTTAGGTGTCATCACCGAGGTTACCCTGAAACTTCGCCCCTTGAATGAGGCTAGGGCTATTGTTTTTTTACGCTGTTTTTCGACAAATCTCGAGGCTGCCGCCGATACTTTGCATAACTCCCAAACGAGGCCGGTTTCGGTGGATGTACTCAATGCACGAGCCATGATTGCCTTGGCAAACCGTGGGATTTCCAATCCGGACCCGCTCCACACCGAACGGATGGGGTGGATAGTGGCTGTGGGCTTTGAAGAGAATTCCCTGGCAGTCCAATGGCAAGTGGATACCCTTTGTCAAGAGGTCGCTATTTGGAAACCTCTGGTTATGGAAGGAGGCCAGGAGGAGTCCTTTTGGCAGGGGCTTACCTCGTTAGGACATTCCTCCAGGGAATTGAATAACCTCGAACAAGGGTCTGGTTACGCCACAATCAAGGCAACCGCACGGGCGTCAGAATTGTCCATGGTATTAACCCTTGCCAATGAAATCGCCAAAACGGGATTGGTCACCGGACATTTGCAAAATGGCGTGGCCAGAATTCACCTTCCCGGGGAGACGCCTTTGGAAAATGTGGTGGAAATGGCGGAAAAACTTTCGGGTTTAGCCCTCAAACGGGGCGGGAACCTGATTCTTGAATCAGGTCCGGTGGCGTGGCGGAGGAGTATCCCTGTTTGGGGCACCCCCAGGCCAGATCACGAAATCTCCCGCCGGATCCACCGCGAGATGGACCCAAAAGGGACTTTTAACCCCGGCCGTTTTCTACCGGGCATTTGATTCCAAAAACCCCAATGAGTTTTGCCGGGACAGGATTGACCAATGAACGCAATTGACACCAAAAAAAGCCTTCCACTGGTTGGGAATTCCCCCCAAACGGGGGGGGAACTCCTGGGTTCAAATATCGATTATAAACTGTTCATGAATTGCATTCATTGCGGGCTTTGTCTGGGATCGTGTCCGACCTATGTCATCACAGGAGATGAAAACGATTCCCCCCGTGGGAGGATTTACCTGTGGCGGGCGATTACCGATGGCCGTGCGGAACTTTCCTCCGAAGCCCAAGGGCACCTCAACCTTTGCCTGGAATGTATGGCCTGTGAGACAGCGTGTCCTTCGGGGGTAAAGTATCATCATATTATCCACTCCTTCAAGGAGGATTCCGCCCGGATAGGCACTCCCGCTCCAACCGTCACGCCACTCCAACGGTGGATGCTCTTTAACCTTACTCCTTTCCGGGATCGTATGCGGTGGGCCCTTTTGCCTTTGCGGTTTTTGCAGATGTTGGGTTTGGGTCCTCTTGTCCGTTTAGGGGCCAAGCTGCTGCCAAAGTCCCTCCGGACGATGCAGGAAATCGTTCCAACCCTCCGTTCCTACCATAACCTGCCAGAGTTTCTTCCTGCCATTGGTCCCCGTCGGGCCCGGGTAGGTCTCATGCTCGGTTGTGCCCAGGATGCATTTTTTCCCCAAGCCAACCTGGCCACAGCCCTTGTTCTCCAACACAACGGTTGCGATGTTATCATCCCCAAATCCCAGGTATGCTGTGGGGCCTTGCACAAACATGCGGGATTGGACAAGGAGGCAGCCAACCTGGCCCGGGCAAACTGCATTGTATTTGACAAAGCCCTTGGCAGTTTGGCGGATTGTGATGCCATTATCAACAATGCAGGCGGTTGTGGCCCGGTCATCAAAGACTATGGTAGCCTGTTGGCGGGAGGTGAAGGTCCTTCAAAAGGGGACATTTTTGGAAAAAAGGCAAAGGACATCATGGAGTTTTTGGCCGAACTTGGCCCTGTCAAACCCAAATATCCCCTCAAGCTCAAGGCCACCTACCACGATGCTTGCGGGTTGGCCCATGCCCAAAAAATTCGGAGCCAACCCAGGCAAATGCTCGCTCTCATTGAGGGATTACAACTTTTACCCCTGAACGAATCCGATTTTTGTTGTGGGGCAGCAGGAAGCTACAACATTACCCAACCGGAAATGTCCCATACCCTGGGGGTGCGCAAAGCCCGGAATGTCCTGGACACCGGTGCCGATGGTGTTCTTAGCGGAAATGTTGGGTGCCTTTTGCAGATGATTCGCCACATCAGGGAGCAGAAACCCCAATTTTGGGTTGGGCATCCCGTCGAAGCCTTGGCTGCGGCGTACACCGGACTCCGCCCCATTGGCCTTAGGCGAAATTTATAATCCGAAGCTGCATCCATCCGGAACGGTCCCGTATTGGGCAAGAGGGTCTTGTTGTTTGCTTTGGGCAGCTTTTGGTCATACTTGGGCAAATTCCATTCCCGATGCGTCACAAAGTTCCCGCCTCATGGCATCCATGGGGAGGGCAACTTCGTCCACCGAGTTTTTGAATAGGTCGCCCACCAAAAGATCAATGATGTGCCTCTTCATTTCCGGGTGTTTCCGGATGAATGCCCCAAAGTTAAAGCCCTCATAAAACGCATAAACAAGGCGTTTCATCCGATTCATTCCCTGAAGGAATTCGCCCTCCCAAGAACCAAGCGTATGTTTGTCAAGGTTTCCCCGGGCAAAGCCCATAATGATGGCATCGGCGGCCATTTCACCCGATTTCAAGGCAAGAAACACTCCTGAAGAATAGATCGGATCCAAAAAACCAAAGGCATCCCCGACAAGCACCCACCCCGGCCCGGAAATCTGTTTCGATTGGTAGGAAAAATCCTTGGTGGAGTAAAATGGGCCAACCCTTTCCCCTAACTGAATGCGTTTCATTACCGCAGGACACCTCTCCAATTCCCGAAGAAAAACCTCTTCGTGGGTGCCGCATTCGGGACCAAAAAGTTCATCCATGGACGATACTACTCCCACCGAGAGCATATCGTTGTGTTGAGGTATATACCAAAACCACCCTTTTTTATCCTTTGTTGCACAAACAAGGGTTGCCCCCTCATCAAGGCCTTCTTCACGCGATGCACCCTTGTAATAGGTCCAAAGGGATGCCTTTCGAAGGTGTTTATCCGCCACCTTGAGCCCCAGTTTGTTCATGATGAGGGAACTTTGGCCGGTGGCATCCACCACCACATCACAATTAATCTCTTTTTCCTGTCCATTTCCATCCCGGACACGCACACCAACGGCCCTGGTTCCTTCCATTAGCACATCCAGGGCCCTTAGGCCGTAACTCACCATTGCCCCATGTTCTTTGGCGTTATCAAGGAGCATCGAATCGAATTCTTCCCGAACAACTTGCCAGGTTTGCGAGGCCTCGTGGGGATTGTTTTCGAAAAAATAAAACGGTTGCGATTCCTTGCCTGATTCCGATATGAATTGTACGGAATATTTCTTCTGGAAGCGGCTGGCTTTCATCTTGTCGAGGGCACCCAACCGCTTGAGCGTCCAATAGGTAGCAGGCATCAAGGATTCACCGATATGAAACCGGGGGCCTTTCTCCCTCTCGAGAATTTGAACGGAAAAGCCCGCTTGGGCGCAGATTGTCCCCACGGTTGCCCCGGCAGGTCCCCCACCGATGACCACGATTTGAGGGTGTTTGGTTAAAGAGTGAACCATAAAATGGGATCCGATAGTTGTTCAAACAAATAATAGCTCCTTCACCCTCTCTTTGTCAATTCCAAGACCCCTTTTCTCCTCCCTTCTTGCCCAAAGCAAAGTTCATCCTCCAGGAATTCTTTTAGGCACCGGATTGCAAATATTAAAGGGTGGTTGGTTCCCCAATCGGTCCAGATTGACTCTCAGGGCATAAAAGCTTCACCCCTTTCTTCTTTCCAGGGAAATTTAGGTTCCAAACCTTGCACTATTCTTTTGGTCCCCAATGGAACCCATGGACTTTCCTTCGAATTGTGCCGATTTACCATGGACAACCCAGGGTGTGTAGAATGGAATAGTATTACCTGCCTGAATCTCTCCCCAGAAACCCCCAATGGCCTGTAAACCCCACCTTGGTCTGATTGCTTGTGCCTTTTTGGCCACCATGAGTTTTCATGCCATGGGTGAGGACCGTGTTGATTTTGAAAAGCATATCCGCCCCCTTTTTGTGGAACATTGCCTTACTTGCCATGGACCAAAAAAACAGCAAGCCTCTTTGAGGTTGGATAGCCGCAATCATGCCCTTGGCGGTGGTGAATCGGGTATGGTTATTGTTCCGGGAAAACCGGAAGCCAGCCTCCTTTACCAACACTTGTTGCCCGAAGCTGAAAAGCGGATGCCTCCCAAAAACCCTCTTTCCAGGGAGCAGATTGCAAAAATCGGTGAATGGATTTCCAAAGGGGCCTATTGGCCCAAAGATACGGTTGGGGGGGCTGCCAAGGCGTCCGAACTTTGGGCTCTGAAACCCCCGATTGCCCCCCCGGTTCCCAAACTGGCAACCTCGATGCTTTGCAGGGACCCGATTGACTCGTTCATTGGGGAAAAGATCCAAAAGAAGGGGTTGGCTTTGGCTCCGGTCGCCGATCCCCGTACCCTTTACCGACGGGCCGCTTATGTCCTCACCGGGCTTCCTCCCACCCATGAAAAGGTCGAAGCATTCCTCAACGATAAACGTCCGGATGCATGGCAATGGGCTTTGGAGGACCTATTCGAGGGGACCTCCCATGGCGAGCGATGGGCCCGCCATTGGATGGATGTCTCGCGTTACAGCGATACCAAAGGCTATGTCTTCTTTCAAGATGGCCAATATCCCTGGAGTTGGGCGTATCGGGACTGGCTAGTTCGTGCATTTCGGGAGGATAGGCGATTTGATGGTTTTATCAAAGCCCAGATTGCCGCCGATCGACTGTTTGAATCAGGGCGTGGGCCGCAAGAGGATTTGCCCGCCTTGGGTTTTCTGGCTCTTGGTGGTCGCTTTATGAACAACAATCATGACATTATTGATGACCGCATTGATGTTGTATCGCGAGGGCTTTTGGGACTAACGGTTACTTGTGCCCGGTGTCATGACCACAAGTTCGATCCCGTAAGCATGGCGGATTATTACAGCCTGCACTCGGTTTTTGCCAACTCGGTGGAGCCCGAAGTACCTCCGCTTTTTGGGACGCCGCCTTCGACCCCGGAATACGAAGCCTTTCGCAAGGAACTTGTCAACCGGGAGGAAAAACTTGGGACTTTGATCCGCGAAAAGCATCTGAAAAATTTGGCCTCGGCAAAAGAACGATTGGGGGAACATTTGGTTGCCCTTCAAACGCTTCGGGCCAAACCGGCCCAGGACGATTTTATGCTGTTGACGGATCCCAATGAACCCAATCCTACCCTTCTCAAAAGGTGGCGGGTGTGGTTGGATGCCCCCGCTCAAAAAGCGGATCCGATTTGGGGGCTTTGGTGGAAAATTGAAGGCCTACCTCCCGAGGGGTTTGGCCAAAAATTGGCCCTACTTCTTGGGGGGGACCACCGTTCCTCGAATAAGGAGCTTGTGGAAGGGTTAAAAATGGCCAAGGCCAATTCGTTGGCCGATGCTGCCAAGGCCTTTTCGGGCGTGGTTGCCAAAACCCTTGACCAAAACGACAAGAATGCACCCTGGAATACTCCCCAGGCAGCGTTTACAGACCTTGAGCTTTTTCCGGATCGGGCTTCCCAGGCAGTCTTGCAGGATTTACGAAAAAAGGTGGAACAGTGGAGGATGGATGGCAAAGGTGCCCCTCCCAGGGCCCATGCCCTGGTGGATATCCCCGATCCCAAACCTGGTCGAATTTACCTGCGCGGCAACCCTTTGCGACCCGGCCCAGAGGCGGCCAGGATCATTCCACCAAGCGTTGGAAGGTCTGTCCCGGTAACCTCAGGATCAGGGCGACTTGAATTGGCTGAGACCATCACCCATGCCCAGCACCCTTTGTTGGTGCGAGTCTGGGTGAATCGGGTTTGGATGACCTGCTTTGGCGAAGGTCTGGTGCGAACCCCGGGGGATTTTGGTAGCCGGGGTGATCCTCCCACCCACCCTGAGTTGCTTGACTATCTCGCCCATTCCTTTATCGAGGATGGATGGTCCACCCGTCGGTTGCTCAGGCGCATTTTATCCAGTGCGACCTGGTCCAGGTCTGTACAGATTCCCACCGGGTCCCTTGAAAAAGATCCCGAAAATAGATTATTATCCCATCAATCTGCACGAAGGCTTGATTTTGAGGCCCTTCGCGATTCCATGCTCCTTGTTTCAGGAAGGTTAAACCCCTCGGTGAGCGGTCCCTCTTCCAAGGATTTCAATGCGCCAAGGCGGACCATGTATTTGCACATTGACAGGCTCCAGGTTCCGGCCTTTTTAAGGAATTTTGATTTTCCCTCCCCGGATGCCACCTCCCCGAAACGGGACCAAACAACGACCCCCATTCAGGCCCTTTGGCTCCTGAATAATCCGTTCGGAATGGCCTGTGCCGAGGGCCTTGCCAAAAGGGCGGGTGACCCGGCCAAGTCGGATGTCTGGACCAATGCTCTTTACCGAATTGCCTTGCAAAGGACCCCAAGCAAGGAAGAATTGACCACGATCAAGGATTTTTTGACGAAACAGGGACCCGAGGGACCCGTCCGGGCGGCTCAGGCGCTTTTGGCTTCCAATGAATTTACCTTTGTGGATTGAAATTCTAATGAAACAAAAGGGATCGATTTTGGAGTTTGTCAATCGCCGGGGATTCCTGTCGGCCCTTCCCTATGGCCTGGGTGCCACCGCCTTGGCACTAACCCAGGGTGCAACCGCCAGCGACCTGACCCCCCACCCGTCCCGATTTCCCGCCAAGGCCAAGCGGGTCGTTCACCTGTTCATGAATGGGGGCCCAAGCCAGGTAGACACTTTTGACCCCAAACCACTGCTGGACAAGTACCATGGCAAACCGGTACCGGAAGCCTCACTCCGGACGGAAAGAAAGACTGCGGGCGTCATGCGTTCGCCGTTCAAGTTCCAAAAATATGGCCAATCCGGGCTCGAAATGAGTGAACTGTTCCAGCTTACCGGAATGCGCCATGCGGATAGGCTTTGTGTGGTTAGGTCCATGTTTGCCGAAGTCCCCAATCACGAACCCTCCTTGATGTTGATGAACACAGGCGATGGCCGCCTCCCACGGCCCAGCTTTGGGTCGTGGTTGCTTTATGGACTAGGCACCGAGGGGGAGAACCTGCCCGCCTTTGTTGTGCTTTGCCCGGGGGGATTGCCCATAGTTGGTGTTCAAAACTGGCGTAGTGCTTTTCTCCCGGGGGCATTTCAGGGAGTCCATCTGGATACATCCCAAACCGATCCCACCCGGTTGTTGGAAAACCTCAAGCACCAAAAATGGAATCCGGTGGATCGCCAGGAACAAATGCATTTGATCGCCAACCTCAACCGGGACCATTTGGCGAAGCATCCGTCAAAAGATGCTGCCCATGCCGCCATGCAGGCCCGGATGGAATCGTTTGAGTTGGCGTATCGGATGCAGGCGGAGGCACTTGGGGCTTTGGATCTCGCCGATGAACCAAAGATCCTGAAAGACCGCTATGGTGATACCACCCATGGTCGCCAACTCATGCTTGCCAGGCGGTTATTGGAAAGGGGGGTCCGCATGGTCCAGGTATGGAGCGGCGGAGGCCAACCTTGGGACAACCATGACGGATTGGAGGGCCAACACCGCTCCCTTTCACGAAGTTGGGATCAACCCATTTGTGCCTTCCTGGATGACCTGTTGCAAAGGGGAATGCTTGAAGACACCCTGGTGCTATGGGGTGGTGAGTTTGGCAGGACCCCAGTTGCCGAGATGCCCGCCTTGTCGGGGCGCGACCACAACCATTATGGTTTTTCCGTTTGGATGGCCGGGGGTGGGGTTCGCGGGGGTACCGCCTATGGGGCGACCGACGACTTTGGATTCCAAGCGGTGGAAAAGCCTGTAAGTGTCCATGACCTTCATGCAACCATGCTCCATTTGTTGGGATTTGACCATGAAAAATTAACCTTCCGTTACGCCGGTCGGGATTTTCGCTTAACCGATGTACATGGCGAAGTGGTTCGGGGGCTATTGGCATGAAACGGCAAACAAATAACCATTGGGACCCGTGTGCCCCGGAGGCCAAGGCTTTCCAGATGCTTTGCCGGAGGGGCTTTGTCCGCCTTGGGTTGGGGGCTGGATTGGGGTTTGGGAACCTGCTTCAAGCCCGGGCCGTGGCAGGAAATCAACCCCTTGCTACCGTTGCCAAACCGATTCGTGCCTGCATCCTGATCTTTCAATATGGTGGTCCTAGCCATATCGACACCTTTGATCCCAAACCCAATGCACCTGCCGAAATTCGTGGAGAGTTCAAAACCATCGCCACCCCCGTTCCGGGGCTAAGGGTAACGGAACATGTGCCAAATCTGGCTCGGTTGGCCAACAAGTTTGCCCTCATCCGGAGCGTTTCCCATACCGCCAGGCTTCACGATTCGGCCTCCATTCATGCACTTACCGGCAGGCCGCTAGATGGGCAGGATCGTGAACTTTTCGCTCCTTTACCCCAGGTCTATCCTTCCATGGGGAGTGCAGTGGCCAGGTTCCACTCCAACAGAAGACAGGTTCCTTTTGCAGCCCTTCCTTTCACCTATCAGAATGTGGTTCCTACTCCCAGCCAAGGTGGGGGCATCCTTGGAAAAAATGCAGATCCCCTCCGTATCGAGGTGGATGTCAACGACAAGCGTTATGCGGTGGAAAGCCTGATACCCTCGGCAGAGCTTGGAGCAGACCGCCAAAAAACAAGGGATGGCCTTTTTCAGGCCCTTTCAGGCAAACCATCTCTTATCGATAAATCCGATGTTCAAAATGCGATTTACAAAAAAGCCTATGAACTTTTGGCCAATGCGGATATTCGCCAAGCACTCGACCTGACCAAGGAACCGCAATCGATTCGCGAACGGTATGGGTACGATTTTGAACCAAAACCGGCGGGGTCTGCGGCAGAACTTGGTCATGCCCGCCAAATGCGTGGGCAAAACCTCCTTGTGGCAAGGCGGTTAATCGAAGCTGGAGTAACATTTGTACAAGTAAACGATTTTAAACAACAGGGCCAAAATTGGGATGCCCATGCTGATGGGTTTCGCCAACACCGGGAAGCTCTTCTTCCCATGGCCGACCGATCCATTTCCGCACTTATTGAGGATCTCGAGGAACGGGGACTTTTGGAATCCACCCTGGTTATGGTGACTGGAGAATTTGGCCGAACCCCCCGCATCAACACCACGGGGGGACGCGATCATTGGCCGGATTGTTACACCGTCCTTATGGCTGGAGGGGGAGTGAGAGGAGGGGCGGTTTATGGATCAAGCGATCGACAAGGAGCGTATCCCGCCTCGTTTCCTGTCATTCCAGGGGACCTGGCGGCAACAATTTATTGGCGTTTTGGCATTGATCCCGCCACCGAAATCCACGATCAGGCGGGAAGGCCCCTTCGACTTGCTGCTGGAGACCCTATTGAGCGACTCTTCTCTTGATGTTTAGGGCAACCATCAGATAAACGCTTTATGACCACAGGGCTTGCCGATACAATTGCCTTTACATGAATCAAGATTCCAATCCACCTGAATCGGCGCCCCTCAAAAGAAACCTTTCCAAGGCTACGCTTCCATGGGCGGGTATCCTCTCTACCTGTTTTTGTGCCCTTTTTGGATCCACCGCAATTTGGGCCGCACATTCCCAACAGCCTTCCTGGGTATTCATTGTTCCTTGCGTCATTGCTTTCCTGGCCGGTGGGTGGAGTCCCACCCTGAACACTTTGGAGGGTCTCCCTCGCGGCAAAATCAATGTTGACCTCCTCATGGTTTTTGCCGCTTTGGGCGCCGCTTCCATTGGGGATTGGATGGAAGGAACAATCCTTTTATTCCTTTTCTCCTTTTCAGGAACGCTTGAATCCTTCGCCATGTACCGGACAACAAGATCCATCGAGTCGCTGATCCACCTTCGCCCCCGGGAAGCCATGCTGTTGGAAGCGACAGGAGAACGGTTGATCCCTGCGGAATCGTTACAAATCAATGACCTGGTCCGGGTCCGGCCCGGGGAACTGTTTCCGGTAGATGGTGAAATCCTCGAGGGTGAGACCTGGGCCGATGAATCCACCCTGACGGGGGAAAGCGAAATGATCCTGAAACCGGTCGGATCAGCCGTTTTCGCAGGCACCATCAACGGTCAGGGTAGCGTTATCGTCCGGATGACCAAGGCGGGGGAGGATTCGACCCTGGCCCGGATCGTAAAAATGGTTCATGAAGCCCAAGCCCAAAAAACCCCCACCCAGCGGTTGGTGGAATCCTGGCAAAGGCCTTATGTGGTAGGAGTCTTGCTTGGAGCATCTATCGCTTTATTCGGTGGGAAACTCATCCACACCCAATCATGGCATGACGCTTTTTATCATGCCATGGTGCTGCTGGTGGCTGCCTCACCTTGTGCCGTCGTACTTAGCTCCCCCTCGGTGATGCTCTCGGCCATAGCCCGGGCCGCCCGCCATGGGGTCCTGTTCAAAGGTGCTCTCCATTTGGAAACGCTAGGCAAGGTGGAATCGATCGCCTTTGACAAAACGGGCACCATTACCATGGGGAAACCGTCGGTTACCGACATTTGGGTCCAAAAGGAGACAATGGAAAAAAATGCCGATAGCCTCCTCCGGTTGGCAGCGGCGGTAGAACACCATAGCGAACATCCCCTCGGTATTCCTTTGGTAAGGGAAGCCAAGGCCAAAGGTCTTTTCCCCTCCCCATTATCTGTGGACAGTTTTCAAAGTTTCACGGGCAAGGGGGTCTGGGCCAGGGTTCAGGAACCGGGACAGCCATGGTTTTGGGTTGGGATTGGAAGGGAATCCCTTTTCCTGGCCAGGGGAATGGACCTCCCCTTGGATGTTACCGAACAGGCGGACCGCTTTCGTGGGGAGGGAAAATCGGCACTGTTCGTCCTCAGTCACAAAACAGGTGAAACCACTCCCTTGTCCTGCGGTGTCATTGGGGTGGCAGACCAAATTCGGCCCGAGGCAATAGGTATCCTGGAATCCCTAAGGCAAATGGGCATAAAGAAAACGATTATACTTACAGGGGATCATGAACGGGTCGCAGAAATCATCGGTCGTGAAATAGGTGCGGATGAGGTAAGGGCAGGCCTCCTCCCCGAACAAAAAGTTTTCGAATTGGCCCGCCTCAAGGAAAACGAAACCGTCGTTGCCATGGTCGGAGACGGGGTCAATGATGCGCCCGCACTTTCGGCTGCCTCGGTGGGAATTGCCATGGGAGGGGCCGGGACCGATGTTGCCCTGGAAGTGGCGGATGTGGTCCTTATGCGGGATGATCTCGCCGGATTGCCTTTCGCCTTAGGCATCAGTCGGTTGGCTCGCAAGCGTGTTCGTCAGAACATGAAATTCTCATTTGGTGTGATTGGGATCCTGATCGTGGGGACCTTTCTTGATTTGCCGCTCTGGTTGGGCGTTATTTGTCACGAAGGAAGCACAGTCCTTGTCGGCCTTAACGGCCTTAGAATCCTTTGGGAACGGATTCCTGGAGCAAATAAAATCCTTACCAATTGAGGCACGATAAAGCCTGCCGGAGGGATCATTCCACCAAAAGGAAATTATGCACCGAGGTCGTTTTTATCCAGCCGGCCTTCCGCTTCAAGGCTGCGGAAGGCATTCAAGGTTTTGCGAATTCCCTCGACAAGGGAAACCGCCGGGATCGGGCCATAATCCGTCTGGATCGCCCGGTCGCATAGATCCCAGGCAATGGGAAGTTGACCACCCTTGAAGGAAAGAAGCCTCCTTGAGGCGGGTTCAACCTCGGCAACCGCATCAAGGAATTGTTGCATATCCACAACCGCTCCCCGGAGATTGTAACTTTTGGGGCCTTTGTAATCACCGGACAGACATGCGACAAAAGCTGCGGCCACATCTTCAACAAACTGCATATCCTGCCAGCCGCCGTAGTTGATCAGGTGGGGACGATTCAGGGCCAGACACTTGAGTCCACGGGTCGGTTCACTTGTCATGCCTACATCACGGCCCACGCCGTATACGGTCCATGGCCTTAGGCCTACGCTTGGAACGCCATGTTCCCTGTGATAGACAAGGGCATTGCCTTCATTGCAGATCTTGAACCAGCCATAATGGGTGCCCGGATTAAGCGGAACATCATCCGCCAATGGACCGGTTGGATAGGCCTCGGCTGGGCTAAAAACAGCAGCACTCGAAGCATACACCACCCGATTTACCATGTCCCGACGAAGCCTGGCTGCTTCCAATACATTGAGCGTCCCTCCCACATTCACCGACATTCCCAAATGGGGGTTTTGGCGACAAGTGGGTACCTGGAGACCGGCCAAATGGATGATTTTTTCGATGTTGTGGCTGTCGATCGCCTTAAGGAGATCCTCAAGCTTGGTGACATCCCCGCTTTGAAACACAAATTGGGGTGTTTGTCCAATGGGGTATAGGACCTCTAGCCGTCTGGCGTTATCGTGGAGGTCAAAAACGATTGGCTCATCACCACGGGCGTGGAGAATCTTCAGAATCCAGGCCCCTACAAATCCGTGACCACCAGTTACCAATACACGCATGGGTAAATTCTCAAGCTTTTGGAGGAGTTTCTTTTGAAGGAGAATCGGGAGAGCCATTCAAGGCCGTGTCCGCCAAAGGGGTAATCCCGGGAGGATTTCCCTCGACAGGGCTGTTATCCCCAGATGCTTCAGGTAATACCTCTTCAAAAGGAACCTTGGCCATACTGGCTACACGGTCACTTTCTTTAAGGTTCATAATGCGAACGCCCTTGGTATTCCGTCCACATTGGCGAACTTCCGCCACATGAGTCCGCTGAACCATGCCTCCGGCACTAATGAGCAAGATGTCTTCATCACCCTTTATTGCGGCGATGCCAACCACCGGACCATTTCGTTCATCCGTTTTGATATTGCGGACACCCTTGCCTCCCCTGCGTTGGGGGCGGTACCCCATACCGGAGGGACTATTGGTTTCTTCGTTATCCTCACCGGATTCTTCCACCATACCTTCGCCAACCTCCCGCTCGGTATCCGCCTCGCCATTTCCGGTTTCGTCAATACTATCCCCGGAGGTCTCCGGTCCGTCGGCAAGATCCTGATCCGAACCTGCTCCGCCATTTCCGGTTTCGTCCAAACCCTCTGCCACGGAATTGCCAAAGGGTGTCCTTTTGCCATAGCCATTGGCACAAATGGTAAGGAGGGATCCTTCAGGATCGACAACCACCATGCCAACCACCTCATCCTGGCCAACCAGGCGAATTCCTTTGACTCCCCGACTATTCCGTCCAAGGTCGCGGGTGTCCGATTCTTTGAAACGGATGGCCAATCCTGACTTGGTGGCGACCATGATATGGTCTCCATCCTTGACAATGGCACTGGCAATCAGGCTGTCTTCCTCGTTAAGGTTGATGCCAATGATACCTCCCGTTCTAGGACGGGAATAATCCGCCAAGGGGGTTTTCTTGATGATTCCCCTGCGTGTACAAAGGATGACCGATTGCCCTTCCGTTTCGGTTAGGGACGAAACGGCCAATATTTCGGAGATCTTTTCTTCAGGCTTTAGGGAAAGGACATTGGCAAGGGCCCGGCCCTGGCTTGTTCGGGTCAGTTTGGGAACATCGAAAACGCGCATCCAATAGACCCGGCCAGTGTTGGTAAAGCAAAGAAGGTAGGCATGGGTGCTGGCCACGAAAAACCGCTCAACAAAATCATCATCGCGGGTCATCCCGCCAGAAACCCCACGGCCTCCACGGTGTTGGGTGCGATAGTCGCTCAAGGATTGGCTTTTGATGTATCCTTGATGACTTTGTGTGACCACCCGGGTTTCTTCCTCGATAAGGTCTTCCCGGCCAAGGTGGGGTGCTTCACCGGTGATTTCGGTGCGTCGGTCCTGGCCAAATTTGTCCCGAATTTCGACGAGGTCGGCCCGGACCAAAGCAAGGATGTTCCGGTCCTCGGAAAGGAGTGTTTCCCAACCAATGATTTTTCCCCGGAGGCCTTGGAATTCCTTGAGGATTTCATCCCGCTCAAGGGCCGCCAGTTGGCCAATTTGAAGTCGCTGAACGGCCTCGGCCTGAACCTCGGTCATGTGGTAGCTGGATACCTGACCCAGCTCACGCCTTAGCGAGGCAAAGGCCACACCTCCAAGGGCCCGCTCCATCAGGGCAGCGGAAACCTCAAGCCCCATAAGTCGCTCACGCGCCTCGGATCGACTTGGACTGTTCCGGCAGATCGAAATCACCTCGTCCAGGCTGGCTATCGCAATGAGTTGCCCTTCAAGGATGTGCGAACGGCGTTTGGCCTCGCGCAAATCATGTTCGGTCCGGCGACGAATAACCTGAACACGATGGCGCACAAAACTGTCCAGCATTTCCTTGATGGTGAGTACCCGGGGTCGGCCATCCACCAAAGCCAAAAGGATAATGCTTGCCGTTCGCTCCAAAGGGGAATATTGGTAAAGCTGATTGAGGACAAGGTGGGGGTCATGGCCCTGTTTGAGGTACACCACCAACCGGACAGGTTCGCCTCCCCGTTGGCTCGATTCATCCCGGACATCGGATATGCCCTTGATTCGGTCATCCTTCACCAAATCGCTGATTTTTTCAGCGAGAGAGTTACGGGTGGTTTGGAAGGGAACTTCCCGGATGATGATCTGGGCACTGCGTCCTTCTTCTTTAATGTCACACCGGGCTCGCAAGGTGACTCGGCCGCGACCGGTCGTATACCCGTCCAAAATTCCTTGTCGACCACAAATGATGCCGCCGGTTGGATAGTCTGGCCCCGGAATGATTTCCATTAAATCTGAAATCGAAACGGAGGGATCATCGATCAGTTTGATGGCCCCGTCGCAGACTTCCCGAAGGTTATGCGGGGGGATTTCTGTTGCCATGCCGACGGCGATGCCGTCGGACCCATTTACCAAAAGGTTGGGAAAGCGGGCTGGAAGGACAAGCGGTTCGCGGTATTTTCCATCGTAGTTGTCGATAAAATCCACCGTGTCACTATCAAGGTCCACCAGCAATTCGGCGGCAACCGGTGTCAACCTTGCTTCGGTGTAACGCATCGCAGCGGGAGGTAGGCCGGCGATGGATCCAAAATTTCCCTGGCTGTGGATGAGGCGGTGGCGCATGTTCCAATCCTGGGCCAACCGCACCAGGGTGGGATAAATTACCTGTTCCCCGTGGGGATGGTAACGCTTCATCGTTTCGCCAACGATACCGGCACACTTTGTGGTCGAGGAGGAAGGACCCAGGTTGAGGTCGTTCATGGCGACAAGGATGCGACGCTGCGAAGGTTTCAGACCGTCCCGGACATCAGGGAGGGCACGGCTAATGATGACGCTCATTGCGTAATTCAGGTAGCTGTCACGAAGCTCATCGGAAATATTCAGGGGCTCGGAACTTCCAAGGACATTCGAAGGCGGGGAAGGTGTGGTGGCCAAAGTGTTTTCCTCGGGAAAAAGCCCCAAAAAAGGCGTTTGAAATGGTGCCTTCTGGAAAGGGTTTCCAATGAGTCTTTTTTAGGAAATTGGCACCCTAAAACCTAAGAAAATCGAAGCCTCAACCCATGTTTTTTTTACATTCTCCTTTTCTCTGTCAGCTGGCCGTTTTTCCTGAGAAAAACGGGCATCCACCCTTGAAATATTACCCTTTTTTGCCCAAAGTAGTTAAGTGACCAGCCCGCGTAGCTCAGTGGATAGAGCAACGGTTTTCTAAACCGTCGGTCGCAGGTTCGATCCCTGCCGCGGGCACTTGTTGATTTCTCAATATAACCCCCCGTTTTTCCTTCTATTCGTTAATGTCAGAGGTCAATTGGCAGGACAGGATTGTTGCCTTGGTTATGCCACCTACCCAGTCCTGGCCGATTACCAATCCTGTTGTATTGTCTTTCAGGAGGAACTTTTCCATGAACCGTAGGGATTGGCTTACCGAAGGCATTACAGGGATTGTGGGTGGAAACCTTTTTGGCGGCCTTGCAATGAGTGTTCAAGTGGGCCTTGACATCATTGATTGTCACACCCATTTCTATGACCCGACTCGCCCCGGGGGTGTCCCCTGGCCCGCAAAAGGAACCTCGTTGTACCGAACGGTTTTGCCCAAGGACCTTCGTGCCCTCAAAGTATTTCGGCCGATAACAGGTACCGTTATTGTCGAAGCCAGTTCGCGCCTTGAGGACAACCAGTGGCTTTTGGACATTGCCAGGGAGGATCCCTTCATCGTGGGAATTGTGGGCAGGATAGAACCTGGATCGAAGGATTTTGGCAAGGAAATAAAACGCTTTGCGGGCAATCCCCTTTTCCGTGGTATTCGGGTTTCTTCCCATTTGGTGTCGGGTATGTTGGAAAAAGAAACCTTGGGGGATTTCAAAATTCTGGCGGATTTGGACTTGGCGCTAGATGTCAATGGCGGTCCGGAAACCCCTGCGATTTTGGCCATTTTGGCCAAGAAAATCCCAAAGCTGCGTATCGTCCTGAATCACATCGGCAATGTCCAAATTACTGCCGGGGTTCCTCCCCTGGATTGGAGCAAGGGGATCCAAATGGCAGGATTGAGTCCAAATGTTTTTTGCAAGATCTCAGCGCTCGTGGAAGGGGCGGCAAGGGATGGCAAACGCCCTCCCAAGGACCTTCCTTTTTACCGCCCCTACATTGATGTCGTTTGGAATGCGTTTGGAAAGGAAAGAGTGATTTATGGAAGCAATTGGCCGGTGTCCGAATTGGCTACCGATTATGGGATACTTCAACGGATTGTCATGGAATATGCCTTGGAAAAGGGTGAAAATGCCACGGCCCACTTCTGTTCCCTGAACGCCAAAAAGGCTTACAAATGGGTCGAGCGACCAGGACGGATTGGATAGATAGGACAGGCCAACAAGGACAAGTTTGGCGTTCCCAGGATCCAAACGACCCCCATTATGATGGATGGGTAGGGGTCTTGTCTTCAAGCCATGAAACCTCCCATCGACATGGAACCGTACCTTCAAGGCTTGACCAGGGCATTTGGATGCTGATCCCTATCTCCTGGAGATTTTGATTCCACATCCGCATTTTAACCACAGCCACCCAGGCAGCCAGCCGATTTTTTTTACGAACGCCCGCCAAGCGGTCTGAATCCCCCCGGAAATCTGTTAGGCTGAGGTATGTAACCTTGGGTTTTTCCATTGAGTTGGGCTGTCACAGATTCCGTTCGGGCCTTGATAAATGCATCCAGTTCCGGCGGCGTACCAAACATACCACCCGGAGGTCCAAATCCTCCTTCGTTTTCACGACGGCTCGTTGCGGCTTTGGCATCCCGTTCCCGGGGCCCTTTGACTACCTTTTCAAGGACTTCAAGTTCCTTAAAGAATTGATCCCTTGCAAAGGTCGTGGAGACAAGTTCCTTGAGTAATTTTTGATATGCCTCCCCTGTATTTGGTTCTGCAAGTAGGCGCTCGGTCAGCCTGTGAGCGCCGCCATAAGGGTGTTTCAGGCTCAAGTCCATGGTCTGGGTTGCGTTCCCGAAATTGGCAAACGCCCGATCAACATCCCAGGGAATGAAATGCAGCCTTTTTGTTTTTGGGTGCAGGTACAGGTAGTAGTTATGACCCAAGCCGAAAAAACTATCGGTATTTGCCACGAAAGCCGTCGTTGCCAAAAACCGTAGGTAGTTGTCCAAGTCCAGGTATTGTCCGATCTCTTTACGAAAAGTCGTATCGTCGGCTTGTGCGACGAGTTTCGCAAACTTGATCAGTTGCTTTGATTCCTCAGCAGTGGCCTCCCGCTTGGGCGCATAGGATGTTTTGTACTTATCCCAATCCTCCCCTTGATAGACGAAGTCGCGCAATCCTTCTGGTTTCATCAGGAGCCCTTTTTCGTCCCCGAAATGACCTTTCAAAAACGGCTTGTTCACATCCTCACAGAGTGTGTAAAGTCCAAGCAATTCCTTGTCCAACTTTCCCGAAACGGAAAGGCGCACTTCCGCCAAAGCCGTTCGGGGGGCAGGCAATCCGGCCGCCCGATAAAGCTGGTACCCGAGTGATTCCCGAAGTTTCGACGGATCGGTGACCCCACAATGAAGGTTGATCGTTTTGGACCCACCAAATTGACCTTTCCCACCGTCTCTATCGAGGTCGATTTTGATAGACTTTTTGATGGAACGGGTCGTGTCGAAAATCGTTCCGTTACCCTTATAGCGGATACCCACTTTCTCAAAGGTGTGTCCGCCGATGACAATTGACCCAGTTCCCCAGGCAAGATCTGTGTTGAAGTTATTACGGCGGACATCCCGGTTTTGGGCAACCGGTTTCTCGGGCGGCATCGGTTGGGGACCGAAACCAGGAAACCCACGAACCCGGCGGGGTTCGATGGCGGCATATTCCTCAGGAGAAAGGGTAAGGTGAACCTGCCACACCTTTCCTGGAGCAAAAACAGCGGCCGCATTGGGCAATTCTGCGGCGAGGCCATAACCGGCCCCTCCCACCAGGGCACACCCGGCTATGAGTTGCAAAATGATTGGATATTTGTTTCGTGAAGAATAAAAAACCATCGAAAGCTCCGCCAGGTCGTTTACAAAAATGGAACGGTTTCAAGCACTATTGTACCGCATTCGGGCCAACCTAACTTATTATCAAAGTATCATTTAAAACGAATTATTCCGGTATCCGGGAAGGTGCCGAAAACTTTCGTTGATGCCATCCATCGAAAATCACATACCGGTTCCCGGGTTGTCCCCAGGCCAACCTGGGGGCTAAAGGCTCAAAGAAAGATTGAAAAACCCTGAATCCTTTTGGCCAGCCTATTTCAAACCAAAACTGTAGGGAACCCAAGGTGAATCAGGGCCGTTTGGGGGGTGGTTTTTCCGGTGTCTTGGGATGGAGTGGTTCCTTGTCATCGACAACAATCGCCAGGATGGGTTGGTCTACGGCTTCCTTGGAAGTGTGTTCTCCCCCAAGCAGCCCAGACTGTATGCGCTTGGCAGCGTTTAGGGTTTCAGGATTTATTGGGTATTGGACCCGGAAACCCAAGGTTCCAAAGTGGAGCTCATCGCCTGGCAAAAGAGGAGTCACCTGATTGATGGCGTGTTGGTTGACAAAAGTTCCATTAGTACTACCAAGATCCTGAATGGAGTAATAGCCCCAGTCCTGGACTCGCCAAAGGATTTGGGCGTGAACACGGGAAACCTGGGTGGACTGAATCCTGAGTTTGCTTCCCACCCCCCGACCGACCTGGATCTTTTCCCCTCGCACCTGATTGGGAGGGGCATTCGCCTCAAGCAATTCCAGGGTAAGCATCACAGGCGCTGGCGCCATTTTGGCCAGGACAGGATCTGGCAGTAGCCTGATGATGTCTTCGGGTATCGCCTCACCAATCATTTTCGTGTCGAATATCCGATCCCTTTCCATGGGGGTTGGATTGGGAGTGAGGTTTGCCAAGGTGGACAGATTTCCTGGCAAGGGGCGTACAGATTCCTTTTTCAATGCGGGGGTTGCCCTTTCCAATTGGGCAAGTTCTGAAGCCAGCTCGCGGGCAGTCCTGGAACGATTGGCCGGATCCTTTGCAATCATGGACATCGCCAATTGGGTGACCGCATTGGGAATGGTTGGATCCAAGGCAGAAGGAGGGATGGGTGTGGTGGTGAGGAGGGCACTGAGGATGGCAAGGGTATCGCTCCCCAAAAAAGGTCGGCCACCGGTTAACATTTCGTAAAAAATGACTCCAAGCGAAAACAGGTCGGCCCGAAAATCCACCTCGCGCCCCGACGCCTGTTCGGGGGCAATGTAGGCTGGAGTGCCCATAATGGCACCCGCTTGGGTGATGCGAACATCGGTAGACCGGGTTAAGGCCAAACCAAAATCCAGAATGCGAACCCGGCCCCGTAATCCTTCCAACCATATGTTTCCGGGCTTAATATCCCGGTGGATCATCCCCTTGGCGTGCGCCGCCATGAGGCCCATCGCCGCTTCCCGAATGATTCGAAGTGTTTCCCTTAAGGGGGGCTTCCGTTCCCGGGCCAACCGCCGATCGAGTGGCTCTCCCTGAAGGTAGGGCATTACCAAAAAGGGTATACGGTTTTCTTCCCCGACCTGATAAATGGGAACCACATGATCGTCATGAAGAGCTGCAGTGGACCGGGCTTCCCGAAAAAACCTGTCCCTATTATCAGGGGTGACCACCTCGGGCAACATCACCTTGATCGCCACCAACCGATCGAGCAATCGTTCATGGGCAAGAAAAACCATTCCCATTCCCCCCCGGCCAAGGATTTCAAGGATCCCATACCCGCCGAGTTTGCCGATTTCCTTTGGGTTTTCAGATTCAAGCAAGAAGCTGGGACGATCCATCGCCGGTTTTTTGAGCCCATCCTTTTGGGATCCCGGGAAGGGTTTCCCATCCGACCTGGGTGTGTTATAACCTGCCAATTTTTCATTGGAATCGGGGTTGGCCTTGGGGCAAGGTGTATCCACAATCGACCTCAATCCAAGCAGTATTGGCAAAGCTTCTTGAAAACTATCAGCTTGCTTTACAAGGATATCCTAACATATTTTATTGAAAAAGCCCAAGGGTTAGGCCAATCGGCCAAAGCCCGTAGGATAACCAACGACTTTTTACAGGGTTTCACCATGCGCATCATTGGAATACTCGTGGCGCTTTTCGCAACCCAAGGTGGGGTTTTTGCCCAGGGCTGGGCCGAGAAAATGTTCCGTGAGGGGCTAAGCCATAATTTTGGAACGGTTCCCCGAGGTGCCCAATTGGTCCATAAATTCCCGGTAACCAATATCTATGCGGTTCCCATGGAAATCATGTCCGTGGTGCCGGGTTGCAGTTGCATCAGTTACACCATTCCCAAGCGAACCCTTGATCCCAGGGAAACCGTAACGGTGGATATCCGGATGGACGCCAGTCGTTTCGTTGGCCCCAAAACCGTTGGAATTCGTATTTCGGTTGGTCCCGAATTTCTGTCAAGTGCCGAAATCCGGGTTAGTGCCTCAAGTCGGGCAGATGTGGTGTTTAATCCTGGTGAGATCAACCTTGGCACCGTTTCCAGTGGGGCCCAGCCCACAGCCAAAATTGATGTTGAATATGCCGGAACGCTCAATTGGTCCATTTCGGAATTGACGGTGGGGACATTACCTGTGCTCGCCACCTTCAAGGAACTCTATCGCCGTCCCGGGCAGGTTGGGTATGAAATCAGTGTCACTTTGAAACCGGATGCTCCCCAGGGCACAATCAAAGATTTTATCTATCTCAAAACAAATGACAATCAGGCACCCATTGTCCCCCTGTTGGTCCTTGGCGGAATCGCCTCGGAACTCAGCCTTACCCCGCCGATTTTGAACCTTGTCGAGGTAAAAATGGCCGAACCCTTGACTCGCCGGGTTGTCATCCGGGGAACCAGGCCATTTTCGGTTACCCAGGTGGAATCACCGAATCCGGATATTCAGGCGACAACGGCTCTTCCCACGGTGGAAAGTCCAACCCAGACGATTGCCTTTGGCATCCGCCCATCCCGGGTGGGCCCATTTCGCCAGGAAGTAAAGATTCATACCAATATTTCCCAAAAACCGCTTGTTTTGCTCATCGAGGGAAGCGTTTTGCCGTAAGGTTTCACTTCTCCCTGGTGAAGGGATGGCCGTTAAGCCCCCATTGCAATAACCGGGGGCCGGTTCAAGCTCAATTCGTTGAAGGGGAAAAATGGTTTTTGGGAAAAACCCTTCCCAATCCTTGTAACCGATTGGCTTCAGAAAAAATTGGCCAACGACATGGGATTGGCCAGGCACCCGGCTAACAACCGGAAATTACCTTTGGGCGGTAGCATTTGCGGTAATAGGCACACTCAGGAATTGACGGATCGACTTGCCCGTTACCGGATCGAATACCTTGACGATGCCATCAAATCCGGAAAGGGCCAATTCCTTGCCATCTGCCCTCCATGACAGGGTATAAATTCCGGCAAGCCCTGTGTCGAATTTGAGCAATTGCTTGGCATCGTCCGTATTGAAGAGGCGCAGCTCCCCTTTTCCGTCAAGGCTTGAACCCACCGCAAAGACGGCTCCATCCGGACGAAATGCGGCGGTGTAGATCCGACCAGGAAGGGCTGCATATTCCCTCACTTTGTTTGCATCATCCCCAATCACCCGTTTGGTTTCGCGGTGCATTTTGTAAAGTCTTGGCATTCCGTCCGCCCCGCCGATGAGTATTTCCTCGTACAGTTTTTCCTCGGTACTTCCCACGGCTATGGAGCTCGCTTTGATTTTTTTATCCTTGTCCTTGGGGAAAGGGCGGACCGCAAGGGCGGAAAGACCCCCTTTCAGGGCCCCCGGGGTGATGCTGGTTACATTGTCTATAAAGCGTTGGGTGGCAACATCGGTTAGCTTCAGGGTTCGGTCCCGACTTGCGGAGAGGAGGTATTTGCCGTCACGGCCAAAGGCCGTTCCCAAAACCCAATCACTGTGGGCACCCTGAAAAAGGATCTGCTTGCCACTTACAGCGTCGATTGTCCGGAGGTTGTTGTCCGATCCGCCAAAAGCGACAATTGCACCATCCGGGGACCAACTAACCCCATAGAGAGTGTCACCGGTAAAAGATGCTGAGGTCCGGATCTTCTTTTTGGCAATATCCCATATCTGGATTTCACCAAAGCGCCCGGGTGACCCTCCCGAGGCCGCCAGGAATTTTCCATCCGGGGAAAAAGCTAAGGCTTGAATCCGCTCGGAAACACCCACAAGGCGGGCCAGGATGGCCCCTCCATCCGCCTTATGCAGGAGGATTTCATGAAATCCTGAAACGGCCAATATCGTTCCATCCGGGGAATAGTCGATAGCTGTAACCACCGGAGGAAGGCGATAAACAGGGGGATGCTCGGCATCAATCGGATCTCGTGCGCTGGTTGGGGTGTCGTCTTTTGCCCCTTCCTGGATCCAGCGCTTGACCAATTCGACATCTTTTGCTGTTAATGGTTCCCTTTGCTTGGGCATTTCGGGAGCCTTTGTCCCTACTGGGAGGAGCTGAGTCAAAAGCGTACTTTTTTCCGGTTTTCCGGATACAACCCCGGGGGTACCCCGGTCGGCCACTTTGAAAAGTTCCCCATGGGAAGTCGTTTGAAAGCCGCCCATGGCCTTGGCGGGTTGGTGACATCCGTTGCAATTCAGCTGAAAAATGGGACGGATTTGTTTGAAATAACTAACCGCTGCCGTGGGTTCGCCAGGCTTGGGAGTATCCGCCGCATCCCCGGGATTTCCCGCAAGAAGCCCTAAACCAAGGGCAATACTCAATTTCATTTTCATGGCAGATGCATCCGGGGAAGGGAAAATGAGGCAGGGTCCCGTGAACCGATTTTCCAAAAAGGCGAGGAAAAAGATTCAGCCAGGTGGTCAGGTCATTATAGCAAAAGAACCAAATAGAAAGACTGGGGAATTCGGGTTGAGGCCATTTTTCGAATTGTAACCTAATCCTCGCTCCTCTTTTTGGGCTGATTGTCTCTTGGGAAGGATACCCTCATAAGGGGGAAATGGGTTCAACTTATTTCGGGGATTTCGTCCCAAAAAGAATTGGCTGGAACCGGAATTCCAAAAATGAAACGCCTAGGAGAAATCTGCGAAATCCGTCCCAAGGGGCATAGACTGTCCTAATCTGTTTCGGATTATTTACAAAAGGAGGGTTGGTTATGTTTCGCTTCGGATTGGCATTTTCTGGATTGGGGCTAGTGGCCCTTGGAATTATGGCTCAAGACACTCCGCCGACGAGTGCCCAGGAAGGACCCAAAGCAATACGGGTTCAAAAACGCGAAATACGCAAAGGTGAAGGGAAACTCGAGAGCGTCCCGAAACCTGTGGAACTGAAGATTGAAATTCAAAAAAAAGCGGAAGGCACTGGGGAAAAACGAACCATTGTTATCGCTCATCCCAAAGAGGGTGCCAAGGTTGAGGCAAAGGCTTTTGCGTTTACCTTGCCTGAAGGCCAAGCCCATTCCAAGGTCATTACAATTGTCGTCGGTGAAGACGGCAAGGTCATTCGCACCGAAACCAATGAAACCAAAGGGAAGGCAATTGAGATTGAGATTCCGGGAGGGGCCAAGTTGCTGGACCAGATCCAAAAGGACCTTCTAAAGCAACAGGGCAAAAACATCGAGATCATCAAAGAGGGGAAGAAAATCCAGTTGGGGAGTGGTGGCAATGCCATTACTGGACTCAACGGTTCCATCATCCTTAGCTCTACCACCGAAACCAAAAATCTCGAAGCCATCCTCAAACGGCTGGAAAAGATCGAAAAAACGCTTGAAGAAATCAAAGCCAAGGGAAAGTAACTTTACTTTTGATAAAAGGAAAAAGGACCGGTCCCCTCAAATGGGCACCCCGGTCCTTTTTCCTTTTTTGCCGACCTATGATCATTACAATCCTGGAGCCGCTGGTTTGGTTGGCGCCAGGAAATTGAGTGCGCCTTTGGTTTTGACTTTGCGCAAATACACCTTGGACCCACAAGTAGCCAGAAGCAGGTCACCATTTGCTCCGCCAAAGGCAAGGTTGGACACATTACCGTTAGGGGTAGGGATGATGCAATTGACTCGCCCCGCCTGATCGCAAACCTGAATGCCCATCCGGGTGGCGACATAAAGCCGGCCATTTTTATCCACGCGCATACCATCCGCCCCACTGTCGTCCGCCGTGTCTGGCTCGTGCAGATGGTAATACTTTTGTTTGTGGGATAGGCTGCCATCCTTCTGAACCTGATAGCTGTAAACCCAATGGCTTTTCATGTCCCCAACATAAAGGAGAGTTTGGTCAGGGGAGAGGCAAAGTCCATTGGAAAACTTCAATCCGGTGTCCACGATTTTATCCTCTCCCTTGGGGTTGATGTAGTGGATTTTGCTCGGAGATCTGCCATCCCAACCCGGTTCGGTTACATAGATCCCCCCAAGGGAATTGACAACAAGGTCGTTTCCTCGCCAGCCTCCCGCAATCCTGGTACTTTCCCCTTTTTCGTTCCAGGCGAGGATGGCATTCTCGGCTCCTGATGCTGCGTAAAGTCGGCCATCCGGGCCAAAATTCTGGCCATCCCCGCGTTTGGAATCCTCCAGCCAAACCAATGCTTTTCCATCGTCACCGACCCGATAGGTCTTACCCTTTCCCACATCATTGAAAAACAATTCCCCTTTGGCGTTGGCCGCAGGACCCTCGGTAAATGCGTACCCCTCCCCAACGAGTTTCCAATCCTCCCCTGGATTCAGGATCTCCTTGAGCTGGGGGCTGCCCCTGCCTGCCTTGACAGGTTCCGGCCAACCCTTCCAAAGCCATTCCATCGCTTCAGGGAAAAGCTCGGTGGCATGCTTGCCGTTGTGGCCGCCATCCCCCCAGTTATGAGTGACCTCATACCCTGCAAAAACCAATGATCGCTCCATGGCTTGATTGGCCATCCACCAGTCCCCGCCATAGATATTGAGGTCCATTGAACCGTCTTCGAGATAGATCCGCAAGGGTTTTGGTTCGAACTTCCGGATCAGGGTGGAATAGTTATGCCCTCCCCGAAGTCCGACATAAGTACCAATGGCACTGAAAACCCGGCTAAATTGATCAGGTCTTTCCCAGGCAGCGGTGAAAGCACAAATCGCCCCGCTTGATGCTCCCCCAATGGCCCGATCGTTGCCCCTTTTGGAAAGCACAATGGCACGGCCATCCTTGGTTTTTTTGGTTTCCACATCCGGCAAAAGTTCGTCCAGTAAAAACCGGGCATAGGCATCACCCAAACCATCATATTCGTAACTGCGGTTGAATCGGTCCAGGGCATTGGGGCCATTCGCCTTGACACGACCGTGCATGATAAACACGCCTATGGTTACAGGCATCTTTTTTTCATGAATCAGTTTGTCGAAAACTTGTGGGGCGTTGTAACCAACCCCATCCTGGTTGACATAAACACAGGCGGGAGTTTTTCCGTCGTATTGGGTGGGAATATAGACCCAATAGTCGCGAAAAGTACCCGGGAATACCTTGCTCTTTTCAAAGGTGAAATGTTGGACTTCACCCTTGGGGACTTGGGCAAGGATGGTCCAAGGTGTGAGCCCGACCAGGATCAGGACGCAAAATAACCGGGTTGTCATGGAAGGGTTCCATTGCATGAAATGGGGTGGAAGGCTTTTGGGATTGATAAGAATTTGTAAGGCATTGGCCAACCCTGTCCCTTTGGGAAGAATTCATTTTTGGCTTTGGGGCCTGGTAGTATGCCATTCCCATCGTGAGTTCCGGAAAGGATTATTCTTCCCTGCGTCCTCGTTTTTCCGAAGCTTTTAACCTCTTTGAAAGGATTAAACCCGTTTGGAATGGTTGATATCCCGACCTGACCCTGGGAACCCATTTCTGATAATAAAGTCCCCAGGGAAAAGAGTGATCATGCCGAGGTGGGTGGCCGATTATTATCCTGATTGGGGCCAGAATAAATCCTTGGGAAACCAGGTTTGATTCGAAAAGCGACTTGCCTTGGGTTTCCAAATCCGACAAAATAGAAGGGAACATTCCTCCTTTGTTCTCGCCTTATTTTCCGAGGCCACCTTGTCCCATTTCCATCCGCATTCTTTTGACTTTTTAAGGGCAAGGCTTCCCGAGGGATTGGTAATTTCCCGGAGGAATTTGCTAAAAGCATCGGTAGCAGGCATAGGGGGCATTACCCTGCCACGGCTTTTGGCCAATTCAGGACCAAGGGGATCAGGGAAATCGTTGATCCTTTTGTGGATGGCGGGGGGGCCTAGCCAGATTGATACCCTCGATCCCAAACCCGATCGCCCCCCGGAAAACCGGGGCCCTTTTGGCTCGATCCAAACCCAAATACCGGGAGTTATCGTTTGCGAACACCTACCCAAATTGGCGGCCATGGCCAATCGCTTTTCGATTTTGCGTTCTGTCGATTGCCGCCACAGTAATCATGAACCCAATACAGTCATGCAAACGGCCAACCATAAAGCCGAAGCACGAACCAACCCGGAATCGGACAAATACCCGGCTATGGGTGCCTTGGTGAGCAAGTTTCATGGCCCCAACCACCCTGCCATGCCCGGTTACGCTGCTTTTATGCGCTCCCGGAGTCACTTGGCGTTTGGCGGCTATGCAGGCAAAGTTCACGACCCCTTTTTAGCCAATGAAGCCGCCAGCCTGCCTATTTATGACCTGGTTGGCAAGGATTCGGGACGAATGTCGATTCCAGGCCAATTAAGCCTGCCTAATAATATGCCTGTTTCCCGTCTGGGTCAACGAAGATCTTTATTGGAAAAATTCGATCAGGTCCGTGCCGACACGGAAGGCCAGTCCAGCCGGAGGGACGCCCCACTTTTGACCGAAACAGGGCAAAAGGCCATGGACCTTTTGTTGGGTGGTCGGGTTCGTTTAGCCCTGAATTATGAGCAGGAACCTCTTGTCGTCCGGGAAAAATTTGGCACCCACCTTTGGTGCCGCCAGGCGGTCCTGGCCCGAAGATTGGTGGAAGCAGGGTGCCCCTTTGTAACGCTTGATCTTAGTTACCACACTGCATCGGGAACCTGGGATACCCATGGTGACAATATTCCCCCCTACGGTGGTATTTCCAAAGGCCTTAAACCATTACTGCCCCTCTTTGACCACTTGGTCACCACCCTTGTGGATGATTTGGCTCAACGGGGGTTGCTCGAAACCACCATGGTTGTCGCCATGGGAGAATTTGGCCGTACCCCCCAGTTGGGAACTCAGGGGAGTACCGACGGTCGCAATCATTGGCCCAATGTCATGTCAATGTTGCTGGCGGGAGGCGGAATGCGCCATGGCCAGGTAATCGGTTCCAGCACCAAAGAAGGGGGGTATATCAATGACCGTGCAATCTTGCCTGGTGATATTGCGGCTACAATTTACCACCATTTTGGTATACCTTTGGATTCTACCTACCCGGATGCCATCCTTCGCCCGCTTCACCTATTGCCCGATGGTGGAACCCCAATCCGGGAAATTTGTGGCTAATCGGAACCCGGTTTGTCCTGGGAAGCCTATCCTAACCAAAGTAGCTTAAACCCGCATCCATTGGGAAATCCAACATGGATACCATCGCTTTACTTATTGGTTTAGTCCTTTTAATCTGGTTGTTTGTCCATCCCATTGCCTCCATGATATTGCTATCCAAAATCCGGGAAGATTTGGCATCGCAAAAGGAGACACTGCGCAAGCTTGTTGCCCAAAAAACCCCAAGCCAAACCCTCCAACCCAAACCCGAGCCTTCGCAAATCAGCCTATTGCCCAAAGATTCGCCCCCTTTCATCGCCCAACCGGTTTCAGAATTCATCCCCAGGGTTCCTGAAGGTGCGATCAAGGGTTCTGATTTCGAAGGTCCCATCAGCGGAAAGCCACCCACTCCAACGGAAAAACCGGTTGATGTTCCCTCCCTCATTTCCCCGGTCGCACCCCTTTTTCAAAGTCCAAAGGTTGCGGCCAAACGGGAATCATCCGCATTCGAAAAAGCGGCCCAGGAAGCCCTTCAAAAAATAGGCAACTGGATTCTCTTTGGACAAGAGAAATTGGCCAAGGGTGATTCCCTTGAATTTGCGGTAGCCAGTCAATGGCTCCTGCGCATTGGCATCCTTATCCTGGTGTTGGGTATGGGATTTTATGTGAAATATTCCATTGAACAAGATCTGATTTCCAAAGAGGTCCGGGTCCTGGTGACCGCCTCGGTGGGAATGGGATTCCTTGTCGGGGGCACCCAGTTACTAGGTCGCAAATACCAAATCATTGGCCAGGGACTCATGGGTGGCGGACTGATAACCCTCTATTTTAGCGTGTTTGCGGCCCAGGCTTTTTACCATTTGATTTCTCCGACCCTGGCGTTTGCCTTGATGGCATTGGTTACCGTTTTGGCAGGTTCCATCGCCATTGGTTTTTCCTCGATTCTGGTGGCCGTCCTTGGAGTATTGGGCGGCTATGGCACCCCGGTTTTGATACAAAGCGACAATCCGAGCTTGCCCACCCTGCACACTTATATGCTGATCCTGGCCGTTGGAATACTTGGGGTGTGTGCGGGCAGAAAATGGCCCCTGGTCCATTTTCTTGCATTCCTTTGCCATTACCTCCTTTTCAGCTCAAGCATATTGAAATTTGGTCCCAATTGCTATTATGCCGCCCTTCCGTTTGCAGGTTGTTTTTTCCTGCTCTTTTCAACAATGCCCTTTCTTTACAGCCTCCGGACGAAACAGGCTTCCAGCCTTCTTGACCTCAGTGGATTGTATGCCAATGCGGCCATTTCATTTCTTTTGGGTTATGAAATGCTATCCAACCTGCCGACAGGCGATTACAACATTTGGTTAAAGGAAAATGGTCCGGCCGCACTTAGCCTGGCCTTGGCCTCCTTTTACTCCCTCCATGCGGTTATCTACTTGCGTTTGAAAATAGCCGATCGCCCCATGGTGGTATCGTTCCTGGGGTTGGCCTCGGCGTTCCTTGCCCTTACCATGCCTTTATTTCTCACCACCACTTGGCTCACCTCCAGTTGGGCGATCCAGGCGGTGGTTATGGTTTGGATCTCCCAACAACTGGGAAGCCGGTTTTTGAGACAACTTGCCTACCTCTTGATAATTGTGGTTTTGGGCCGTTATGTTTTTGTGGATTTGGGAAACCGTGCCAACCTTCTGCTTGACAAGGACATGCCCCTTTCCGTTTACCTCGGACAGTTGTTGATTCGGCTTGTCCAGTATGGCATTCCGATTGCCTCGTTGTTTGGCGCAGGTTGGCTATTAAGTAAAGATGGTAAAGACCAAAACCCGATCCCGGATCCCTCAAACGATGCAAAGGAGTATATCACCAGAACCATCGTCATTCGTATTCTGGCGGTAGGGGGAGCCCTGCTTCTTTTTGGGTTCCTTTTCCTCGAAATCAATCAGACCCTGGGGTTCCTTTGGTCGCCCCTGCGCCTTCCCGGGTTGACTTGGCTCATGGTTCTTTTTGGGTTCTTTGTCCTTTGCACCGGAGAATTCTGGGTAGGCCGTCATGCCATGGTAACCGGGATTTCGATATTGGCAGGAGTCCTTGGGGTGAAATTGCTTTTTTGGGACCTTGGCATAACAGACGGTTTGGGAAACCAAACGATCTGGACCCCTCGCGATGGAATCCTTAGGTTCTTTGATTTTGCGGCGGTTGTGGGCCTGTTTGGTTTTGGAGGCTGGTTCCTGACCGGATTGGGTTTTGCCAGAGCCTGGCCTGCCTTTGGAACCGCAGGGGTCCTTTTGACCCTGGTATTGACCACCACCGAAACGGGAAACTTCTTCCACTATTTGGCGATGGATGGCATGAAGGAAGGTGCCATTTCCATTGTTTGGACCCTTTTCGCCCTGGGAATGGTCCTTTGGGGAATCCGTACCCGGGAACGGTTGGTTCGCTACGGCGGTCTGTCCTTGTTTTCCATAGTTGCGATCAAGGTGTTTGTAAACGACCTTGCCGAACTTGATGCTTTTTACAGGATTATCGCCTTTCTCATTCTTGGAGTTTTACTTCTTATTGGATCGTTTTTATATCTAAAATACCAGAATGCAATCCAGGACAAGGAAGGATCCTCACTATGAAACCTCAATGGAAGGTCCTTTTTTTTACCCTTGTTTTGTTCATTGTTCCTTTTGTCTGGGCAAGGGATACTCTTGGCGTTCGCTCCCGATCCATTCATTTCGCCGATTCGGACAAGACAAGTCTGGTGGCGATTACCCTGGATCAGGACATATTTTTGAAGGCGGCAACCCAATTCAGGGATCTTCGCATCAAGGATTCCAGGGGGGGTGTACAATCCCATTTCGAATGGCGCCAAGTCCATTCCCAATCCGTCACCAGAAGAAATGAAATCGCCTCCGAAACCGTTTCGGCAATGCCTATCGAAGGAGGTGGATTTCAAATCGTCTTCCGGATCGACTCGAAACGATTTCCACTTCCTTCCAAAATGCCCACACCCAATGGCCTTAGGATTCGTACGCCACTTTATGACTTCGAAAACAGGATAACAGTAAAAGGATTGGACCATTCAGGCAAGGAAGAACTCCTGGCGGAAGGCAACCTTTGCGATTACAAAAGCGTAGTCGATTACCGGGTGGATTGGATCAATTTCAACCCAAAGGATTTCACCCAATTCAAAATCGTGGTGCAGAAACCGACACTTGAACAGGAATCGACACTTCTTGAACTCAGCCGGAAGGCCGGAACCGCACCCCTTGAAAAGTTGAATATCCTCAGGCGGCCTTTCCGCGTGGATCGGGTGGATTTCCTAATTCCTGAAGAGGTTCAAATGGCCGGGGTTGCTATTTTGGATGAAATGCCTCCCTTGTCGCTCAAAATCTTGGAAGACTCCAAAACCAAACAAACCGTTTTGGAATTTGTTACCGGAAATAACCCCATTGCCGGGGTGAAATTGCTTCCCCATTCGGCCAATTTTCGCCGTGATGTCCATTTGGAATCCCAGTATCAAACCGGGATCGAGCATCGATGGGCATCCAAGGCCACCGGAGTTTTAAGCCGATTGGATTTTCAGGGGCATCAAAATCAGTCCTTGAAATTGGATGTAGCCGAAACCAGGGCGGACCCATGGCGGCTTGTCATCGACAACAAGGATAGTCCACCGCTTGAAATAGAAGGCCTGAAACTGCTGGTTCCCCGCATTCAATTGGTTTTCCTGGCCCAACCCGGAGAAAAATATCACCTTGAGTATGGTGACAACGATGCAAAATCACCAGTATTCGACACCGATTCCATCAGAAAGTTGCTCCTTCAAAAGGTCAAACCCCAAAATGCCCAATTGGGCGAAATCCAGGAGGAGACCGGGAATACGGGCAGCCCCCTAGAGTTTTTGTGGCCTTTGAAATCCAAAGCCTTGTTTGGCGCAATTATCCTTGGACTGGGTATTATCCTGGGGATTACCCTGATGAAGGCGGCCAAGCGAGTGGCAAACGACCCGAATCAAACGCCCTAGGAATGATGGCTGAAAGCTGGCCTCAAACCACCCGCAAAGATTCCTGATTTACAGTGTACTTCCTGCTAACGATAAGGCTATAATAGATGAATATACTCCCTTTAATAGTTTGGCTCTCCTCTTGCCAACCCGGACAACCGATTGTACCTCCTACCCAGGACCTTGGACCCCACCACTTTGGTGTAGCCAAGGGCCATCAGATTTCCCATGCACTGAAACCGGGATTGGTCGATCGGCCAATTAGTGCTGCTTTCGACAAAAAGGGTAGGCTTTATGTGACCGAATCTTCCGGATCCAATGAACCTGCCTCCATTCAAGCCCAAAAGAAACCTCATCGCATCCTTCAACTGGTCGATTCCGATGGTGATGGTGTTTTTGACAAAAAAAACATTTTTGCCGATAATCTGATGCTTCCCCAAGGGATCATGACCTTTCGGGAGGAAGTTTGGGTGGGAACCCCTCCGCAGATTTGGAGGCTGATTGATACCAACGACGATGGCGTTGCGGACAAGCGAATCCTTTTTCACGATGGTGGAACCCTAACCGGTTGCATGAATGACCTTCACGGTCCGGCCCTTGGACCTGATGGGCGTATTTACTGGACCAAGGGTGCTTTTGCTGAGCAAAAACACACCATTGAGGGCAAACCCTTTGTCACCAAAGCCAGCCATGTTTTCAGTGCAAGACCCAATGGTAGTGACCTTAGAGTCCACATGACCGGGGGAATGGACAATCCGGTTGGCATTGCCTTTTCCCCTTTGGGGGATTTGTTTGTTTCCTGCACCTTTGTCCACCATCCCCATCTTGGGTTACGGGATGGCATCATTCATGCAACCCCAGGCATGGTATTTGGTAAGGACCATGCCCCAATTCAGGATCAAAAACACCACCGAACCGGCCCCGGACTTGCCACGCCCCTTGTGGAAATGGGACCTGCAGCTCCCTGCGGAATGGCTTTTTTCCAACATCCGGACAATGCATTCAGGGATCGTCTTGCTTGTTGTCAATTCAATCTGAAAAAGGTTAGCCTTCATGCCTTAACCTCCAAAGGGGCAGGGCAATCCGCCGATTCTTCCGACCTCCTCGTTTCCGACCACAAGGACTTTCATCCCACCGATGTGGTTGAGGACGCTGATGGTTCCATTCTTGTGGTGGATACAGGTGGTTGGTACAAGCTTTGTTGTCCTTCTTCGCAAATGGTAAAGGAAGAATCCAAAGGAACCATTTATCGCATTCGTAAAACAGGACCTCCCGCCCAGGATTTAGCCGACCCAAGAGGCCTTGGAATGGATTGGAACAACCCAAATACCGACCTGGTCCCTCTGGTGGCAGATCGCCGACCCATGGTTGGCCTTAGGGCTCTTGAGGCGTTGATCCTTCGGAAGGATACAAAGTCCTTGGCCGCCATTGCGGGCAATCCAAACCTGGCGGAAGGGCAACGGATGCGGGCAATATGGGCAATGGGCCAGATAGGTGAAAACGATTCCGGTTTGGCCTTGATGTCTTTCGCCAATAACGGATCTCGTAACCTGCAATTGGTTCATCTCCAGGCATTGATTGCCAATGGTGATAAGGAATCTGGCCCATTTTTTTTGCAGGCGTTGCAAAGCCCTGATCCCACGATTTGCCGAATCGGTGCCGAAGGAATTGCCCGTTCCAAGGCAAACAATGCTTTGAAACCACTCCTTGACCGTTTGGAAATGGTTCAAGGGGATGAAGTATTGGCCCGTGCCCTTACCCAAACCCTAAGTCACCTTTTACAAGGCCAATCCAATAGGGCGACCATTGCCCTTGATTATAGTGCGAAATATCAACCGGTATCGAGGGCAATGGTTCTGGTGGCATTGGACCAATCGGGCAACCTTAAAGGGCCGGAACCGGTTTGGGAACTCCTGCAAAAGGGTGGACCTTCCCTTCGGCCAACGGCGCTTTGGATCATTGGTCATCATCCCGAATGGGGAACCCAATTGGCCAAGGCAATTGAGAACGAACCCGAACTCCTTGATCCGGAAACCCTGGGCCATTTGGCGGGTTCACCCAAAGTGGCCCAGCTCTTGGGGCTTTGGGCCTCCCAAAAGGTTTTCAAAAACAGGGCCCTCGCAACTATGGCAGCGGCTCGATTAGCAAAAGTTCCCGATGGGTGGATCGAACCGGTGGCGAATGCAATGAGGGATAAAGAAAACGCCTTGGCCCTGGGGGTTGTCCAATCCGGGCAGGGCACGCTCCCCAAAAGCTGGATTCACGAATTGGATACCCTGGCCGGGGATTCCACCCGGCCATTGCCGATTCGGTTACGGGCTCTTGCCAGCCTCCCCCAAGGCAGTGTTTTGACCAAAGAGACTTTTCCGGTTGTCCTTTCGGCCCTTCACCAAACAAGGTCTACCATGGAGAGGTCGGATGCTTTGACTGCCTTGTTCAAGAGCAGGCTCGATCTTTTGCAACTCAAACAAATAGCTGAGGCACTTCCGTTGGGAAGCCCTGCCGACAGGGGAAGAATACTTGACCTTTTTGCGGCGAACAGGGGGGACGATGTTGGGTTTGTCCTTATCGAGGCCCTCAACCAACCTGGAATTGCCGAGTCGATTGCTCCCGCCATGGCGAGGGCCTTGCTGGAAAGACACTCCCCCAAAGTACGCGATAAAGCCCAACTGGTTTTGAGTAAAAGGGATCCCAATCGGGCGGAGGAAGCCAAACGCCTTGCGGACTATTTTGCCCAGCTTCCCAATGGTAATTCGGCCCGCGGTCATCTTGTTTTTAACGGTGCCAAGGGAGCATGTTCAGGATGTCACAAAATTGGCTATGTAGGGGGCGACGCTGGGCCTGACCTTAGCCGTATAGGTCAAATCCGGACCAAAATAGACCTTCTGGAATCGATCCTTGCCCCAAATTCCAGTTTTGTGAGAAGCTATGAGCCGGTGGTCGTGGCTACCAAAACGGGTCGGATTGTCACGGGCATTTTGCAGGGGGATGGTCCAGAGGGGGTCCGAATCGCCCTAGGCCCCGCTGCCGTGGAACGAATCCCCCGGGACCAGATCGAGGAAATGAAACCTGGAACGGTTTCGATAATGCCTTCCGGAGTGGAAAAACTCATCCCCCCACAGGAAATGGCAGACCTCCTGGAGTTTTTACTCCAACGAAAATAACCTTGGCAGATTATCTGGGAGTAACCTCTACTACCGAGATAATTTCTCCCACATAATGGATTTGGCCACCCCGGGTAAGGATTGTGCTTTTTCGAACATGGATCCGAATATCGGCATGAATGCTCAATTTTTGGGGATGGGCCAATAATAGGTTGCGCTGTAACTGGCCTGGAATCAAAAACACAAATTGGGTGTTGGGACCGATTACATGGCCCCGCCCATTGATTTGGGCGGTCGTGTAGGACCGCCTCTCCCCGTCGAAGGATTCCATTGCCCGAAATAACAAGCTTAAATCCGAACCGGCCAGGTGCACATCGCGGTCCAGATAGCGTTTGGGCTCCTCCTCGATATTGGCAGGGGTGGCGTACCATTTGATTGGTTGGGGATCTTGGAAAAAAAGCATTCCCCCGATTAACACCCATGCCACGGCAGTACACATTTTGGATCCTTTGTCAGGTTTTGTGGATTCGCCACACCAACTTTACCTCCGCATCCCGACCAGAATTAGCTTTGTGATTATATCACTATGAGTTTTTTCACCATTGTGCCTCTTTCATCCGGGCGATTCCTTTTTTACCACACCCGACTGGGGACAAATTCCAAGGAGGGCACAGGATGGACAACGGGGCTTTCGGGCATCACACACCTGTCGGCCATGGTAAATCAACCTGTGGCTAAAAATCGTCCAAAGGGGTTGGGGGATTTGTTCCATCAAGTCTGATTCCACATGCACAGGATTGATGGCAACCGTAAGCCCCAGGCGACGACTCAGCCTTCCCACATGGGTGTCCACGGTAATGCCAGGAATTCCAAAGGCATTGCCCAATACCACATTGGCGGTTTTTCGGCCAACTCCGGCCAAGGGCAAAAGGGCCACCATTGTTTTTGGAACCAGGCCCCCATGAACCTTAACCAATTCCAGGCAACAGGCAATAATGTTGGCAGCTTTGTTTCGGAAAAACCCCGTAGATTGGATCAGCGACTCCAATTCCAGGGGGTTGGCACAAGCAAATGCCTTGGCATCGGGATATTTCCTGAACAGGTTTGGCGTCACCTTGTTGACCCGAACATCGGTGCATTGGGCAGAGAGGATCGTGGCCACCAACAATTGCAATGGAGTTTCATGGTCAAGGGCACACCTGGCATTGGGATAAAGTTTTTTCAGGATGTCCAGGATTTGGGGGACCCGATTCTTTTTTTGCCCCCGTTTTGTTTTTGAGGTAATAGGATGGGGCAGGATGGCCTGGTTTTGGAGGGCCCCTTCCTTGTTTCCTTGGGGGAGAGAGGTGCGAGGTAGGGCAAATTTCCCACTTTTTCCCAAACTAGTGCAACCTATTGCTGTTAATTTATCCATGCCTTTGTCCCCATTTAGCATATGATAAGGAGATCTCCAGCCTAACCTGTTTTTTTCCGGATTTCCTCCATGCGTTTGATCGGGATCACTGCCGACCCCCAAAAAGCGGAATTATTTGTTGGTTATTTGGACCAACTAGGCAAAGGGGCCATTGTCCGACCCGAGGCGGACCAATTTGCAGTCTGGGTGTTCGACGAGGCCGCAGTAAAGGATGCCCGGGTGGATTGGCACCGCTTTGTTTCTCATCCGGACCACGAAGATTTTCGAAGTCCGGTCCGTACTCAAGAGGAAAAACCCCAATCCCTTTCTCTTGCCAACCCCCAAAATCCGGTTGTAGCTCGCCCCAGCTGGCAGCCTACCTCAGCTATTCTGGCGGCGTCTGCGGTAGCGGTTACTATCCTCACCTGGTTTGGTGAAGACCGGGACGATTTGTTTAAGAGAATTACATTTGGCCCATTGGTCCAAGGGGAGGCCCTTCCCCTTGCGTTTGATTTTAGCCAACCATGGCGAGCCATTACCCCTGTTTTTCTCCATTTCACCTTTATCCACCTCCTTTTCAATCTGTTGATGTTTCACGATTTGGGTTGCCAGGTGGAAAAAAAATTGGGCCGCTGGCAATTTCTAGGCCTGTTTTTGATCCTGGCCGCCGGTTCGAATTTTGTCGAGGCGGGCCTTGGACCAAGGCAAATTTTTGGGGGACTTTCCGGTGTCGTTTACGGCCTATTGGGCTTTGTTTGGGTGCAAACGGTGCGGGCTCCTTCGAAAGGATTTCACCTCCGTGGGGCCACGATCCTGATTCTGATGGCTTGGTTTGCCTTGGGAATTGTGCAAAAGGATTTGCCCGTTACCAATTGGGCCAATGCGGGTGGCTTGGTTGCAGGAATTTTTTTGGGGTTGCTCGAGCCTTTGCTACCCATCGCCAAGAATTAAAGGGGGTGCCTAATCCGGTTTGGAAATCCAATCATCGACATCTAAATCCGTCCAACACATCTTGGGACAATTGCGGGAACTTGTGCTGGAATTCAGAAGGGAGCAAATAATGCCCAAAAGGGGATTTTTCGGCAATCTCCTTACAACCTGCATATTCGGACTGAAGGTTAAGCCTGGCAAGGACGATACATCCCTTAAAGGTGTGCATTTGATTTGCCAAACCAACCCCTCTGACCCGGGGGCCGTGACCCGCAGACCGGGGCATTTCAAGAAGCGCATTCCCCACAAGGAGTGGCGAACATGGTCCGTTCATGGTGGTTAGGTCCCCTCGTTTTATCACTTTCCGGCGGCACTACCGTTTTGGCTCAAGGCCCTTCCGAGCGGTCTACCGGAGTGGCCGTACGCGAACGATTAATGACAATTACCGAACAAGGGAAAACTCCCCGTCGGTGTCGCATTATTCAAACAGGCACCCTCCCCGACGGAAGTCGGGTCTACCTGGTAAGTGCAGTCGACGATGGACATCGCATTACCGTGGTACAGGCCCCCAGAAAGCCTGACGGTAGCGTTTCTCCTACCAAATTCTATCATTGGTCAAGTGAAGGCAAACCGCCAAGCTCGATCGCCTCATTGGTGGTCCAGGACGATAGGCCGGCCGAAACCCTTGCCCTGGCGAATATAAAATCGAATGAAACTCCCCTTCCCAGTATTTCAATTCGGGAAGGACTCTCTCCCCTTCCCGCCTCCGTCCCTCGTGAATTAAGCCTTCCCGGACTAGCGCCGGCACCCATCCTGGCACCTGTTAATGTCCAACCCGCCGTTGTTGCGATTGGTTCCAGTGCGGTTGTGGAAAGTAATACCGAGAAAGGTAGCCAGGTCAAAGGCAAAGCAGCAGACGCTGGAACCAAAGGCAAGGCGGCGGATGCTGGAACCAAAGGCAAGGCTGCGGACGAGTGTTCTCCAAGTTTTCTTGATCGACTAAAAGGATCCCTTGCAGGATTAAAATTGGGTAAACATTGCTCTTCCACAAAGGCTGCTGACGCTGGGACCAAAGGCAAGGCTGCTGACGCTGGGACCAAAGGCAAGGCTGCTGACGCTGGCACCAAAGGCAAGGCTGCTGACGCTGGCACCAAAGGCAAGGCTGCTGACGCTGGGACCAAAGGCAAGGCTGCTGACGCTGGGACCAAAGGAAAAGCTGCTGATGCGGGTACCAAAGGTGCCAAGGCTGATGCCACAGGCCTTCCCCATTCCCGTGTTGCCGAAGCGGACCCGCTGAAAAGCCCTATGGAATTCCAAAAACCTACCCATGAAAAAGCCGAAGCTGGGACATCCTTGTTGGACAAACTTCGCAAGAACTTGGGACTTGGCGATTCCAGCACAAACCATGCTGCGGAAGGCACAAATAAAGACCGGAGGTCGACCCGCGAACGCCAACCTGGCGGTCGAAGTATGGAAGCGGCGGGAATAGCAGGTCAATTTGGAGTAGGAGAAGGATTCCCCATCATGTTGGGAGGCCAACCAGCCAACCCACCGACCTTTCAGGATCTTCCCAAGCCTCCCTATGCACCAAACCTCCCCGGGCCAGAATCCAATCCCTTTGTGGCTTCTCCCGATCGGGGAGTCTCGCCAGGTGCAGCGAATGCTTTCACAGCAACCAGCACTACCAGACCGATCCCTGCGGACTTTGGAGCTTTGCCCGTAAAGCAAAATGCCTTCAGCCCCCCCTCGGTTCCCGGCCCTGTTCCGGTTGCCCAAGTGAACCTGCCTTTACCCGGCATGAATCCCTATCTTCCCGTCAACCCATTGGGAATGCCCCACCAAGCCACTCCGTTACAATCCCTCCCTGGGAATGCCCCGGCTGCCCTGAACTTGGGAAAGAAAAAAACCAAGGTTGATGATGATGGGGTGTCCAACGCCTTCACCGAAACTCCCCAGGTGGTTTCCATTCCATCCTTGTCGGCACCGTTGGCCTCCGCTTCTTTGGTAACGACAGCAGCAACATCCACCCGTGTCAATCTTGATCTACCGATTCGCCAACTGCGCGAATCCTTGCTCCCCTCGGAACGCGAGTTGGCCATAGAAACAATCGCGGAAACCGACCTTCGTCAACAAAACGAAGCCGCATCCGCTTTGTTGACAGCAGCGTTCAGGGATCCGGCGGTAACTGTCCGTCTTTGCGCCATCCGTACCCTGGCATTAAAGTTGGGGCACAATCCCCAAATCCTTGGAGCACTACGAACCCTCAAGGAAGATGGCGATGCCCGCATTCGTGCCGAGGCAGAAACGGCCCTCCACCAAACGGGAACTACCTTGCCAACGCCGCCGTCGATGCCACGACCTGGAGTGCCCCGGGCTTTCCCGGCAGGAAAATAAACCGATCGAAAAATAAATCGGTCGAAAACGCCAACAACCTCCGTCAATCACCGGAGGTTGTTTTCTTTCCATCCCCTTCGATTCCGATGGATTACCTGTTTTTTGATGGGAATAATCAGAAGGCTACCATCGGTTGGTTTCCCTGCCAAGCCTGGAAGTCTTATTGGCTTTCAGCATGTCCAATGTTAGGCGTCAGCGACCGTTTCACCTAACCTTGGGTCCTTTTGAGCCGGGAGGATGCCTGGGTCCAATCGCCGACCGTTGCCTCTACCGCATAGGCTTGTTTATTTCGCCAAACTTCCAGCCGGACTTTTTGCCCGGGCCGAAGGTTGGCAATCAGGTTAATGCAGTGGTTTTCGTTTTTAATCGAACTACCGTCAATGCGAAGGAGAACATCCCCCGCAATCAGTCCTGCCCCTGCGGCAGGAGTTTCCGGGAAAACCGATTCCACCAAAGCTCCTTTTACCCGATCCAAACCCAATTTGAGAGCTTCGCTTGCTTCAAAAGTTGTGGCCACCTGAAAACCCAAATAACCTCTCGCCACAGAACCGCGGGTGAGCAATTCATTGGTTACTTTCCTTACCAGATTGATTGGAATGCTAAAACTGACACCCGTGTTGTTGCCTGAGGTGGAAGCGATGGCGGTATTGATCCCAATTACCTCGCCCTCCAAATTGAGGAGTGGTCCCCCGGAGGATCCCGGATTGATGGCAGCGTCGGTCTGCAAAAACTCCTTGATCCGGATCGTGCTTCCCAAACTGACCTGGCCACGCTCCTTGGCAGAAATGATACCATGGGTAACCGATTGATTGAGGCCGAAAGGACTGCCAAATGCCAGGACCCATTGTCCAACCCGGACGGCATCACTGTCCCCCAAGGTGGCAGGGATCAGCATCCGTTCGTCACCCTCGAGTTTCAAAAGGGCAATATCGGATTCTGGGTCGGTCCAGACCCGGCTGGGGCGGATAATGCGGCCATCGGAAAGGTTTATGGTGATTTGTTCCGCAGTAACTTCCGCCACGACATGGTTGTTGGTAAGGGCAAATAGGCCGGTTTGCCCGGGAATCCGAATGATAACCCCGGACCCGGACTCCTCCAGGGTTCCCCTTCGATTCGCATTGGTTGGTTTCGAGGCTTCCACCGAAACAACCGAGGGCGATACTCTTCGCGAAACACTTTCAAATCGCTCTCCCAGGCGAAGCAGACTGTTTTCGGCGGGCACATCGGCAAAAAGGGAGGGAACCTGTTGGATTCCGTTGGCGACAAACCCTCCGGCAAAACAGGCAACCAGCATTAAACCGCCAAAGGCGGGTTTATGCCAGGAAACGATCCTCTTTTTTCCAAAAGGATTGAAAGCGTTTTCTTCTTGATTCTTGACCATAAGGGAACACCAAACAAGGCGCCCACCTTCCCTGGCAATACCATAAAAACGGCCGAATCCATCCTTGGCCGGTTATCCATGGTACGGTCAAACCTTTAAGGAAAAAAACAAATAAAAAGGGAATTGGCCCAAATCTCCCACCCTGGCCATTACAACCGGAATGATCCCTCCGTTGAAAGAAGGGGTGGGTCAAAAAAAATCCCGTGCCCAGAACCCGGCACGGGAAAGGAAAATAACCTGGGACAATTTTGGAATTAACTGCCTGTTCCAGCTCCATCACCACCACTGGCACCCCCTGCGGGGGTGCCACTACCTTTCCCGGATTTGATGGAGTCCCTGGCGGCTGTCCGGTGGCTTTCCACCAAGCCCTCCATGCGCTTCCGGTCAGGGTCACCCTCATCGTTGATGCTACTTCGCATTAAAAGTTTCCCGTTGGAACCCATCAGGAAAATTTCCACCGAGCGATCGTTTTCGGTTATCCCGGTTCGACCAACAACATCACCCTCCTTTAGGGTCAGCTTGTCGTAGCGATAGTTGGGACCTTCAAAATCCACCAGGAAGAAATCGCCCTTATCCCCAATATCGGGCTTGAATTCCACATCGATACCGCGTTTGGCGTTGGGCTGAGGGGGAATTGTAATGGGCACAAAGGAGTATCCATCGACATCGGCACGCCAATAGGGAACGAGTTCAATGCGTGAGGTTCGGCCAACAAACTCGCCTTTGCCAACATTAAGAACCGTTTTGAGCCAATCTCCAAGGTTGATTGGTACATTGCCCCGTTTTACTGCAGTAGTCCATTTGTAGACCTCCAAGTTTACCCGGGTTTGGTCCGATGAGGTTTTTGCTTCGGTTACAAAACAGTTCAGGTCCGAGGGAGTGGAATAGGAACCAGGGATTTCAAACCATTCCTCGGAAATGATTTCAGCTTCCTTGGAAAACCCGGTGGAAGCAACATCCTGCCGACGATAATTGGGGTTTAACATCACCACTTTAAGCCTGTATTGGTAGGTTTCCCCAGGTTTGACGGTTGGGTCGTAAACCCGAACCAAAGCCAGGTCGGCCGCATAAAGGTCCGCTTGGGTGAGGGCCGTGGAAACAGGTTGACCGGAAGGATTAAAGGGCATGCCACCCGAACCACCGACATTGCCATCCTGCCCTCCTGCCACTCCGCCAAGGGCTCCACCCAGCATACCCCCGGGCGCACCACCTAGGGCACCCCCCAGCATTCCCCCGGGTGCACCCCCCAACATTCCACCACCGGGCATACTGGTTGGGGACCCCCCCATCATTCCGGCACCCATCATTCCCCCCCCTTGGAGTCCGCTTACGGGAGGTGGGGTCGTTCCCCCTGAAAAAATGTCGAAGGAATTTGAGGTCGAAAATTTGGGTTTGGTTTGGGAAATCGCCGCCTGCATCTTTTTATCCTGAACTTCTTTAAGCATTGCGGCGAGTTTGGGTAAGCCTTTTTCCGGTTCAGGGTAAAGTTTGGGTTGATTGGCCATGTCCTGACCTTTGGGTTTAACTGGGGCAACGCCACCCGGTTGAGCGGTTCCGGGCCGCCCAGAAGGCGGATTATTTGCCAATCCGTCTTGAGTATCTGCCTGGGAGTAAAAAGTAAGGAGTTTTGGCATAACCAAACCAGGAAACGAAACCAAACCCATCAGCTCATCTTCCACCTCGGCCCGGCCAAGGGCCAAATTGACATAATTTCGAAAAGACTCTTCGAGCTTGATTTCTTCCCATGGTGAAAAAGAATCATTCGGTAGTTGTGTGCGCCTTTGCAAATCCACTTTGAGGAAACGAAAAGAAGGCAAGGGGAATTTGGTTCGTGGGTCCACATGAAAGGAAGGTTCGGAAAGGACCGTTTGTATATTGGGCAGTTTGAGTTTTTGGCGAAACTCCTGGAGCTGTTTTTTGTAAGGAAAAGAAGCGGCAATGACGGCCATCCGCAAGGGGACCGCCTGGTCGGCAGGTTTCCCACCGCTTTTTCCCAAATCGTCCACATTTACAGGAGCAAGCGGTACAGGCGGGCGAGGGTCAGATTCGTATTTTTCCTTGAGCACTCGGCTAATGGTTGGGGAATAGTTGGCAACCATGCCACCGCCCATTCCCATTCCGCCCGCTCTGCCACCCATGCCGCCTGCCATCCCGCCACCCATGCCCATTCCCCCCATTCCGCCCATTCCCATTCCACCCATGCCACCGGCGGCCATACCACCGCGCCCGCCCGCGGGACCACCTGGGCCCCCTGGACCGGCGCCTATTGCTCCGGGCCCTTGTTTGCCACCGAGAGTATAGACCTTGGTAAAATCTTCATTGAAGGTGGCTGCTCTGAGGGGGACCCGGGCAAAATCAACTTTGACTTCGATTGGTTGCAGCACTTTGGGCATCCGTCGTTTGATTTCTGCCGGATCCTCGGGGATAAGCAACGGTTCCCCAGCCATATAGGCCAAAGCGTCAATAGGTTTGACGGCATCGTCAGCCACAGGATCGATGCCAACATATTTGGTAAGTGAGGGATAATCTCCTGTTGGTCCCGAATTGGTCGGATCCGGTTTTGCTGCGGCAAAAGAGTTTTTCACCCGTGTGTTCTCTTTTTTGAGCTGTTCTTCATTACCCGAAGGGGAAGGGGCGGTAATGCCTGATCCCAAGCTGTAAAAAAGGAGGAGGCCGCCGACAACGGCACCCGTCCCTGCCACAAGGAAATGTCCTTTTTCAAGGGCGAACAAAGTCCAATTGATGTTTTTGAAGTCGGGTAATTTCATGGTTGGCTACCTCGTAAGGTCCTTGAATTCCGAAACCGATTAGGGAGTGTTAGGGGTGGCAGGGGCTTGGGCATTTGCTGCCAGTTTGTTGGGGTCTTCCGGGAAGCGTTCATAAAGAACCGCGATTCCGTAAAGGGCAACATCAATGAGATTGCCATCTGCCAAGGCAGAGGGATTGAAATTGGCATTTGGGACGCTTGCTCCCGCAGGGCCACCGCCGCCACCAGTGTCGGCATCGTCCCCACTTTTACCCCCCGGCCGCATGGCCGCAGAACCGCCTTGTGCACCGCCTGGCATGGCCATTCCACCGCCCGCACCGCCAGGCATTCCAGGCATTCCTGGCATAGCCATTCCACCTCTAATTCCGCCAGGCATACCGGCCATTCCGGGCATGGCCATTCCCCCACCCGCACCGCCGGGCATTCCAGGCATTCCTGGCATGGCCATTCCGCCGCCCATTCCCCCGGGCATCCCGGGCATCCCGGGCATTCCTGGCATGGCCATACCACCACCCATTGCTCCAGGCATGGCCATCCCTCCGCCAATGGATTGACTGGCACCGAAAGGAATGTATTGGTATTGGACCTGAGTGACTTGAACACGGAGCTTGGAATTGCTCAAGGCCGTAATCACCGTGGGTAAGGTTGACTGGTCCAGGGTTAGTTTCATGGCAAAAGGCAAATGGCGACAGGTATCGGTAGAAATAATGTACCGCGATCGGTCCAACTTGTTAAAAGGAGTCAAATCGCCTGTTTTGCCCCCCCCTGGACCATCCTTGCCCCTGCCACCCATCATAGCCCCCGGGCCACCCGAACCACCTGCCGTATCCCCCCCCATGGCCATTCCGCCCGGGGCGCCGGTGGGGTCAGCGCTTTTGCTGGCACCCTCTTTTTTCAGCGTTTTTCGGGCAAGCAATTTCGAAGTCATGGTTCGGTGCGAATTGAAGGGAAGTTCCAAACCCTCCACCATACGGATCGGGCTGGTTCCCGGAGTAAATACCTGGACCAAATCAAAGGGTTTTTTGAAATCAATGGCCCCGGCATCAAAATCCTTGGCAAAAGGTGCACTTTTGCCATAGGGAATCACCTCCCCGTCCAGTTTTACCTGAGCCGTTCGTCGAAAGCCATTTTGGTAAAAAACAAATTCCACCTGGATCCCGGTACGGGGATCGGCCAAGGGTTGGGGCCTTTGTTGAAGGTGGATGTTTTTTATCCGACTTCGCTTGCTGATTTGTCGGCCACCGTTTTCAAGAATCAGGTCCAATTCCCAAAAGGCATTGGTTAATTTAATCCGGCCATCCGCCCCCGCGGGAGCTACATCCGTGCTGTCGGATTTGTGAAAGGTTGCAATACTGGCAACCGATTCCCGAAGGAGAGTAATCATTTCGCGACGGATCCAATACTCCTCCTGCAAGAGCCAGATTTCTTCTTTGGTGGGAGTAACCTGCCATGCGGTAAACTGCCTCATGGTAGCCAAAAATGACGCCTTGGCCAAGGCCGCAGGGTCCGAGGGTGTAGGGGTGGTTGTGGCACCAGGACCAGCACCGGGCATAGCCATACCTCCGCCCCCTTTCGGCCCTCCGCCGGGGCCAGGTGAACTACCACCCATTCCTCCTGGAATCATGGCTCCGCCACCCATTGCATCCGCTCCTCCCACCCCCGCTGTCGGTGCGGAAGAAACTGCCAGCTTGAAAGGCAGGTTCGCCTGGAGGACATCTCCCTCCCCATCCTGCCTGAAACGGGCGTAGGTAATAAAAGTACCCTTTTCGTCCCCTTTCGGGGCATTTTCATCCGCTTTCCCTTCCTGGGACTTTTTCGAATAGGAAATGATTTCAGGGTTTTTCCAGGCACTGGACATGAACACCCAGGCACGATCAAATCCCTCCGCATACCATGCGTCTTTAAAGGTACGGCGTTCATCATCGTTGAATACCATCGACGGGTAGATGATATTGGGAACGGAAGCATCGTAGAGATTGTAGTTGGGATAGGTAGGAAACACCGGCTGACCGGCCTTGAGAAAGGACTCTCGTTCCCGAAGGGCATCCGGCCAATCGTAGATGGTGCTTTGGGGGGCCCATGCTTTTTCCCATGCCCCGTTTTTGTCCTTTTCGTACTCCTTTAGCCTTTCATCCCATTTCGGTAGGAAATCGGCATTTTTAAAACCCGAGGTCAAGGATTTGACCGACTTGAGGGCACCCTCATATTCGGCCTTTTCCTTCAATCCCGGTTCATTCAGGAACTCTAGGACCGCAAGGACGAGAACGAGGATTAAAAACACCGAGGAAACCACCCAAAAATAGTGTTTGAGGAGGGCTTCTTTGTCAAACTTAATAGCCATGATCGCCTCCGATTACTTGTTTTTGGGGTTTTCTGGTTGTTTGGAATCGTTCGGTTTTCCGGTATCCGGTGGAGCAGTTGCTCCAGGTGCGGTTCCCGGGGTGGAAGGGGCAGGCCCCGGTGGAGCAGGCTTTGGCCCCACCGCCGGAAGGGGCGAATTAGGAGCGGGGTTATTCCCGGCCTTTGTCTCAGGTTCCCCTTGACCCATGGGGTTTTCGCTATCGGTAGTTTTTGGTTTGGGGGTGGCTAAAACTTTGATTTCCGGGGCAGGGGGTGATCCGGTGGGTAAGCCAATGGGGCGCTCTTTGCGGGCTTTGGCTTTTTCCACGGTTCTAGGTTCCGCCGGGCTCCCTTTTTTGCTAAAAAGGCTCGGTCCCGAAGCGGCACCCTCCACCGCACCCTCGGCCGGGGCATCTGGGGCCGGGGCTGTACCATCAGCAGCGGGTCCTGCCATGCTGCCTCGAAGGGCATCCGATGGGGTGGGTTCCTTCCACACAAAAAAGATCACAAATTCTGTTCGTTTCCGAGCACCCTTTTGAATGATTTCCCCGGTGGAATCTCCCCCGTCGCCAGAGCCCTCTTCCTCGGCCCCGGCACCGGGTTCAGCACCACCTGCAGGAGCAGCGGGAGCAGAGGATCCCCCGTCGCCGCCGGGCGACATCATTCCGCCCCGACTCATCCCCCCTGGCCCCGCCATACCTGGGCCCCCCTCCGCTTTGGGGCCGCCCATGCCGGCACCCGAACCTCGAGCCCCTAAAAGACTGACCCAACTGGACCGTTCGGATCCAGCGCCGACACCGGCTCCGCCACTCAGACCAGAACCCCCTTCGGCACCTGGCATAGGCATTCCGCCCATGCCTCCCATTCCGCCTTTGCTTGCCCCTCCGCCGCTACCTTTGGCCAAATCTCCCAAATAGGAATTGTCCAAAAGGAAGAACCCGTTCCGGTTCATGTTGGCATGGCGATAATAGCGGAAAAGGGTTAGATGGCTAATGCGGTTGATTACGGGTCCCATATCTGGCGGTCCGGCCCCGGCCCCCTCACCCAAGGGAGCCTCTCCCCCCGGAGGAGGATTAAGCGATGCCGCCTGGGATGCTGCCTTTCGCATGCCAACGGAAACCATATTCTCAAGGACTGCTTCCGTCAAAAATTTGGAACTGTTCCAATGGAAAGTGTACCCTCTAAGTTCGACCACCCAACCTTTGCCATCCGGAGCGGTCGTCCAGCAATTCAGGGGACGGACCACGGTTTTCCCCAGGTTGGAGTCTACAATCTTCTTTTTTGCGGTGGTCCAAAACCCGGTGTTCAGGTTGTCAAAAAACCGGCAATCCACCGAAGTCACGCTGACCTGAACCATATCATCAATACCCGAAGAGGCAGTCGAGTCGATCTCGCCCTGTTCCACCCCCGCAGAAAGTTTTGACGCATAGAGTTCATAGGCCCGTTTCCCGGTAAGGGTTCGGCGTTTGCGGAATTCGTCGGGAATGCCCACATATTTTTTAGTGGTGGGGTCCAAATCTCCCATAAAGTAGGGCTTTGCCTTCTCGGCAAATATGTTTGAGCCGTCAGGCCGGGGAATGGCATCCTGTAGAAACGCCATCATTTCCAACCAATTGGCTCTTTCCTGCTGTCCGGCAACAATGGTTTCGACCGCGACTTTTTCCTGACTTGTTTTTTCCAGCAGGGCATCAAAGTTCCGTTTTCCACCGTCCACCAAATCCTTGACCGATTTGGAGTCTTTGACCTGTTTGATAACATCCCCATCGATGTAGGGTTTGGCTTGCATATAGGAGTTGAAGCCGCAGGTGGAAATGCCCAGGAGCAAACTCGCGGCCGTAAGTGCGGCCCATGGTTTCTTCGCACGAATGAGTCTTTCCATCCGGATTTCGGGAGGCAACAGGTTCGTTTGGATTTTGGCCAACTTGAGCCCTTGAATTGCCAAACCATAAGCCACGGCAAAAGTCAGGATGTTATCCTTGAAGGCGGCATCGCCAATGACGGACCCACCCAGCTTGGGGAAGGATTTGGGGATTTGGATTTCGAGTTGGAGTTTTTCCTGGAGAAATCGCTGCAAACCCGGAAGGTGAAAGGCGTTGCCAAGGCCAATGATACGGGTGATTTCGGCATTACGGTGAGCGTTTTGGAAATAGGTCAACGATCTTTGGATTTCGTTTTGTAGGTCGTTGAAAACCGGCCTTAATGCGGTAAGGATCGCTTTAAGGTCAGGTCCCTCCTTGGGGAGAGCCTTGGTGGCATTACGCTTGAGATGTTCCGCCTTGGCAAATGTTAATTTCAGGTCTTTGGACAGGGCCTTGGTAAAATTGTTACCTGCTACATTGATGGTTCGCTGGAGGATGATCTTGTTGCCATCACTTATTACCAGATTGGTCAGTTCTGAACCAATTTCCAGAACCGCAACGCATTTCCCGGAGGGAAGGTCCCCTTCTTCACCCGCTTTGGGAGGCACCAAACCAAGTTGATCAAACACGGAAAAGTTGCATAGGGCCATGAAGTTCATCTGAACCTGATGAACCTCGACCCCAACATCCTTGAAATAGCCTAATTCCCGAAAAATAATGTCCCGTTTCATGGCAAAAAGGCCGATTTCGGTATCGATCGCCATCCCGTCGATCAGCATGCCCGCACCGATCTTCTGGAAATCCCAAACGACCTCTTCGAGGGAAAACGGAATTTGTTGTTTGGCTTCGAATTTGACAATGTCAGGTATCTTGTTTTCAGCAACCGGGGGCAGCTTGACCGTTCGAAACAGGCCCGATTGGCCTGGCACGGAAATACAAACCAGGTCCCCCTTGAGGGAGTTTCTCGAAAGAAATTTTTCCAACGCCTCACGGATAAGTGCTTCCCTATCCGCATCGGGCTGGTTCAAAAGTTTGGCGTGCTCCACCAAATCGAACGCCGTGGCAACAACGGTATCGCCTTCCCTTTGGAGGCGGAGGGCCTTTAAGCCCGCCTGACCCAAGTCAATACCCCAAACACCCGGAACGCTTGCAGACATAGGCCTGCCCTCTTGTTTGCCGACCTGAAATGGCCAGCAATTGAGAAAGAATTTTCCATTCTCGTCTATCTTGCTGTGTAAAGAGTCCCAATTCAACCGTTTTTTTGTTGGTGAACCGGGATTCCCCACCAATTTGTCAACACCCCAGTCGATAAGATCGTTGGAGACGATTTTTTTTCCCATCAAAAGAACCCAAATGGAACCTTTTCAGGGACATCCTGTCCTTGGCCCCTAACCTATTCCCAAGGTTGGATACATCCTAATCTCCATGGGACCAAGGCGTGGCACCTCTCCGCTACCTGGCCGGGGCTGATTCCCAACAGGGACTTCGTTCGAACAACGAGGATCGATTTATCATTGATCCGGCGGTGTCGTTATTTGCTGTTGCCGATGGCATGGGAGGCCACGAGGCCGGAGAAGTGGCAAGTCTTTTGGCCATTCGGCAACTGCACCTTTGCCTTCAAAACATTTCTCCCAACACCTCGGGTCAGGAGGTCCTTGCCCAAGGGCTGGTGGACGCAAACAGGGCAATCCTTGGGGAAGGTAATGAGGTTGGCCACCGCAAAATGGGCACTACCATCGTCCTTTTGGCAGAAATCAACGATAAATGGTGGATTTCAAACCTGGGGGACAGTGAAGCTTGGCTTTTTCGCAAAGGAAAAGTCCAAGTGTTATCCCAAACCCACACTATGGCGGCGGAAATGGTGAGGCAAAGGGCCATGACAGTCCGGGAGGCAGCCACTTCCCCCTTGAAACACAGGCTGGTTCGATACCTGGGATCTCCCGACCTTGCAAGTCCAAGGAATCTCTATTCCGATGTTCGGGAATTCAAGCCTTTGCCCGGGGATACCATTCTCTTGGGAAGTGATGGTTTGATGGACCATATTCGACAGGACCAAGTTCTCAGGTTTCTGAAAAAAGGCCTCGATCCTCAAACCCTTTCAAAGGAATTGACCACCCTCGCCATCAAACAGGGATCTCCCGACAACAGCACCGGGGTTGTTGTTCGATTTTTCTGAAAACGGTTGTTTTCGATTCGGCCGCATCAGGTCGAAACAGGGATTGGGCCAAAGTTAATATCGCTTTAATCAGAAACAATTCGAAATAATCCAGAAAATCGGTTTTATCCGTAAAGATCCCCCATTCTTCCTGTCGATTCCATCCCATTAGGGCGGGCCCTTCTTTCCTGAAATAGGGGAAGCTTTCGGGGAAATAGGATGAAACGAGGCAAGCCACTCCTTTTGGGGCTTTGGATTACCCCTGTTTGGGGTTTGACCGGGTGTGTTTCAATTCCCTTTACCAACCACCCCAATCATTCGATTCACTCCTTGCCAACCAACCATTCCGATGATCAAGGAGAAACCCCAAAGGTCCTGGTAGCCCCTCCCAACCCAACAGGGGAATTGCCTCCGGTGGCAAATGAGATCATTCCCCAGGGAACAGTGCCCTTTGCAAATCTGGTGAGCATTCAGGCAACCGATGTCGTGACCGAAGTGCTCCAACGCAACCAATCGTTGGTGGCAATGGGTAAAGCCCTTCAGGCAGCCCAAGCCAAATTTCCTCAGGCCATTACCCTTGAGGACCCAAGCGTGGGGGGGTGGTTCGCCCCTGGTACGATTGGGTCCAATCAGGTGGATTTTGCCATGCGATTGGAATTATCGCAAAAGGTGCCCGGCCGGGGCAAACGCCAACTACGGGGGGAAATGGCCCAAGCCCAGGCAAAGGCATCCGAAAACGATTTGGGAAGTTTGCGCCTGCTCCTGGAGGAAAACGCCTCCAATGCTTTTTACGATCTCTATTTTGTGCAAAGGGCCCTTGAGGTAAGCGAGAATACCCGGAAAATCCTGGTGGAATTTCGCCAAAACGCGGAGACTCGCTACCGCAATGGACAAACTCCCCAGCAGGATATTCTTCAGGCGGATGTGGAGCTAGGCCTGCAAAAAGAAAAAGCGATCACTCTTTTGCGGATGCAAAATGTTGCCAAGGCCCGGATCAATACCCTGATGCATTTGGAACCCGATTTACCGATTCCCCCCTCTGTAAAAGATATTTCCTTACAACCGGAAAAACGAAATGGGGAAGAATTGCGCCAGGAGGCTCGGGCCAATCGTCCTGACCTCCTCAGTTTGGCCGAAATCGTCCGGGCCGATGAGTCCGCAGTTCAATTGGCAAAAAGGGAGTTTTCCCCGGACTACGAAGCGATGGCTTCCTATGACAGTTTTTGGCAGGGGATGGACAAACAAATGCAGTTTCAATTGGGGGTTCGGTTGAATATACCAGCCCGCTTGGCGCGTAGGTATGCGGCCCTTAAGGAGGCCCAATCGAGGTTGGCACAGCACAAGGCGGAATACGACCAATTGGTGGACCAAATCCATTTTCAAGTCCAGGAATCCCTGGAACAAGTCCGGGAAAGCAGCCAGATCCTGGAACTGTTCCAGAATACCACTCTGAAAGCGACACAGGCCAACGCCCGTGAAGCCCAGGATTCCTACATCACAGGTAAAGTGCCTTTTTTGACCTTGGTTGCTGCTCAAAAGGAGCAGGCCATGACCCAGGATCGCTATTATCAGGCCCAGGCCGAGGCCTTCCGTCGAAAGGCTGCCCTTGACCGGGCAACCGGTGGGACAAGGATGGATTCAGTTTCAAGCAATCCCCACCCCTAGGCGCAAAGAACGAGGATCCAGGAGGGGGAGAGGTATCCGCCCTTCATTAAAGGATTAACCTTGTGCTTTTTCGGGATGAAGCTTTAACCACCTTGCCCGGCGGACCCAGTAAAACCGAACCGGCAAAAAAAGGTCAACCACTTCATCCGAGATCAACAAGCCACCAAGCACCGGAAGGGCCATAGGGGCAAGCACCTCTGCCCCGACCCCTTGGGCGAACACCATGGGGAAAATGGCCAGGATGGCCACACCCTCGGTCAATAATTTTGGCCTCAATCTGTGGACGGCTCCCTCCAGGATGGCCTCCCTCAGTTCCCCGAGGGACTTGATTTTTTCGAGCCCACCCCGTTTGTCGATTGCTTCGCGGAGGTAAACCATCATGATGATTCCCGTCTCCGCCGCCATGCCAAAGCAGGCGATGAACCCAACCCAAACGGCAACACTAAAGTCATGGGGGGGGGTGTCCCAACCATGCTGGATTTTCGGGAAAAAATAGAGGAAGAAAGCCCCGCCAGCCAAAGCTTCAGGCAATGCCAGCATGATCAACATGGAATCCATCAGATCCTTGTAGGTTAAATAAAGGAGAATAAAGATCACTAATATAACGACTGGAAAGGCGACCAAAAGTGTCCTTGCCGCTCGTACCTGATGTTCAAATTCGCCGCTCCATTCGAGGTGGACCCCTTCCGGAAGGGTGACTTTGTGTTCTACAATCCTCCTGGCCTCTTCAATAAACCCAACCATATCCCTTCCACGAACATTGAGTGTTACCGCATTCATCATTTGGCCATTTTCACTTTTGATCATGGCCGGGCCCTCGGTCAACCTGATTTCTGCAAATGCGGTCAGGGGGACCAGTTTTCTACCCCCGGATAAATGAATCGACCCGGTTCGATGGTTTTTTTCGTTTGGGACAACCCTATTGTCTGTGTCCGCATCCTTTTCCATATTGATGGCTTGGGAACCAGTAACAAGGAGCCTCCGGACAACATCCTCATCCTCCCTTTCCACACGGGAATAGCGTATGCGCACCGGAAACCGCTCCCGTTTTTCGACGGTTTGGGTGACCTCCCGCCCACCAATGGCGGCCTCAATGGCCAGTTGGGCATCCTCGATGGTGACTCCAAACCGGGCCGCCCTTTCCCTATCGATTTCAATTTCCAGATACCCTTTTCCCATGATTGGTGCGGCCACCACATCCCTTGCCCCCGGAACAGGCTTTACCGCTTTTTCCACTTCCTTGCAAATGCGGTCAATGGTGGCAAGGTCTGGGCCAAACACTTTGATACCCACATCCGTCCTGACACCAGTGGAAAGCATTTCAATCCGGTTAATGATGGGTTGGGTGAAGATATTGCTCCAGCCCGGGATTTGCAAAACCCTCCCCATTTCATCATCGACCAGGTCTCCTTTTGGCCCCCCTTGCCTTTTCCAAAGGATCACCCATTTTTGAAAATCGGTTTCAAGGCTGGAGCGCAGGTCGCCAAAGCGTGAAGGAATCCTTTCTGCATCTCTTTTGCCCAACCTTTCTGCAAGCGTTCCATCCAGAAAGTCGGTTATTTCCTGTCCCAAAACTCCTGCCGGTTGCCTGCCAAGGTCTCTCGAACCACCCAGCAATTCCTCGATAACCTGCCAAACAAAGGTCCCGGTTCCCAGATAAAAAAGTTCTTGGTCAAGGTTGCGAACGGCCTCCTGCCAAAATTGATCCCGGATGGTGGTTAAACTGGCAACCATCCTGTCGGCCAGGACGATCGGCTTTCCCGTAATCCTTTCTCTGATCTTTTCCAACAGGTTTGGGGTTACCTGCAAGGCTAAGGGTGTATCCGTTATCCATTTTTTTTCTGCCAAGGCGTCCGCCAAAAGGCGGGCCTGTTTCTCCAATTCACCCGGAGAAAGGTGGGTCGCCATGGCCACTCCAATGCCTGGAAGCAATCGTGCCTTCATTTCGGATAGGAGGTCCGGTGATGGGTTTTTATCCGGTCCAAGCCATTGGGACCCATTTGCGCAATGATTTACAATGCGTTGAACCAATTCCGCACTCATCCTTTGGGCAAGGTCCCTCTCCGCCTCAACAAACCGAAGTGAGGCAAATTCTCTCAGCACTTCATCGTGGCGTTCGAGAGCTTTTTGGGCTGCCTCGTTCAAAAGGGAAGAGCGTTCTTCCGCATCCCACCCTGGGGAAATCAAACCGACCCTTTCCAATTCTTGCATGGTGATGGTGGTTTGTTTAAGGGCGTCGGCATAGGCAAGCACCCTGCGAGGCCAAAATTCTTTGGGGCGAAAGTTGATAAAGGTCTCCACCATGTCAAGGGGTGCGGGGTCGGTGGGGGTGTCCGCCCGCCCCGCCTTGCCAACGACGCTTTCCACCTCAGGAAATCCCCTGATCAGGGCATCCCTGGCTTTGAGGTCATCAATGGCTTGGGTGACACTAACCCTAGGAACGGTAACCGGCATATCCAAAGTGGTTCCCTCGTCGAGGGCGGGCATGAAGGAGACCCCAATTTTGGGAAAACCGTACGACCACAAAGCCACCAAAATTAGGGTCGAAAGAGAGAGAAACTGATTCAACCACCCATGGGTGGACAGGACGGTGATGGTGGTCACCAGGGCAAAGACGGAAAGAAACAGGAAACGCCAGGCCGATTCCGAGGCTCCCATGCCGAGGATCGCCTGAAGGGGAAAGAGCCCCGCGGCAAGCAACAATAATACGGCGAATAACCACATAACAAGATTGCGTCTGGGAAGGAACCATGAAAGGAACGGGCGGTAAATCCCGATGAAACTGCGTACAATCCAGTTTTCCTGCTCGGATTTCAAACGCCCTTTGAGGAAAATGGGGATCAAGGCAGGCACAAGGGTTACGGACAATAATGCGGTCCCAATAAGGGCAAAACTTTTCGTAAACGCAAGGGGATGGAATAGTTTTCCCTCGCGACCGGAGAGTAGAAAAACCGGAATAAAGGAAAGGAGCATGATTAATACAGAAAAGAAAACAGGCCGCCCCACCATAATGCATGCTGGCAATACTACCGAGACGATGTCCCCCTGGATGGGCTTGTCCCCGAACTTTGCCTTCAGGTGATGGGTGGCGTTTTCCACCATGACAATGGCTTGGTCAACCAGGATTCCAATGGAAATGGTGATCCCGGCCAGGGACATGATGTTGGCCTGGATGTCGACAATTCCCAATATCCTAAGTACCCACATCATGGTGAAGGAAAAAAGCACGGACAAAGGCAAGGTAACGCAGATGATGAAAACACTGCGAATGTGGCCAAGAATCAAAAGGATTGCAAAGCCGGCTATGACCATTTCATGTCCCATCACCTCCGCCAAGGTGTGGATGGCTCCCTGAATGAGTCTGGTACGGTCATAAGCGGGAACAATGCGTACGCCGAGTGGCAGACTAGGCGTCAGTTCGCGAATCCTCTCCTTGACCCGATCGGTAACAGCCATGGGGTTTTCGCCATGGCGCATAAGGACCACACCGCCAACCACCTCGGATCCGTTTTTTTCGAAAACCCCTCTGCGAAAGCGGGTTCCCAACTGGACTGTTGCAAGATTTTTCACATAAATCGGGATACCATCGACTTCGCGGATAACCGTGTTTTCAATGTTTTCCTTCCCTTTGATCCAGCCGATACCACGGACGATGTATTCTGCATTGTTTTTTTGAATGACGCCTCCGCCTGCGGGCATATTGCTTTTGGAAATGCCCTCATAGAGTTCCCCCAAAGTCACTCCATAGGCCCTTAACCTTTCCGTTTGAATATCCACCTGATATTCCATGGGCATTCCTCCGACACTGGCCACTTCCGCCACTCCGGAAGTGGCATTCAAGTGGGGTGCAATGAGGTATTTGTTCAAAGCCCAGAGACGGGAAATATCAACAGGAGCATTGGGTTCGGGTTCTACCGTGTACCAAAAAATCTGGCCAAGGGAGGTTGCATCGGGAGCCAGGTAGGGGACCACTCCTTGGGGCAATTTATCCCCCGACTCGGCCAATTTTTCCAATACCCGTTGCCTGGCAAAGTAAAAATTGACTTGGTCCTCGAAGATCACTGTGATCATCGAAAAATTGAACTCGGAGGACGAACGAATGGTCCGAACACCTGCAAGCCCCTGCAGTTTCCGGGAAATGGGATAGGTAACCTGGTCTTCTATTTCCCGGGAACTTCTACCGGGCCAATCGGCAAAGACGATTACCTGGTTTTCACCCAGATCAGGAATGGCATCGATGGGAGTATGGATTACGCAAACAATGCCCCATCCGGAAAGGACCAGGGATGCAACCACTACCAAAAACCGATTGCGGATGGAAAACTCAATCCAGCGCTCGATCATGGAGAAGGTCCTTCCCCAGGCTTACCATTGGATTGAGCCGATTTAAGGACTTTCAATCGTTTGAGGGCTTGGGACGGATTGCCTTTCGCTGTTTCCACACAACTATCGCAGCAGACAAACACGGTTTGTCCCTCCAGTTGGAGTTTGATGGGCACACCCATGGAACCAAGTTGGGATTTCTCCTGAACCACGCATAGTTTTTGGGATTGGGCCATGCTTTTGTCTAGTGGGGACAACTTTGCCAAATGGGAGGCGATTGTTGCAATTTCATCGGATGGGGTGGTTGGCCTGACATTTCGAACCGGTTCTTTTGCCCCGGTACTACCAAAGTAAATGGAACCAATACTTGGGTTAAGGCGGGTCTCAGCGTCAATTAAAAAAGCCCCTTGGCTAACAACCTCATCCCCTTCCTTGAGGCCTGCGTACACGGGATAGGCAAAGTGCCCATCGGGCATTTTCATCCGGGGTCCCAGTTCAACAGTATTTCCTTGAAATACGCCTGGGCTTTCCTGTTTGTAGACCACCTTTTGGGACCCGGTATCAATGACGCTGTCCTCGGGAATCGCCAGAATCTTGCCCCCCTTTACCTGAAACGGAAAAAGGGTTTTTCCTTCAGGCCCCTTGAATGTCAAAAGTGCCAAACCATTGGTATCCAGCCGAACCTGCATGGCCATTCCTGGACGCAGGCGATTGCCCGGGTTAGCCATCTCAAAGCGGACGGCAAGGGTCCGGTTTTCCTGGTCGACATGAGGATAGATAAAGGTCAGGATTCCTTTGAATTTCTCCTCCGGATAGGCACGGGATGTGGCACTCACGCCCCATGCAATTTCCAAAGGGTTTTTGCCCACGACATGTTTATGAAGAACAGGAAAGAACCCCAGGTCGTCCTCGTATATGTGGGCAAGAATCCAAATCTTTTCCAGGTTTACCACATCGTAAAGGGGACTTCCCTCATCGACATATTGCCCCTCTTTGGGGTATTTCTTCAACACATGACCAGAGATGGGAGAGCGAATTGTAAGTGTTTTTACAGGCAATCCTGTCCGGATGATGTTGTCGATCTCCTCCTTGCCCACTCCCCATAACTCCAATCGCTCTTTGGAACTTTTTTCCAAAATCAGGTTGTTTGAGCGCCTTGCATCCAGCAAGTTTTGGACGGTGATGACCAAGTCTGGGCTGTAAAGAATGGCCAATTCATCTCCCTTGTTGACCATTTGTCCGGTCTGGTTAACCAGGAGCTTTTCAATCCGTCCCTTTACCCGTGCCGCAACATGTTTCTGTTCCCGTTCATCAAATTCCACCGTCCCAACGGTGGCGATTTCCTTGAAAAGGGGAACAAAGGAGACCGGAAGGGTTTTGACCCCGGCAAGGATTACCCGATAGGGCGTCAGTTGGACCCGATTGATAACCCCGGCAGGCAAGACATCACCGCCACCCACACCGCTTTTTCGTTTGCTCAATCCCATGAAACATATCGGACATTTATCACCCTTTTTTTCGGTGGTAAAGGTCGGGTGCATGGGACAATAGTATTCAAATCCGGCCGCCACTGCTTCGGTCCCAGACTTTACCCAGGACCATTTTTCCCAATGGGCCAAAAGGGTGTCCCATTTTGCCAAGGCAATTCCAATAAGAAAAAGGATGAAGACGAACCGCAAGCGGGCCAAAGGAGTCAAAATAAAAAGCCGAAACCAGCTCATTCGTATGGGATGGTTTGCACTATCCATTTTCGGCATGACTCCTCCGGTGTGGAACCACGGATTACCTACCCTTTAGCATAGCATTTTCCGTTTCATGAAGCATTTCGAACCGAAACTGTCCAAACCTTTCCAAATCTACAATTCTCGATGGAAATAAACCCAATCAATCGGTTAATGAAATCGCTGGATCCCCCAAGGTTTATATCACGATCATGAAAAAGGGTTCGATTTGGGGAATTGGGTGTTTCATGTTTGCAACAATCGTGCGAGGAATTGGGATCGATCAAAGGTGTTGTTTGCCAAATCAGAATTCAATTCGGTGTTTCCCAATCAGGGATTTGTGGTGACCAACCTGCTTTAGGTGATTCAGAATCAGGAGGCGATTTACAATGAGTCTGCCATGCATATGAAACTTTGGAATCGCAATCCAGAAATCAGGACTGGGCTGGGGATGGATCACCTGAATGGTTGCCGGGTCAAGGCCAATTGTTTATGGAAACTGAGGTCGAGGATGGCTCCCAATCCAGCTGGATAAATGACGAACCAAATCCATATCCCGAACGAGGACACCGACAGGTATCCAACCCCTTGGGAGGCCCTCAGGGGGATGGACGGACAAGGTTTCAAAGGGAAAGGCGAAAGCAGGATCCGCTTGGCAGGGCGCATTCACCACATGGCGGGACAGGTTCATCAAGGTTGCGGTGGAAGTGGAATCCTCAAGTAGTCGGATTTGGATTCGGATGAAAGCGAATAGGCCCAATCAGGATTTGTTCATAAGGATGCCCAAAAAAAAATGTCGTTTACCTGCCTTGGCCCTGATCGGAAATCTGGTCTGGCAGATCCTTTTGAAAAACCTCCCTGGGGAAGGGGGAGAAGTGGAAATCAGGGAGGTTATGACCGAATTGTTATCCATTCAAAGAGGTGGTACGGGTATAAATTATCAGGAAAAGGAGGATCGGTAGTTATTTGGAGAAGCCATGCCTAATCCGGGCGAGCTTTTTGCCTGGTCTCCTACAAGTTAAAAGTGTCGGGTAGTTGGATAAAGAGGATTTTTTTGGGTCGTTCAAAGGATTACTCGAGAAAGCGGTATCCCAACCCACGGACGGTTTCGATCAGGTCAGGATTTCCCAGTTTTCGCCGGATGGTTTTTACATGGACATCAATGGTCCTTTCCAAAACAATGGCGCCTTCCCCGATTGCACTTGCCATGAGTTGATTTCTGCTAAACGCCCGGCCTGGATTTCGAAGGAGGATTTCAACCATCCGGAATTCGGTGGGGGTGAGGTCCAATTCCTCCTCCATCAAATAGGCTTTGTGCCTGATCCGGTCAATCTTGACACCCCGATGTTCAATGGTGTCTTTGTCCGTGCCTCCCAACTCTTCGACAACTCCGGTTCGTTTTTGGTGCACCCGGATTTTTTGGATCAACACTTTCACACTGAAGGGTTTGGTGACATAATCCTCCGCACCAAGGTTAAACCCACTTACCTGATCAGATTCCTGGGATTTCGCCGAGATGATGATAACAGGAATCTCCCGGGTGGTTTTTTTGGCCTTGAGTTCCCGAAGTACCTCGGTTCCCTGCATACCCGGAAGCATGATGTCCAAAAGGATGAAATGGGGTATCAGCGTCCTTGCTTTTGCCAGCCCTTCGCGCCCATCGTGCGATATGTGGACTTCAAAACCCGCTTTTTTCAGGTTGTAGGCAACGACATCGGCTAGCGACTTTTCATCTTCAATGATGAGGATGGTTTCGGGTTTATGTTTCCCATGGGAATCGGTTGTCTCGGTCATTCTACCCCCGTTTTGGGTCCTTTGTTGATCCTTGGTGACGGCAGATTCAAAACAGCTAGGCAAACTCCTGTTATTCCCGTTCCCGCAAAGGGTCTGCCTGACCCGCATGGCGAACCACTTCACCCTCGGCGAGATAGATTACATCCTCGGCAATGTTTGTGGCGTGATTGGCAATACGCTCCAGTGCTTTGGTAATCGTAAAAAAGGAAATGCCAGGGCTGATGGTGGAGCCCCCGGTTTGCATACTTTGAATGACCCAGGCGATCAGTTCGTCCACCAAAAGGCTTGCCTGGTTTTCCATCCGGATCACCAACCTTGCCAACTCCGTGTCAATCCGAACAAAAGCATCGAGACTATTACGGACCAAAAGAGTGGCAAGGTCGCTGAGTTTTTGCAGTTTTTCGGGCACCTTCCATTCGTAGGTCTGGATCAAATGAAGTCCTTGTTGGGCGATTTCCTCCGCCAAGTCACCCATCCTTTCGAGATCCACCACAATCATCATGGCCGAAGTGATATGGCGAAGGTCGGTGGCCACAGGTTGATGCAATGCCAGCATTTTGAGGCATTCTTCATCAATATGGTTTTCCTCACGGTCAATGATATCGTCGCCCTCGATTACTTCCTGGGCGAGGATGGAACTCCTTTCGATGATGGACCGCATGGCTTTATGGACAGCAACCTCAACGATTCCTGCAAGGGTAAGGATGTCCTTTTGCAGGGTGTCCAGGTCGCGGGAGAGGTGTTTTGACATGGTTTGGGAAAATCTCCAGTCTCAATAACCCATTAGCCGAAGCGGCCCGTGATATAGTCTTCGGTTTGCTTCACCTGGGGACGGGTGTACATTTGATCGGTGGAGCCAACCTCAATAACTTTGCCTTGAAAAAAGAATGCGGTATTATCGCTGACCCTGGCCGCTTGCTGCATATTGTGGGTGACGATGACTATCGTGTAATCCCGCTTAAGTTCAAAAACCAGGTCTTCAATGCGCGATGTGGAAACCGGGTCCAGGGCACTTGCCGGTTCGTCGAGCAGGATTACCTCCGGGTCGGTGGCCAAGGCTCTTGCGATACAGAGCCGTTGGGATTGTCCCCCGGAAAGGGAAAGTGCGGGCTCACTCAGCCGATCCTTCACCTCCTCCCAAAGGGCTGCCGAACGGAGGCAGCGTTCGCAAATCTCCATCAATTGGGTCCGGTTGGAAAGGCCGGCAACCCGGGGGCCAAAAACGACATTTTCATAGATCGACTTTGGAAACGGATTGGATCGCTGAAAAACCATGCCAACTCTTTGCCGAAGAGCCACAAGGTTGATGGTCCGGCTATGAATATCCTCGCCATCCAGATTGATGTGGCCGGTTTGGCGCGTCAACTCGATAAAATCGTTCATCCGGTTAAGGCATCGCAAAAAGGTGCTCTTTCCACAACCAGAAGGGCCAATCAGGGCCATGACTGAATGTTGGGGGACATTCATGGAAATGTCAAAAAGGGCTTGCTTGGCCCCATACCAAAACGAGAGATTATCCACCTTGAATTTGGGTGTGGTTTCGCCTTGGGGAATTCCGGTTGGCCCCCTGCCAATTCGGGACCTTTCCGAGATAATCGAGGAGTAGGTAAGGGTCGACATGGGGACCAAAATGGCTAAAGGACTCGTTAAACCACTATAGAGCCAACCTAGGAGTCCAATGTGAAGAAATGATGTAGATTCGGCAAAAAGGGAATGAACACCGTTTGGAAGGCTTTACCCAAACCGGGGATGACTTGCTTTAACACAAGTTAAGCAGTTGGAGGGATTTTTTACCCTTTTGAGACCGATTCTGGAACCCGGATTGTGGTTTTTTCCCGGGATTTTGGTGTTTGTCGAGGTCTAAACGGCATGGTGTCCACACCATGTTACTTGATATTGCCCGCTACCTGTGCGATTGGAAGAAGGGAGTGGGCAATTGTTCGCAGGCTCCCAAGCCGGCCTCAAACCGCATCTGGTGTATTAAACGAATGAAAGCCATTGGGCAACATTAGCCAATGGTTGAACCACCTCCCGAAAACAAGAGAATTTGTAGTCCCGACTTTTGCAGGCTGAATGGAATATTCCCCAGGAAAAACTGGGTTTTCTTGGTCCTAACTGCGTAACTTGGGATAATATTAGGCACCTCCAGCCCTTTGCATTTCAAGGAAATATCCCCTTTATTGCCCAAGGCAGCTTGCCTCCAACTTGTTTCCCCATTAGCTTGACTCTGGTATACATATTAATCACCTCTGGGATTTAGGCATGTCCTCCCGAGTGGTTTTCTTCGTCCGTTGGTTGCGTCGGTTTTATTTTCCGATTGGCCCAATTAGCAAGCGTTCACCGCTTGCCCTTGAATCCCTCGAAAGCCGACTTGTTCCCGATGGCCAAGGATTCTCACAACTTCTCCCCCAATGGAACGGGAATCAATGGCTGCATCCTCCGGGTTCCGTTCCACCCCTTTCGTCCACCTCATTGCTCGTCCCCTTTGAGGCTCCTACGCCTCCCTTATCGGGACCGGGTGCGGTTCCTTCCGATTTTTCCCATTTCCATTTTCCGACCACCCGTCCCGCCGCCACAGTAACCCCCACCCTGTCCTCGTCTGTGCTTTCCGGGAATTATCAGCGTCATTACACGCTAAACGCTCAAAGCCCAAGCGAACAGGTTTTCCTGGATGTCCAAATCGTATCCTCCGTCCAATTTGGTTCCAACTCGGTCACCGAATCCGGAACCCTGACCATTTCCCAATCCGTCCACCAAAACGGATCCTTAATAAGCCAAATCATTTCGTCCGTGATTCCGTTTTCCCAAACGGTCCCCGAGGACACAAACGGCCTGCACTATTTCGGGCTCGATGGAGCCAATGGCACCCCGGGCTACACCGCTTCGGGCCTTCTGAATTCTCAAACCACTTGGAATCAAGTCTTGTGGTCCGATTCCGCTGCCTTTCTAACGAACGGTTCCTGGACCTTTTCCGATAACACTTCTTTTGGTCTTTCGACCATTGATCAATCTTCGCTCACCTACACCTCGACAACCCAAATTCTTGCCGATGGTTCCAAGGCTTCCACCGATACCACTTCCACTTCGTGGCAGTCACAACTTACCCTTTCCGATCAACCCACCAATATCCCCAACCTCCTCCTCAGCCAAGACAACACTTTTCCGGCGGTCCTTGAGCCAGTCGCCAACACCCATTTCTACCTTCAGTCCCGGGATGCCGGAACCTCCCAGGAAACCCTTATCGAAACAACCCCCGCAGCCGGTTCCCCAAATCCCGCATCAACGGTAACCACCGCCTCAT
>SYLG01000080.1 GCA_005808665.1 Planctomycetia bacterium | reverse complement strand
GTTACGCCATTAAAAATAAAAACAACCGCACCAAGAACGCACATTTTAGAAACATTTGTAAAAATGGTCTTCAACATTCTAACCTTCTGGTCATATTGCCGACAATCCGGCACAATCCACGATCAACCCAACCTAGGGTTTTCAATCAGTGGCCGCTAATAGTGGGGGCCCTAGTATATTTCCGGTGATGACACCGTAAATTTTTCTTCGTTTTTAACATCAGTAAACAATTCATATTGAAAAACAAAATATCCAGGATCCCCTTTAACTAACAACTCTATTTCGATTTCCTTTTTACTTGCAGGAGGCAAAGTAACTGGAAGATCTTTTAATACTGTGCATTTACAGCTAACACTGCCGCCAATTAATCGGGCGCATTGATCCGAACGATTGATAACATTTATGCGAATTACCCTAAGATCTCCGGCTGAATTAGGGCCGAGGTCGACAAGAGTTGGAGTGATATAAACCTGACTCCCATTTAGAATGGCAACTAAATCATCTCCATTTTTCCCGTTTAATTGGAATGCAGAAAACAGAAATCCACCTGAAAATATCACCACGAATACGACTGTTTGTTTAGGATTTTGCAAAGCATATTGTGGTTTAGCAATACCAAGCAATGATAACGCAAAAACATCCAACAAAACTGTAAAAAACGGATTCATCTTTACAAATCCAAAACAACCACAATCGCTATATTCAGAAATGGAAATTTTAAAACTAAAAATCACGAAGACAAAAAACAATGAACATGACAAAACCCAAGAGAAAAAAGGCAACCAATTTAACAGGAGCAATGCCCCAACGATAAACTCAACATAAGTCGCCAAAACTTTTAATGACGGAGAATACAGGCCACTATTGCCACCATCTGACGCTTTTAGCAATGCCGCAACCAAAAGAAACATGCCGGGCAAAATCCTCCCAATCTTTTTGCAAACACCAATTAGTTGCCATGTAAACTCCAAGGGAGTGAACTGCCAGAATTTTGGGTTGGGACTGCCGCCCTCTTGGGCTTCAACTGAAGGTGAAATTGTCAATAGAACCCTTTCCCGAGTAGTTCTACTGCCAACCTTTAAGGGAAATCAAACAACGGTTGGCAATGATTAAGATCGAAAATGACGGGTTGATGCGCCAAATGCCACGGCTACTACCCTCTATACCAGATAAGTTAAAAAATCTAAATGGACAAAAACGGAAGCCCGGGCATTTATTAACGACCTCAACCTCCCGTCAAGCTATCCTGAATTCTTGTTTCTGTCAATTGAAGCTTTTGAATTTTTTGAATTCCACCAAGACAAACTGATGAACAACAAGGTGTCTTGAACATCCGGGTTGCCCGCCTGCGCCCTTATTTACCCCAATCGAAAGGATGTGTCCATACCTATGCTCCAAAGGAGGGGAATTTATTTACCCAAGTTTCGCAATGGGTACCTGGGGCGTTACCCCAAGCTGGATGGGTGTCACGCCTTTGGTGTTGAAATTAAGTGTGGTTGAGAACATCTCGGTGGCTGGGTCTTCGATCAGCAGGCGTGCACCAAGGCCTAATTGGGGGTCGTCCAACAGAAACCAGAGTAAAGTATGAGTATCCAACAGGATGCGCATCACTTGTATTCCCCAAAATCCTCCCAATGGTCATCGTCTTCCTGGAGAACGATGAGTTTTCCTTTGGCACTTCCCGCTTTGCGGGGGACAGGGAGAGCGGCTTTTTCACGAATGAGCCTTGCAACCGGTTTGTGATTCTGGGTGATGACTAGCTCTTGGCCCCATCCCAGGTGAGCGACCAGTTCAGTTCATAAGGCTTGGGCCTCTTCTATCGTGATTGTAGTAGACACCGCCGTTCGCCTTTCGGTCCCCCCCCGTGGCTATTTATACCGTTCCACCATCATTTCAAATTTGCCGGGCATTGTTGTGCTCGGCTGGCGCGACTCTCCTTCTCTCATTCCCCTGTTTGCCAACAAACCCCCTTTGTTTGGGTCTTTTTCGGTGGCAAAGGCTTATTGTTTCGGGGAGTTTGCGCCCTTGAATCCCTCGGGTTCCTTCAAACGAACCAACACCATTTGTTCGCTTTTTTTCGACGAAAAATGGACCAAAACAGGAGTTTGTTCCATGGTGAGGTTTTTCAACCCCGCCTCGTAGACCACATCTTTTTTCTCGCCAACAGACCATGCGGCCCGTTGGGTTTTTTTGTCCACTTTGCCATTGATCGGAAGCGTGGTGTCCAAAACCGAGTTGTAAAAATTCCCCCGGATAATGCCATCACGATTCACCGCCAATTGAATCATGTTGCTTGAATCCTTTTCCTGCTCCTTTGCCAGGGCGTATACTCCGAGTTGTTGCCATTCCTCCTCCATCGAAGGGGTCGCTTGGGCCCCCTGGGCGGCGAGATCCGTGGCTTGTTGATAGTATTGTTGGCGACTGCCTACGGGGTCCCCGTTGTAGTAGACCGTATCTCCCTGGTAGACGACATTGGTGCCATAGTTATAGGGCCTGGCCAGGGCCGCCATGGTACACCATGAGGTAAGTGCCCCAAAACCCATTCCGGCCCAGAATCCCCCCCCGGCATAGGGGCCTCCCCACCAATTGTTGAAGTGGGCATTGTAATAGTTGTTGTTCCAATTGTTGTTGTGGTAAAAATTATTCCTCAAATCATTGCCACGATTGTTCAGATTGGTATTGGACCAACCATGAAGGTTGTTGATATTGTTGTGGTTGTACTGGTTGAATTGCTCGGGGTGAAACTCCCCCGGGGTGCGGTTCCCTTCACCTGGCCGGGTATTGCTTCCCGGACGATATTGGCCACTGCCCCCCTCACCGGGTCGGGTATTGTTGCCCGGACGATATTCTCCGCTGCCGCCTTCGCCTGGTCGGGAATTGTTCCCTGGACGGTATTCTCCGCTGCCACCTTCGCCCGGTCGTGTTCCCCCACCGCTTGGTGGGCGATATGTACCGCCTCCACCCCCACTTGGTGGCCGGTATCCGCCGCCCCCGGCCGCAGGGGGATGGTAACCACCGCCTCCACCTCCCACCCCGCCGAAGCCATGGCCCATTGCCAGGTTGGCACCCACGCCAAGGGCCAACCCCGCCACACATCCCAGCACAATAGCCTTGCTTTTTTGCACAATCATCATCGCTGACCCCTTTGAATCATTATTTGGTTCGGGTTAACTTTAGGGGAACCGTATCGGACAACCTGACGCCGCCCACCACTCTTTCGATGGCTTGCCAAGTCAGGGAGGTTTTTGAAAGTTGGGTAATCACCTGAATGGCCGAGGCATCAAGCCCGGTCGCATCCATACCCGACATTTCCACTTCCCAATGGTGGCCATCATGGACCCACCGTCCCTGGCCCATCGCCTGGCTTGCTTCAAAAACCGAGGAGACAAGGCCTTGCCCACGGGGATCGGATCCGATCAGGTGAAATCCCTGTTGAAGCATTTTACCCTTGTTTTTTCGGGTAAAATCAACCTTGAGGAATGCCCCGTCCAGGACCGGTTCCACGAAAAATGTTGCTTCATCGTCCCCCGCTTTTCCCGACCAGGAACCCTTCAACCAATCGAGGTCTGCCAGTTGGCTTCCGGTTTGAATGGTTTCCATCGACTCTGAAATCCGCCATGCTCCCCCCTCTTTGATGCGCAAAGTCCGAAAGCGGGACCGGGAGGAAGTACCATCTGCCCTTTCCAAATGAATGGTCCCTTCCACCCAGGCAGCCTCTTTGGAAAGGAGCCTGATGCGATCTACCCCCACCTTGATGGTGGCTTTGGGGTTTTCCGCCAGCCATTTTTTGTAGGTTTCTTGTAAGGCAGCCCTACCCTCAAGGGTTACCCCCAGGTTATTTCGGTATTCCCCGTGGGATGCCCATTGTTCCAGGATCGCCTTGAGGTCTCCCTTGTTTACGGCCTCAGCATAGGCAATCGCTTCCTGCCGAAGGGCCTTTTCATCGTCCCCGGTATCCACCTGAGGCAAGGGGTGGGGCAGGGTGGTTCGTTGGATTCTGGGTTTTTGGGCAACGGTTGTGCCTGGTACGGAAACGGTGGCCACCAAGGCCAGAAGGATACATGGTTTTCGCCAGGTCATGGTCGAAATCTCCCTAGTTGTGAACTTTTAAGATTTTAACAAACCGGGCCACAATGCGTTAGGGGAAAATCACAAAACCCCAATTCCGTGGAGCAAGGAATGTTCCTGCGCAAAGGGGAGAAAAGCTTTCTGAAACGGCCTTGCCCTAAAAAATCGGCAAAGCCTTGGGTCAAGAGTATCCTTCAACCCATTTGGGTACCGGGAGTTGCCAGTTTACCCTATCGCTTGGGAAATGGCGGAAGGGCAGGAATTGTTTTTTCCTTTGTTTTTAATTCCAGAAGGATGTGAGCGATCGCCCGTTCCAACTGTTGATCCGTTCCCCCGAATTCGGTGGCGGGATCATTGTCCACAACAATATCCGGCTCCACCCCTACTCCTTCCATGATCCATTCCTTGCCGTCGATGTCATAGCGGCTGAATTCCGGTTTGTTGAGCGTTCCGCCATCCAGCAAGGGGAGTGTCCCTCGTATGCCCACCACGCCGCCCCAACTTCGTTTGCCGATCAGTTTGCCGAGTTTGTATTGGCGGAAACGATAGGGAAAAATGTCGCCGTCCGAAGCGGAAAACTCATTCAGAAGGCAGGTCATTGGCCCCCAAATCATCGCTTGGGGATCGGTGTGGGGTGCTCCCCCACGGGCAACCCCGATCATGGCCACCTCACGACGCAACCTTTCAATGAGCATGGGCGAAACATTGCCGCCCCCGTTGCCCCGCATGTCGATGATCAGAGCCTTTTTATCCACCTGGGGATAAAACTGGCGGACAAATTCGTTGAGCCCGGGAACCTGCATATCGGGAACATGAATGTAGGCGACCTTGCCTGCCGTGGCCAAATCCACCTGCTTGCGATTCTTTTCGATCCAATCACGATAAAGAAGATCCGATTCCGAGGCAATGGGCACCACCACCACCTCCCTGCTATTGGCCAATTCGGGCTTGGCACCAATACGCAATACGACCGGTTTGCCCACCTTGTTCACCAGCCCCTGATAGGGGCTTTTGAGTTCATTAACCGGTTTGCCATCAATGGCCAGCAGATATTCCCCCACCGCGACCTGGATTCCGGGAGCCGCCAGGGGAGAGGCTAACTTGGGGTCCCAACTGGAACCCGCATGGATCCTGGTGATGCGGGCGTAGCCAGAGGGATCCCGTTCCAGCGATGCTCCCAGGAGTCCCAGATTGACCCGGGGGGCCTTTTGCATTTCCCCACCGCCGACATAAGCGTGGCCTGCGTTCAGCTCACCGATCAATTCCCCGATAATGTAGCTTAGATCCGCACGGTGGCGCACATGGGGCAGGAGCACTTCATAGCGCCTTTTAAGGGCAACCCAATCGTTTCCGTGCATGTTGGGATCGTAAAAAAAGTCGCGCATTTGCCGCCACGATTCGTGATAGATCTGCTTCCACTCGGCGGCGTGGTCGAGTTCGAATTCAACCCCGGTCATGTCGATGGCAGGTTGGGGCCAGGGAGAAATCGGCCCCCGGGGTAAACCAACCATGGAAAGCCGTTTGTTGGGCCCAAGGATCAACGCCTTTTTGCCATCTGCGCTGATTTCAAGGCTGCCTATGGGCCCAATGACCGATTCCTGCCTCGAGGCCAAATCAAATACCGCCCAAGTCGGGGGTTCCTTGCTGGTGGACCTTTGATACCAAACGGCTTGGCCCACCGATTGGAGGCCACCATAATTGCCGGCAGCCACAGGGAGTTGAAAAGTGCGTAGTGGCAATCCTTCGGCATCGATTTTCAAACCTGCATCCTTGACTGGTTCCTGGGGTGCCTTTGCCGGTTCCACCTCATCGGTTTTTGGTGCAAAGGGAGAAGGGGTATTCCTGGCAAGGGCTACCGCGTACACCCGGCCCATATCCCGATAGGCATGATTCCATTCGGTGGAGGAGTAAATCGGGTTCAAATCGCGGTGGGATACAAAAAAGAGAAACTTGCCGTCTCCGCTGAACACCGGATTTGCCGAGGAATGCCAGGCATCGGTCACATCAATCACCTGGCTGGTCTCAACCTGTTTGAGGCGAACTTTGCGCATATCGTTTTGAGTCTGTTCGGACCAGGTGACCCATTTGCTATCAGGGGACCAAGCGGCATCGCGTACCTCCCATTTGGCATTGCTCACAACTTCGGTAATTTTTTTGGAGCCAAGGTCTATCACCCGAACCCGGAATTTCCGATCGGTCCACAAAAGTTTTTTGGAATCAGGCGACCAAACAAGATCGTAGAGATAAACGCCCCCTCCAGTCGTCAGCTGCACAGGGGCCGATTTGCCATCAGGGGCCACCAAATGAATCTCATCCTCCCCGGAAGCATCGGAGAAGAAGGCTATTTGCTTGCCATCAGGTGACCAGGTGACATTGCGGTCGTGGGCGCCGGGAGAATGAGTCAGTCGACGGGTGATCCCAAGCCCGGTGGCGATGCTGAAAACCTCACCCCGGGCAGCAACGACAACCCGGTTTCCATCTGGCGAGGGGGCCCCGGAACCAAGGTTGGCGGAAACATTGGTCAATGCCGTTCTTGCGGCACTAAAGTCTTCGGAGATTTCAACCGGAATTTTGTCCAGTTTGGCGGTGGCAAGGTCCCATTTCCACAGCCACCCTCCCTGTTCAAACACGATTCCCGTGTCACCCATCGAAGGGAACTTGACATCGAAATCCTGAAAGTCTGTCAGTTTTTTGGTCTCTTTGGTTACAAAATCCATCCCATACAGGTTCATCCGTTTGCTTGATTCCCGATCGGACAGGAAATAGATTTTGCCGCCGTGCCACATCGGCTCGATTTCCTGGTCGGGGGTGGTGCAAAGCGACTCGGTTTTTTTGGTGGCAAAGTCATAGGTCCAAAGATCATCACACATCCCCCCGCGGTAACGCTTCCAAGTGCGAAATTCGCGGAAAATTCGATTGTAAACGAGTTTTTTGCCATCCGGAGAATAGCTTGCAAAGCCACCCCGGGGAAGGGGTAGGGCCTTGGGTAATCCACCCTCAGCGTCTACCGTGTAGAGCTGCCCGATAAAATCATTGAAGGTATGCATTCGGGAACGAAAAAGGATTTCTTTGCCGTCTGGGGTCCACCCAAGGGTGATATTGTTTGGCCCCATCCGGTCCGAGACATCATCCCGTTCCAGGGTAGGAGTCCAGGTGAGCCGACGGGGTTCGCCTCCCTGGCGATTCATGCGAAAGATTTCGGTGTTGCCATCGTATTGGGCTGTAAAAGCAATGGTTTTGCCATCCGGGGAGAATTTGGGAAACATCTCAAACCCGGGACTGCTTGTGAGCCTTCGGGCTGTACCCCCTTTTGCCGAAACCGTGTAAAGGTCCCCAGCGTAGGTAAACACAATCTGATCCCCGTTCAGGGTGGGAAACCGAAGGAGCCTGGCTTCCTCGGCCACAATGAAAGAAGACCCGAAACCTGCAAGGGTGAAAAGGGCAATCGCCACATGATGTGATAGAGGCATGGTGGATTTCCTGTTTTATGCAAAACTCCCAAGTTATCTTGGCAAAAGAATGGACGATTGTAAAGGAGAGATTGGCGAAGGCGCCTTGTACTCCCTGAAAGGATTTCCTTTCGACCGTCAAAGTGTCATGCCTTACTGGCCAAGGGAAAGGCAAATCAGACAATAACAGCAATTCCCACCCAATTGGAGCCGCAAGATGACACGCGAAGAAATGATGCAAAAAGTCCTGGATTGTGGCATTGTTGCCGTGGTTCGGGCCAAGGATGGCAGTCAGCTGGTGGAAGTTTGCCGGGCCTTGGCAGACGGGGGCATCAGCGTGGCGGAGATTACCTTCACCGTTCCCGATGCCCTCGGGGTTTTAAAGGCCGTGAAAAACGAACTGGGCCATCGGATACTTCTTGGAGCAGGTACCGTGCTTGATTCCGAAACAGCCCGGGCAGCGATATTGGCAGGGGCCGAATATCTCGTTTCCCCGACCCTTAACCTCGAGGTCATTGCCCTTGCCCGCCGCTATGGCAAATTGTCCATGCCGGGCGCCTTTTCCCCCACGGAAATCCTGACCGCTTATGAAGCCGGAGCGGATATTGTGAAAATCTTCCCCGCCGAGGTGGTGGGCCCGGCTTACTTCAAGGCGATTCGCGGTCCCCTTCCCCAGATTCGCATGATGCCAACCGGCGGGGTAGACCTTGTGACCGCTGCCGCCTTTCTGGATGCTGGCGCTTGTTGCCTTGGAATGGGTAGTCAGCTCATTGACCCAAAGGCTTTGGCAGCCGGTGACATGAACAGGATTCGTGAAACCGCCGCCAAATACCGGGCCGTGGTGGATGCCTGGCGCGCCAGGAACAAATAATCCAGGCATCCAACTCTTCAACCGAATTTTTTAAGGGGATAAGAAAATGGCTTATGACTTGATTGGTTTTGGCGAATCCATGATCCGGCTTGCACCACCCGCTTTTCACCGCCTCGAACAGGCCAGAAGCCTCGACCTCAAAATCGGTGGGGCAGAACTCAACACCGCCGTGGGAATTGCTCGCCTTGGCCGAAAATCAACCTGGATATCCAGGCTAACCGACAATTCTTTGGGTCGCCTCGTCACCAACCACGCCCGGGAGGCGGGGGTCGACACCAGCCATGTTCTCTTTACACCCGAGGATCGGGTCGGCCTCTATTTCCTTGAGTTTGGCGCCGCTCCGAGGGCCTCAGGTGTCCTTTATGACCGCAAAAACTCCGCTATAGCCGCCATTAAGCCAGGCATGGTTCCATGGGATTCGGTAATGCCTGGTTCCAGGTGGTTTCATGTGACGGGCATCACCCCGGCCCTTTCGGCTACCGCAGCCGAGGCCACTCATGAAGCCTGTGCTGCTGCCAAGCGTCATGGCCTGACGGTCAGCTATGACCTCAATTATCGCGCCAAGCTCTGGACCGGAGCCGAGGCGGGAAAGTGCATGTCAGAACTGATGCGGTTTTGCGATGTCCTGATTACCACTGAGGAAGACATCGAAAAAGTCTTTGGCATCAAAGGAAATAGTTACGAAGAAGCCGCCGCCAAGGTAAATGAAAGATTTGGAACAAAAAAGATCGCCATTACCCTTCGCGAAAACCCACTCGTCTGGAAAAATACCTGGACGGCCATCCTCTGGACCTCAACCAAGGTTCTTCGGACAAGGTCATTTGAGGTTGAAATCGTGGATCGACTCGGGGCGGGCGACTCTTTTGCCGCCGGTCTCATCCACGGAATGCTCGATAGCGACGACCAGAAAGGCCTCGACTGGGGAATTGCCATGAGCGCCATCAAGCATTCGATTCCAGGTGACTTTGCCTGGGTCACCGCTGCCGAGGTGGAGGCCACCGTCCAAGGCGGCGGCCTGCGGATCACCCGCTAAGGCCTGTTTCTTCCCGCCTGACCTTTGGGAATCAGGGTTTTCACCCTTTATTCCCGCCACAGCCAGATCAACGACTCCGGCAGGATGGCTCCGCCATGCTTGCCGCTGTGCGGGCCATCCCCCTCCACATAACGGGAATCATATTTCCTGAATCGTAGCGCCGCATCCATCGACCGGTTGGCCAAAGGCCAGTTGCCATGTTCATTATCAAGATCATTGGATCCTTCTTGCAAAAAGATCCGAATTGGTTTTTTGGGGGCCTTCCTGAGGATACCCGGATAGGCGTCCCCCCCGCGAATGTTGGTGAAGCTGCCAATGTGGCTTAACACTTTGGAGAACATGTCAGGCCGTTCCCAAGCTGCGGTAAAGGCACATATTCCACCACTTGAGATGCCACAAATGCCCCGGCTGGCGGCGTCGTTTTTCAAACTCACCCGTTTTTGAACTTCGGGAAAAATCTCCTTTTCCAAAAAAGTAACATACTGGGCCGACCGGCTGTCATACTCAAAGCTCCGGTTGGACCGGTCCTTTTCCCCTGCTTTTTGCGCCTTCACCGATCCGGGATTGATGAAAATGCCGGCCATGACGGGAATCTTCTTTTCGTGGATCAGATTGTCAAATACAATCGTCGTGCGAAATGGGCCTTTTTCCCCGGCATAGGAAGACCCATCCTGGAAAACCATGCTGGCAATGGGGTTGGTCCCGTCGTATTGGGCAGGAATATAGACCAGCACTTCGCGTTCGGTTCCTGGGAAAACCTCACTTTTGTGGGTGAATTTTTCGACTTTCCCTTTGGGAACGCCTTCTTTCCTTTGGGAATCCGGGCCAAGGACATAGTCGTCGATCGCCATGGCCGATCCGCAAAAACCCAATGCCGCCAACATGAACCATCGATAAACCTTTGTTGTCATTGCCAACTCCCTTTTGGACCTAATCCTAATCCACTTCCAAAATGACTGCTTGAAGCTTTCCCATCACCCGAAGAACCGGCAATAACGGTGCCAGGGTTTGGGTGTTTTTCCAGGAATGATCGCAAATTTTGATGTGGCCAGGGGTCAGGCCCTTGAGTCCAAAAATCGGATCGAGCCCACGCCATTTTCCGTCGATCAAAACCTCAAGCCACATGTGAAATCCCAGTATCGCATTGGCCGACTGATCGACATAGACAAGCCCAAGGGCCGTCCGGCTGGGAATTTCCACGGCCCGGCACATCGCCGCCGCAAGCATGGCATGTTGGCGGCAATCCCCTGTGAGAGTCTTGGCAACCTGCGAGGCGGTGGCGAAACCGACCTCACTTGAGACCTTCATTTTTTTGTTGACAAATTGCTCGATTCTTACTGCTTTTTGCCACGGATCCGTTTCACGCCCCACCGCCAAAATGGCCAAACCGCGGACCGTCGCATCGTCGCTGTCCAGATAATAGCAGGCATCCTTGAACTCGCCTGCCTCTTTTTCAGGCTTGGTATCACGGGCATCTTCGCGGCCCGATTTCACGGTTAACACAAAAGTTCCCCGATCCGCCTGACCGGCCGATTGACGGTCGTCCTGACTGAAAGCTGCGGCAGGGTTATCCTCATCGGCAATGGTCATTTTCCATTGAATCCGGTTTGCCGTGGTAATGTCCGGAATCCTTTTGGCCAATACGATGGTCGAACCTGTTCCCAAATCCGGAAGCAATTCCGGGGTCAAACCGGGTTTGGTCGAAGCCTCTTTGGTGGCCCGAAAAAGGTGAAGTGCTCCCATTCCGGGCATTTCGGTTTTAGACCGGAGTGTTTCATAATTTTCATCCATCCAAATCGCCTGGGAGGGAAGTTTGAGCGGTTGGCCCAGTATTTTGATTGGTTCGGGGATCACATCCACCCGCAATAATTTCCGGTTCTTTCGTTCCACTTTGGAAGGGTCGGCCTTGTCCGCAACAAAGACATCAATTTCCTCCATTTGGCCTACCTTTGCCTCGATGACCGTCGTCATGAGAAGGCTTGCCTCGAACGCTTTGTACTTGATGGAATCCCCAGGTTTGGCCTTTTTCTCTCTCAAAAGGGCCTCTTGTTTCCGGGGGCCGAGTGCCTCAGTGTCGAAGGGAATTTCCCGTTCCTTTTGGGTACCAGGCGCTTTCACAAACATTTTGTTCCCTTCCACCCGGGCGGTGGTTAGGGCTTCTCCCATGTCCAAATGTTGGGTCAAAGTCAGGGCAAGGATCTTCCCTTGGGCATCCTCGGTAGTGGTCGTGTCCATCCGGGTGGTTACCACGCTGCCATACCGCTTGATTTGGAGGTTCATATTAAGGGTGGTGATGTAGGCATCGTCGTTCTGTTTGGCGAGCCTGGTTTTGAACCAACCCGAATGGGCCCCGGAAAGATACGCAGCATCATAGTATTCGGAAATTTTCTTGGACTTTAGGGCATCCTGGCCATGGGTAAACCTTTGGGGGCCAAAAGAACCAAACAAAAAAAGGCCCATTATCCCAACGATAACAAGGGGTTGCCTTTGCGGAATACCACTCCATGGGTTGGTTTTCCTTTGGCAGGTTTTGTTTGGCATTTCCAGGTCCCATCCGTTCAATAATGTGGTTTCAATCAGTCTATGGTCCATAATTGGACCGATAATGCCCAGCCTACAAATGCTTCAATACGATTCCCGTTCCGGTCTAGGCAAGTGGCAGCATGGAATCCGATTGGCAAAGTTTGTCATGGAGAAAACGGACCTGCTCCGCTTCAGGGCTTACGGTGGAACTTCCTATCGCCTCGGTAAAGCGACAGGAGGCAAATTGGGGGGCAAGCAGGTCATATTGTTCAACCCACCGGGCTCTTTCGGGAAGCCTGTTTTCCGCAATTGGCCACACCCCCGGACGGGGCCGGATGTGTTGGCTGATTCCAATGCGCCACGGTTTGGGGCTAACCCGGGCCCGAAAGCAGTTTTGATTCTTGCACATGCGGACATAAACCGGATCGGCACCCACTTCCTGAAAAAATGCAAACACCTCCGCATAGTTGGGGTTGAATGTTTTATGCATGGCAAGGATGCGCCAACCCGCGGGGGTTTCATAAATCCGCAAGTTCCAGGCCGGATGTTCAGCGGAAAAATGTCGAATCCTATCCAAACCAGCCTCTCTGGGATCGGGCCGATTGCCTTTATGCATTTTGTAAATGGGTTTGGTTACCATTGGGCCTACCACCGCCAACAGAAAACCGATGGCCCACAATTTGGGTAATAGGATGGAACAAAGGACAACCCCAAATACGACAAGGATGGCATCCACCCCAATGTAAAATGCCAGCGACGGGCCCGCCCCGCCCTCAATATCGACATCGACATCGGCAAAGAGTACATTAGGAGTATTAAGACAGACGGCTCCATAAAGATTGCGAGTGAGAACCGCATCTTCCAGCCGACCAAGGATTTCCTCGCGAATGGGGACACCATCCGCCCCATTGTAGGCTTTTTTCGGTTCGCGAAGTGCCGTTTTCGACCCTAGGGCAAGCTGTTTGCCCGCCTCCTCCAACCTTATTTGGGCATGGGTGGTGGCTGCCTCCAAACTCTCATCGGACCAGCCAAACCTTCGAAGGGTAACACTTTTTTTTCCAATGGATTGTTGAAGGACTGCCTCCGCCC
>SYLG01000011.1 GCA_005808665.1 Planctomycetia bacterium | reverse complement strand
TCAGTCTCTCGCCAATCAGGATCAAACGCCTTGAAACAGAACCTGTAAAGAGGATTTGTAGTCCCGACTTTTGCAGCCTGATTTAACTTTTTCCCGGGAAAAACACGGTTTTCATGGTCCCAACTGCGTAACTTGGGTTAAGTAACATAGTCAGGACTACCTGCCGTTTTGAACTCGACATACTCCAATAATCTTGGAAAAAACACAATCCGGGTCCCAAAAATGGACTAAAAAATCGTATACAATCACTCCAACCGCGTAACCTGGGTTAAACCAGGTTGCGCAGTTGGGACCATGAAAACCGGTTTTTTCCCAGGAAGTATTCAAGTCCCCTTGCAATGGTCGGGACAACGAATCCGTTTCATCGGGGTCTGGTACCCGCTTTGCCGCCGATTCCCAATGGCTTTCAACCCTTCAAACCGACGGAAATGGGTTGAGGCTTTCCAGGGTACCTGGGAATAATTTCAAACTCCAATGCATAAATCGTGGCAGGATGGGCCCCTATCAAGTAACTTGGTCAGAATACCATGCCGTTTTGAACTCGACATACTCCAAATTCCCGGGAAAATCCTCAATCCGGATTCCAAAATAGGTCAAAAAATAGAAAAAATCCATCCAACAGCATAAATTGGGTTAGGAACCGATTGACCAGGACCAACGGTTTGAAGAAATAGTCTTTCGGAAAGGCTACCATTTCAGTAATCCCAATATGGAATGGTGATCATCCGTCCAAATAACGGGAGCAATGGTTTTTGCGAGGGGTTGCCACCGATAATCTTTTGCCAATGAAATCTGAATTTTGGGATCTCTGCTCCATAAAACCCATTGGGACGGGCTGAATCCCTGTTTGATTCGGTCTGGACCAATGTCCCTATCGTCAAACAAATAGCCGCGAAGTTTGGTTATTTTTTCCCAGCCTGCCATTACCCGTAGTAAATCAAAGTGGCGATTGGAGACATGGCAAAGGAGGCTCCCCTCGGTTGCCAACCTGGAAAGATAAATCGCAACGGATTCTTTTGTAAGCAAGTGGACCGGAACCGTATCGGAACTGAAGGCATCGAGGACCAACAAGTCATAGGAATCTTGGGAGTTGGCCAGAGTGCGCCTTCCGTCGCCGTATTGAATGCGAATGGAGGATAATGCCTGATCCAGAAATTGAAAACGATTGGGATTTAAGGCGATCTCGCCAACCGCAGGGTCCAATTCCATAAAGTCGAGGTGGTCTTGGGGTCGTCCATACCAAGCCAATGAGCCAACCCCAAGGCCTATTATCCCAATTTTGGCTCCCAGGATATGGGCCTTTTGGACTTTTGCCATGGCATCTCCGGCTGGTCCCTTGTTGCCATAGTAGGAAAGCGGCAAGAACCGACCATCAGGGTCTCGTTCTGCCGAGGACTGGATTCCGTGAATGGTGTTTCCGTGGTAGAGAAATGTTTTGGTTTGATTTTGGTTTTCTTCTTTTGTGATTTTCAAAATGCCAAAGGAATTGCGATGGATTTCGGCATCCTTTCCGGTGGAAAAAAGAAGAAGGATCAGCCCAAAATAAGCAATTAAAAGGCTTGTTGAAAACACCTGGCCATGCTCGGCCCAAAATAGGCAAAGGACAAAAAGGATCCCGGCAACAATGGCGGCGAGGTTGGGTTGTTGGGACGGGTTCATTTGCCCAAATAGAAGGTACAGGGCCCATAAAACCCCAATTCCTCCGCAAGTGAGTACAAGGACGGGTTTAAAGGCGAAGGCATGTACTCTGGCCCAACCCAATAAAAACATGGCTGCGGAAAGGCAAATGGGGTATTCCCAAATCCCGACTCGGGCAAAAACCAGGGGAAAGATCAATGCCTGGAAGAGGGTTCCAAGGAGCCCACCCAGGGAAATGACCGCATAGTAGGCACCCAAGGTTGCACTTTCAGGTTGCAGGGTAAAAAGGAGGTGGTGCAACAGGATACAAAGGAGAAAAAAACAGCCAAGATGAAGGACCAAGGGAACAAGCAAAGTGCCCAAGGAAAGTTCGAGGCCGGTAAGGGACAAAAAGAAAAAAACCAAAACAACCCATACCGGGGAGTATCTCTGGATTAAGCCCAAAAGGAAGGATGGTATTTCACTATAAGCGATTACATAACTCAGTAAAAAAAGGGCCAAGGGGAGGATCCATAAAAAGGGGACCGAGGCAACCTCGGTGGCCAGGTGATTGGTGACCCCGCACAACAATGCGGAACTACACAAAGGAATCAACAGCCACCAAACCCTGTTTTTATGGGCCAATCCCCTTAAAGGATTTGCTCGTGTGTACCAATGGTTTTTGGCCAGAAGCCAGCGGTTTCGAAACATGAAAAACAGGGCAAGAATGGTTTGAAGGCCGACCAGTGTGGTAAAAATTCCCCATTGTTGGTGCCGGGTGGTGAATGGTTCGATGAAAAGGGGAAAAGCCAAAAGGGCCAGAAAACTCCCGGCGTTGGAATACGAATAGAGCCTTGTTACCCGACCGGGAATGGCCTGACCCAACAGGAATTGGGTCAAAGTGGATGTGCCTGCCAGGCAAAGGGTCACCAGAAACAGGTGGCTTCCAAGAAACCCCATAACACCCATGCTTGGCGAGAAAGTGTTGACCCAAAGGTCATCCGGTTCCATGGGCAGGGGCACCCATAATAACAAGATGGTTGCCAATCCCAAACCCAAACAATAAGCAGGAAGGACGATTTTCGGGAACAGGGAAGTTCCGATCCAAATGGCGATATAACCAAGAAATAAAACGGTTTGAAAAAACAAAAGGCAAGCAAGCCAAACCGCTGGAACGCCCCCCCACGAAGGCGTCAGGATTTCTCCAACCACGGGTTCAATGAGAAAGAGGGCGAACGCCGCCAAGAAAGCCAAACCACCAAGCTGGCCAAGGTATTTCAGATTGGCTGGGGATGATTGCATAGGCAAGGTTGATGGTTTACCATGGGCAAAAACTCAACCTCGGCGCCTCCCGGTCGGGGAAAAGGCTTGCATCATTCTGGATTTTGGATGGTCTTCCAATCTTAAAACAATGCCATTTTGTACAGGGGATTGCCTGGAGGGAAAAAGTCGGACAAAGGGAATAATGCCAGGGACATGGATTTTGGCGGGTGGCTTTGGTTTTTGCAGTGCCTGATACAAACGGGATAATCGGGGACAAAAGGGGAAAAGGAAACGGGCCTGGCGCACCAGGTTATTCGCCTCCTGGTGGTTACCCCTTTGGCGCAACGCCATGATCAACCACCGGAGTGCCTTAGGGCAATTTGGAATTTGCGATACCAACCTGCGGAGGACCAAAATCGAATCTTCCACCCGGCCAAGGGACAGGAGGGTTTTCGCATGCCTTTTCAAATTGGTTCCCCAAAAAGGTGCCATTTGCTGGACTTTTTCGAAGCATTTGTGTGCTTCACCCAAACCGGCTTTCCCTTGAAGCAAATAGCTCAGACCCAAAAGAAAGGTTAGGGTTGGATCCAGCGGGTATTTTTGGCAAGCAATCCGAGCGACATTTTGGGCGTTTCGCCAATCCTTTTTCCTTAAGTGGATCCGGATTTTGGTTTTGAATGCACTTTTCTGTACCGTTGGCTCGGCATTCCCTGAACAATCGACCCGACCAAGGATCTTGAGGGATGCATCCCAAAGCCCTGATTGGTACAAACCAACAGCGAGCAAAAGCTGACGATTGGGGAAAAAAAACGAACTGACCACGATTCGCCTCCTTGCGAAAACGGGGTAATTTTTTTAAAGGCTATCCCAAAGGAACCAGGAAGTGCAACCCGAATTTGTGTTTGCCAACCCTTCCTGGGGGAAACGGGAGCGGTGTTCTCATAATTAGAAAATACAGCATTTGCCCTATCCCCCATCGGGTATTCCGGGATCCCAATCAGATCCCTGCGGCCTTTTTCAAATCCGGGACTTTGTCCGTCGCTTCCCAGAGGAACTCGGGGTTTTCCCGGCCAAAGTGTCCGTGGCGGGCGGTTTCTTTGTAAATGGGCCGACGAAGCTTGAGGGATTCAATAATCCCTTTCGGGGTCAGATTGAAATTCCCTCGAACCAATTCCGCGATTTGCGGGTCGGTCAAGCCGCCCTTGGCGGTGTTGAAGGTGCTAACCCAGATGTTGAGTGGATCCGGGTAACCAATGGCATAGGAAACCTGCACCTCACATTGGTCCGCCAAGCCGGCCGCTACCAAATTCTTGGCGATATAGCGGCACATATAGGCCGCACTCCTATCGACTTTCGTGGGATCCTTTCCTGAAAAAGCACCACCACCGTGACGGCCCCTACCACCGTAGGTGTCCACGATAATTTTTCGGCCCGTAAGGCCACAGTCCCCGTGCGGGCCACCTTCCAGGAAAATCCCGGTGGGGTTAATATGAAACGAAAGTTTATTTCTGCTGTTTTCGGCATTATCCCCAACCGGGACTAAATAATGATCCCCTTTGCCATCCACCAAGTCAGGTCGCTCCGCCCGAAGGGTGGGAAGAATGAGTTTTTCCAACAACACTTTTCGGGCTTGATCGGAGAAATGGTGCTTGCCATTGTGGCTTACCATGGCCGATTCATCATGTTGGGTGGAAAGCACAACCGTATGAATGCGCCTGGGGGTTCCATCGCTGTTGTATTCCAGGGTGACCTGGCTTTTGGCATCGGGCCGTATCCAGGGAAGTTCCCCCGATTGCCTGAGTTTTGCATGGTTTTCCACAAGTCGGTGGGAGAGGTAAATGGGTAATGGCATCAAGGACTTGGTTTCGTTGCAGGCAAAACCAAACATCATGCCCTGATCCCCGGCCCCACCGGTATCCACTCCAACCGCAATATCGGGTGATTGGGAATGGATGTGGCACATGACCTGGCAAGTGTCGGCGGCAAAGCCAATTTTGGGATCGGTGTAGCCAATGTTCCGGATGGTTTCCCGGACAATTTTGTCCACGGTGGCGCGAGAAAGGTCCGCCCCGGTGGTGATTTCTCCGGAAACGATGGCAAGGTCTGTCGTAACCATGGTTTCACAAGCGACCCGACTTGTCGGATGGGTTGCCAGACAATGATCAAGTATGGCATCCGAGATTTGGTCTGCCACCTTGTCCGGGTGGCCCATTGAGACGGATTCACTAGTGAAAAGGTAAGAGTCGTTCACGGAATTCGGTCCTTTGATCTTTTGGGGTTATCAAAACCCAAGGGTTGCCCGGTAAAAGAAATCCACCAATTGGCCTCCCCACGGTGGCCCGTATTGGCAAAATTATAGGGACGAATCCCATTCGGTCTTGGAAATTTTGTGGTAAAAGGCCTTTTTCCCCTATTGATTGGACTGCTATGAATGCCCCCAAAGACGATCAAACCCAGGAAGCAACCCAATTGGGAGTCAATGAACCCCATGCCACGGATGATTCCTCAGCATCGACCTTGGCCCCGGGGTCAACGATTTTTGCCAGTCCCATGCCCGCCCCGGTTGATAATTCCAGTACAACCATGGTTGCCTTGGACCTCCCCAAAGGAGGGAATTCAGGGGCAATAGCCAAAGTGGTCGCAGGTGGATCGACAATCTTTATGGATCCGTTGGCCACTTTGGCCCCCGGAGGAATGACGGTAAACTTGGACCCTTTGGCTACTCTTCCCCCGGGAGGGATGACGGTAAACCTTGATCCCATGGCCACTTTGGCCCCCGGAGGAATGACGGTAAATCAGGATCCCATGGCCACTTTGGCCCCTGGCGGAATGACGGTAAAGCAGGATCCCATGGCCACTTTGGCCCCTGGCGGAATGACGGTAAACCTGGATCCTTTGGCTACTCTTCCCCCGGGAGGGATGACGGTAAATCAAGACCCTTTGGCTACCCTTCCTCCAGGAGGGATGACGGTAAACCAGGATTCCGCCGCTACTCTCGCTCCAGGAACGGTGAACACCAATGTGGATTCCGCTGCTACCCTCGCTCCAACCGTCTATTCCACCACCAAGGATAACAAGACATTTGTAATGGAGGCGGATTCAAAAACCGTTCGAACGGATGCCACGAAGCAGGGAGGAAGGGCCTCCTTTAGCCAATTAAAGGGGGGCAAAACAGAACCCCAGGCACCATCTTTGGATGCCAAGGGGAATAGGCTTCCGGTGGTACCAGGATACGAGATATTGGGAGAGCTGGGTCGCGGTGGCATGGGTGTCGTCTACCGGGCCAGGCAACAGGGACTGGGACGCATAGTCGCCCTTAAAATGGTCCTCAATTCCCAAGCCAGTTCGGAGGAACTTGATCGTTTTTTATTGGAGGCAAAAGCGGTCGCTATTGTCGAGCATCCAAACATTGTTCAAATCTATGATGTGGGTGAGTACAACGGTTTACCCTATTTCTCCCTTGAGTTTGTTGCAGGGGGACCCCTGGATGCCCTGCTCAAGGGTGAGCCGCAGGACCCTGTCTATACCGCAACCGTAATGGCCAAAGTGTGCCGGGGAATTGGCTATGCCCACTCCAAAAACATTCTCCACCGGGACTTGAAGCCGGCCAATGTGCTTATGACCAAAACCGGCGAACCCAAAGTAACCGATTTTGGATTGGCCAAGCAAATGGATGCGGCCGATGAAGGCCACACCAAAGCCGGTTCCATCATGGGCACTCCCAGTTATATGCCCCCGGAACAGGCCGAAGGAAATGCCAAGAATTTGACCAACCTGGCGGATGTGTATAGCCTTGGGGCCTTGTTGTACGAGTTTATCACGGGAAGGCCCCCGTTCAAAGGGAGGACTCTTTTTGAAACGCTCCAACATGTAAGGACCAAGGACCCGGTCCCCCCCATCCAATTGCAACCGAGCGTGCCCCTGGATCTGCAAACCGTTTGCATGAAAGCCCTTGAAAAAAGCCCGGAAAAACGCTATCCCACCGCAGAAGAAATGGCCGAGGATCTGGAATCGTTTTTAAAAGGGGATCCGATCAAGGCAAGGGCTGTGGGTCGCGTGGAAAAGGCGGTTCGTTGGGCCCGCCGCAATAAGCCCCAAGCCGCCTTAATTGCCAGTGGTGTGGCTGCGGTTTTGTTGATTGTTACTGGAGGATTTGTTTATTTGGGCCTGGACGCACAAAATCAAAGACTCAGGGCCAATCACATTGAAAATGTCAATAGGCAAATCCTCGAAGCCGAAGATCTCCTCAATCAATCCATTCGGTCAGGGGATGTGGGAAATTGGCTTCAGTCCAAAAACGAAGCCAAACAGTCTCTGGCAGGACTGGATGATAGCGAAGAATTTGAACCTGTCCGGGAAAGGGTGGAAAAACAAATAGCCTTGGCAGATGCCCATATTGAAACCAAAACCCGAAGCGATCAGTTTGAAGCATTTGTGGATAATGCTTTTTTTGCGGCCACGGACCTCACGGGAAAAAATGAAAACCAGAATACCGAAGATGTCCTCGAACAGACCGCCAAGGCCTTGGAATTATTTGCCATCCGGTTGGAGGATATGACCTACCAACCCAAGTTTAGCGAGCATTTTTTGGACGAACAAAAAAAAGGCATTTTGGAGGAGTGTGGGGCCCTCTTGCTTTTGGCTGGGTCTCGCCAACTCGATAAAGATTTTCGTGATAATAAGGCTCTTGATAATGCCTTAAAAATCCTGGATCTGGCGAAGCAGGCCGGGGCAGGCGAAAAAATCCGTCGCTTGTATTTGGCCCAATATTATCAAGCGTTGGCCAACCGGGGGGATAGGGATCAACAGTCTTTGGCGGATAAGGAGCGCACAGAGGCCGATAAATTGACCCCCAAAGGGTCCCGAGAATGGTTTTTTCTTGGGGATTATTTGTTTCGCGGAGGTGAATTTGAAAGTGCCACCAAGGCTTTTTCCCAGGCATCCAGGCTGGCACCGAAAGATTTTTGGTCCATTTATTATCAGGCGGTCAGTGCCATGCGGAGTTCCTCCTGGAGCGAAGCAAGAGCCCTTTTGCTCCACTGCCTGAGTACCAAGCCGACATTTGGTTTTACCCATGTCCTCATGGGTATTACGGAAGGAAAGCTCAAACAATATCCGGAAGCTTTCCAATCCTTTGCGAATGCTGTGAAGTATTTGGGTGGGGAAACCCAGGGCGTTTTGGTTAACCGGGCTGCAGTTTATTATGATCAGGGATTGCTTAAGAAGGCCGAAGAGGATTTGCGAAGGGCCATCCTTACCGACCCTTCCAACTGGTCCGCCCATGATAACCTCGGTATGGTTTTACGCGATCTAAAGAATCTGGCTGAGGCGGAAACCTGTTTCAGGCAGGCGAATCAAAACGCCAAAACAGAACTTCTGCCCTTGCGGCACCTTGCTGCCCTTTTGGGAGAAATGGATCCGCCCAAGTGGACAGAAAGCGTTGCTACTTTTGAAAAAGTGGTGGCAAGAGAAAAAAATCCCCTCAAAGTAGCCAACGACCTGATGGGTTTGGCTCGGTCCAAGCTTGCCTTGGGGGAAAAGGAAACGGCCCGGGAAATTCTGGATCGGGCCCTTGGGTATGACCAGGAAAATGCCCTCATTTGGCTCCTTCAGGGATGGGTAATCAACGAAATCGCCGCCAAAAAGGATAAGGTCAACCGGACCGCATCGCTTCCCGATTACAAACTCGCCCTTGAAGCGTACAACCAGGGATTTGCCTTGGCTTCCAAGGGGAAAGCCGATGAAACCGAAGCAAAAGCCATGGCATCGTATTTCAAAAAGGTGGATCCAGAAAGCCAACCCGAGGCCATTGAAGCCAAACTCCTGCGGGCACGGGGCCTTATCAAGGCAAGATTGGGCGATTATGGCAGTGCCATGGCGGACTACACCCGAAGTCTCGAAATCAATCGGGAACAACCCTATTTACGCAACCGGCGTGCTACCGCATTGATAAGCAATTGGCGGGAAATAGCCCTTGAGGATTATTCCCAAGGGATCAAACTCAATCCGAATGACCGGGAACTGTATGCAGGTCGGGCCTATGTTTATGCCCTTTTGGGAGATCATGTTTCCGCAGCAAAGGATGTGAACATTGCGGTTGGGGGCACTACCGGGCAGGTGCCTTGGTTCGTGAGGGTGAATTGTGCCGGAGCTTTGGCCCAAGCCTATCGGGTGGCCAAAATTCCTCCCAAGGGGGCAAAGCCTGCCGAGCAAGCGATTCAGGACCAATACTTGGCGGGAGTTTGGAGCCAATTAACCCAAGCCAAGCTTTCTGCCCCGGCTACCGTGAAAGCGGGTTGGTGGATGAAATACATTGACCCGGACGATGCGTTTGATCCGGTTCGTGGCCTGCCCGAATGGAACGAACTCAGCAAGCCTTAAAGAGAGGGTTGGCTTTAAGCCTTTTACTCACTTCCTGCCGAATGGGGGTCACTTTAAAGTACTTAACAGGCATTAGTGGATTCATCTTTAAAAATCCTAGCATTACCATTATGTTTTTGTCCAAAATCTCTGTTTTGGAAAGGCTTTGCCATGCCCCTTTTTGAAATGACACAGGATTGTTTTCGGCCAATTGATCAAGCATCATTTGCCGAAATGAAGATCAAGGAGCGGGATGACCTTCAAAGGTTACTTCGAACCCAAATAAGTGTTTTGGGAGACGACCTTTATGTCCTTGCCGAGGAATTTGGTGATTGGGAGGATAGCAAGTGTCGAATAGACCTCTTGGCAATTGATAAACAGGCAAACCTTGTAATCATCGAATTGAAACGGACGAACGATGGCGGCCATATGGAGTTGCAGGCCATCCGATATGCCAGTATGGTGTCTACCCTGACTTTTGAAAGGGCCGCCCAAATTCATGGAAAATTCCTATCTAAGATAGGAGAAATTGCAGAAAGCCCAGGTGACCGAATTCTGGACTTTTTGGGTTGGGATGAACCGGACGAGGATATTTTTGCCCCGGATGTTCGGATTGTCCTTGTTTCCGAAGATTTTGGCAAAGAATTAACCACGGCCGTTTTGTGGTTGCGTGGTCGTGAAATTGACATTCTGTGTATTCGGTTGCGTCCCTATAAGGACGGAGAAAAAACGCTTATCGATGTTCAGCAAATTATTCCACTTCCCGAGGCAAATGAGTACCAAATCCAACTGCGCGAAAAAGATCAGGTGGGCAAAAAAATCAGGGTGGAGTGCCATGACCTTAGGTTGCAATTTTGGGAGGGGATGGTTGCTGAGGCAAGAAATCGCCAAACCCGCCATGCCAATAACAAACCAGGATCCTACCACTGGCTTGGATCTAGTTCCGGGATAAGCGGACTCAATTTCAACTACACGATTGTAAAGGAAAATGGAGTTACCGAACTTTACATCGATCGAGGGGAAACCTCGGAAAACAAAGATATTTTTGACCAATTATATGCGCAAAAGGATAAAATCGAAGGAGCCTATGGCGGGCAACTAATTTGGGAACGACTGGACGACAAACGCGCTTGCAGAATCAAACGAAGAATTGAAAAGGGGGGTTACCGCAGCCCGGAATCTCAATGGCCCCAAATTCAGAAAGAAATGGTAGAGTCGATGGTTAAATTGGAGGCTGCCTTAAAACCGGAATTGGATGCATTGAAAATAAAGTCGTAGCTGAGTGCTCTCCCACACCCCTTGAATTTGAGTTAAAAATGGGGTTTTTTGGCGTTTAAATAACCCAAGTTACGCAGTTGGGACCATGAAAACCCGGTTTTTACCGGGAAAAAGTTAAATCCGCCTTAAAAAGTCGGGACTACAAATCCTCTTTACAGGTTCTGTTTCAAGGCGTTTGATCCTGATTGGCGAGAGACTGAGGAATGGGATAGCTCGGGCTTTCAGCCCTTGGTGGACCGGGAATGGGTACCTGGGGCGTTGCCCCAGGCTGGTATGGTGCCACGCCGTTGGCGTTAAAAACATACGCCGGTGAAAATAGGAAGGTGGCATGCCAATCCATGTCTGGGGCCTGACAAATACGGTCCGGTCGAATCATACC
>SYLG01000079.1 GCA_005808665.1 Planctomycetia bacterium | reverse complement strand
CCTCAAGCAACCCCCGCTCCTCACCACTCAACCGGACTATGTAAATTTTCCGCATGGTACCAACCCTCCTTGGTTGGTACTTATACTATGTGCCTTGCAGCTGAATACTATCCTAATCCCTTTGAGTGGCAGGGCACTAGCTTAAAACCCGGGAAAGGTTGTCCACCTCTCGGGTTTTTCTATTTTAACAAGGTCCACCACCTGTTGAAAAAGGAATCCTTGGAGACCTTTCATGAATCGATTTCTTTCAGGATTTTTTGCCTGTTTATTAGCACTCACCATGGCAGGTTGTGGGGAAGAAACAAAAAAAACCGATGCCAAAAAACCCGTCGATGCCAAAACCATTACCGGCGACAAAAAGTAACCCAAAGAGAATTGATAATTCCCTAAGTTTTCCAAGGACATTTTTTCCGGACATGAAAAACCCACTCGTTTATTTTGTTATTTTTTCCTTAGTTGGGATACTTTCAGGTTGCACGGGAGGTTCTCCTCCCGGATTACACAAAACCAGGGAGCGCCCCTCCTCGGCCATTGAACCTGCTATCGAAAAAAAGGAGGACAGCAAGGGTCCAATTCAACCCGCCGCCAGCTCCAGGAAAACCGATTTGAACCAACCTAAGGCACAAGAGAAGAAAACTGATACTCCCCCGGTCGAAACCAAATAATCGATCTCTGTTACCCCCCATCAAACGCACAAGTATGGCACCCGGCCCGCCAAAACCGAACCATACCATTCGCTTCGTCGGTTAAAACGAACCATTGCGTAGCCTATATGGAAATTCGTAGTCGGCCTTGAATTTGTTTCCCATTGGAAAGCCTTTTTGAAAATCCGTAAGACCCATTTACCGCCTTGGGTTCACAAGGAAGGTAAGGATTTGGCTGGTGCTGGTTTGGAAATGGCTATCTCCATCATAAACCGCAATGATTTCGTGGGTCCCAACGGAAAAGAACCTGCGGGAAAGGTTGGCAATGCCTCCCACAAGCCTTGCCGTACCAAGTTTGGTGGATCCCTTATAAAAAGTGACGGTCCCGGAAGCTGTGCCTGGTCCTGGAATAACGAAGGTTACTGTAGCCTTAATGGTCGAAATAGCACCAAATACCATGGGGTTGGGTTGGGCAATCAGTGCGGTTACTGTACTCCTTTGATCTAGCGAATAGGGTACAATATTACTGGTACTACCAATGAAATTCAGGTCTCCGTTAAATACAGCCCTGATTGGGTGATTACCCACAGGCAATGAGTCCAAGGTTAACGAGGTCGTACCCTGTTCCAGCCTTTTGGTTCCAATCGGCCTGCCGCCATCAAAAAAGGTGACCGTGCCGACTGGTATCACCAAGCTAGGGAGGTTGGCGGTTACCACTACGGTGAAGGTCACAGATTGCCCATACTGGTTGGCGTTGACGCTTGCGCGCAAATCGGTCGAGGTACTGGCTTTCCCCACCGCAAGATAAAAAACATCACTTTGGGTGGGTAGAAAGCCTTGATCCCCATGGTAGCTTGCATAAATGCCTTGGGTACCCGGGGAAAGAGTGGGCAAGGACAGGTTGGCAACCCCCCTTACCAATTCCGTAGTGGCAATAGGTGTTCTTCCTCGAAGGGATCTTTGCCGAAAGAAGCTCACCATGCCGGTAGGTATCTCGGAATCAGGGCTGGTAGGAGTAACCTTCACCATAAAGGTTACGCTTTGACCATAAACAGGCGAGTCCACAGGGCCTGAAAGGGCCATTTCGGATCGGGCTTTTTTAACCACATGGCTCACTTCCCTGCTGGTGCTTGGCAGGAAGTTGGCATTACCCTCAAAGGTAGCCGTGATTTTATGGGAACCGACCGTGAGAGTTGACCGGTAAAGGATAGCCACGCCTTCGTTTAGGCCAATGCTTCCAAGGGAAGTTGCACCAGCAAAAAAGTTCACCCGTCCCGTTGCGGGTCCGGAACCAGGTGCCTTGGCCGAAACCGTTGCTTTAAGGCTTACCATTTGACCGAATACCGAGGAAGCCACCGAGGTGGTCAATTCGGTGATCGTAACCGCCTGATTCACCACTTGGCTAATCAGGCCCGCCGAGCTGTTTGCGAAATTATTATCCCCTGCATAAACCGCAGTAATTTTGGTACTACCAGCCGCCAGGGAATTGGTTGGGAATTGGGCCAAACCACTGCTGCTTAGGGTGCCCTTCCCAAGGGAAGTTCCATCCGCAAAAAATTCCACCTCCCCGGTTGGTGCTCCCAGGCCGGGAGATGAGACGGTGACCTTTGCCGTTAAGGATATCCATTGGCCAAATACCGAAGGACTCAACGAGGTTGACAAAACGCTCGTGGTGGCGGCTTTGTTCACTACTTGGGTTAGTGTTCCAAAGGATTTGTTTTCGAAATTATTATCCCCACCGTATACCGCGGTAATGATCCTGTTTCCAACCGCCAGGGAACCGATTGCAAACGTAGCCACACCTCCGTTAATGGTTCCAATTCCAAGGGAGGATCCATCGGCAAAGAATTCCACCTTTCCGGTGGGAGCACCGGACCCTGGGGCAGAAGCGGAAACCGTTGCTGTAAAGTTCACCATTTCTCCATAAACGGACGAATTGGCCAAAGAGGTCAGGTTTACTGCCGTTGCCGCCTGGTTCACCCACTGGTTTGAATCAACACTTGTGCTGCCAAGGAAATTTCCATCCTCATTGTAAACTGCTTTAATGATGCTATTTCCCACCGGGAGGGAACTGGTGGTAAGGGTGGCCTTTCCTCCGTCAAGGCTGCTGGTCGCAAGCAAAGTTGCCCCAACATAGAAAGCGACAGATCCCTTTGCGGTCCCCGACCCTGGAGCAAGAGTGGAAACCGTCGCCGTAAAAGTCACCGTTTGACCATACACCGGTGAACTCTCCGAAGAGGTCAATACCGTTGCGGTTGCCGCCTTGTTTACCACTTGGCTCGTTACGCCACTCGTGCTGGTTACAAAGCTTCCATCCCCATTGTAAACCGCCTTAAAGGAGTTAACCCCAACCGAGAGGGAACTGATAGTCAGGGTAGCTTCACCATTATTAAGGCTGCCACTGGCAAGAGGAATTTCCCCATTAAAGTAAGTGATCGTGCCCGTTGGGGTCCCTGCCCCGGCCGAAGCCGAAACCGTCGCTGTAAAGACCACTGTTTCACCAAAAACGGCCGGATTCACCGATGAGGTCAAGGCCGTCGTGGTGACCGCCGGGTTAACAGTTAGGGTGAAGGATTGGTTTGCATTGGGGGAAATCCCATTGGAGGCGCTAACGGTGAAAGAAAAGGTACCCCCGGTTATTGGAATACCAGCAAGAATCCCTCCAGAACTCAAGGTAACACCTGAAGGAAGGGATCCCGTGGTGAGAGAAAAGGTTGGGGAAGGGTTACCGGTTGCCAAGTAGGTAAAAGTGCCCGCTGTGCCTACTGTAAAAGTGGTATGAGCCGGGCTTGTGATCTCTGGGGAAACCGTGGGGGCGGAATAGGCAAGGGCTCCAATATCCGAGGTGACCCTGATTGAACCCTTCTGATCGAGACCATTCACGGGTAAGGCACTACTGATACCGGAATCGCCTGCACCGATGGCAGGACTACCGGGAAGCAGGGCCATGGTTGAGGTGGGTCCACCATTGTTTTGTAATGGGCCAAGTTTCGGGTCGGCGGAACTGACTATGGTGCCGCTGAAATGCTCGGCGGAAGTAATTAGGTTTCCTAATCCGGAGGACGATATACTTCCCTCATAATTCGTGCCCCCCAAAAATTCTTTATTGGCATTGCCATCCCTGATGATTGTGTTGTTAATCGTTTCTTGGGTCCATTTGATGGCCAAGCCGCCACTGATGATATTGTTGTTAATCGTTGCGGTGGCCAAGCCGCCTTCGCCCTCACCAAGGATTTGAACTTGTCCGGAAGATTTCCATTCTTTGTTTCCGGAAATGGTACAGTTTGTCAAAGTGATCGAGCCGTTGCGGGAAAAGACTGCCCCACCAAGTCCTTGGCCGTTACCACCACCCAAACCCCCAATTGCCGAGTTGTTGGCAAGGGTTGAATTGGTAATGGAGATGACACCTTCATTGTTGAAGATCGCACCCCCAAGGCCGGCTCCACCGCCTCCACCCCTAAAGCCACTGCCCCTGGGGCTTCTGCCGTCCCCGCCACCAAAACCACCTTTTCCAGCAGTAGCAAGATATGCTAAGTCCGTGGAACCGCCACCGCCACCGCCAAACCCCCCATTCCCACCATCGAACTCCCCACCGCCGCCACCCCCGCCAAAACCGCCATGCCCGGCTTGCATTCCGCTACTGCCACCCCCACCGCCTCCGAAACCGCCGCTATAGGGTAAAAACCCTCCGGTCCCACCGTTGGGGCCACCCCCGTTCCCATCTCCATCGTCATTCCCGGAACCAAGGAGACCACCGCCACCACCGGTTTTCACAATAAATCCATTAGATCCATTGTACCCTCCATTCCCCCCTACCGCCTGGTTTTCCGTCAAGGTTGAGTTGGAAATGGTGAGGTTTCCTTGGTTGAAAATGGCACCACCCAGGCCAGCTGCACCCCCGGCAACCGAGCCACCATCGCCACCCTGGGCCTTGCCCCCACTTAGCGTTAGGGAATGGAGGGTCAAGCTGCCCGTCTGATCGACATAAAAAAGCCGCCGTTCCCCGAAGGAACTGTTATTGTTCAGGGTAATGCCCTTGCTGCCGGTCGGTCCCTGGATGGTAATGTCCGAGTAAATGCCAAAGGCGCTGGCCCCCGCCGTCGTGTCACCCGTACTGGTTAGGGAAAGCGTTGCCGAGGCACTTTGCGTCAAACCGGCATCAAATTGAATCGTATCGGGACCCTCCAAAAGGTTTGCATCCACAATGGCTTGGCGAAGGCTCCCCTCTCCGGAATCATTGGTGTTGGTAACGAAAAAAGTGGAGGGTGTAACCCGACCCTCGAGGCATAAAATTTCCAAAGTTTGAAACCGGGGTTTCTTAAAGATTTGGTGGTTGAACCTGGAATCAAGACTCTTTCGGAAAAAACGGAACATTGGCGGACTCCCTGCCGAGTGTTTAAGAAAAAATCCCAAGCATTCAGGTCAAGAAATGGATCAATCGATTTGGCCAAATGGGAAAACCGGGGCTGTGGAGGAAATCAAATCCCTTCGTTTTGTTGTAAAGCCCCCCTAATGGTTTGCAATCTCAAGGCAAACAAATCTCCCAGTTTTACTATTTTTCCTATTTCAAAAGATATTTGACTCTATCCAATGGCCTTTCTGGACCCCATTGGAGGGAATTTGGGGATCCCCGTAGAGGATGATCGGATTTTATTTGTCCAAGGGGTACAAAATTCCCGGGACTCTTTTGAATCCCGGATTGATTACGCTTTTTGAGGAACCACGCGCGGAGCCGACGAGGGGACCCCGGTAGGGGAACGCCCTTCGCCCAGAATAATAAGCAGGGGACTAGCCACAAAAATGGAACTGTAGGTTCCCACAATGACCCCTATCACCATGATAAAGGCAAACAGGTGAACGCCTTCCCCACCAAACAAGTACAACACCATCACCACCAGGAATATGGTAAAGGAGGTCCAAATGGTGCGGCTCAGGGTTTGATTGACCGATTTATTGATCAGGTCTTCGTTCAAGCCGGGATTGCGTCCCCTAACCTCCCGAATCCGGTCGAACACCACGATCGTGTCATTCACCGAATAACCCACCAAAGTAAGTAAAGCGGCCACGGCTGGCAAGTCAATTTTGAAGTCTTGGATCAGGAGCAAGCCCGCCAACCCGGGTACATATTCCGCCAGGTAGTGACAGAGGGCAATGATACCCAAAGTGAAAAAGAGGTCATGGATCAAACATAGAAGGGTGGCTAGTCCAAAGGTCCAGTTTCCAAACCGAAACCAAAGGAAAATGACAATGGCCAGCCAACTCCCAACGATTGCATAAAGGGCCCTCTCCTGGGTACTTTGAGCCAAGGTGGAGTCGAAATTTTCCAACCTTTCGGGAACCGGCTTGTTGGCATAGGTCAATTGAACATCCGCCAACACCTGGGTCAGGATTGAGGGATCAATGGCATCCACCAATTCCATCCGCATCCGCTTGAATCGACCCGCTTGTTGTTCGTCGAGCGGGTCAAGCCGGGCGGATTTAAGAGTGGAAAGGCCCACCGCATCGGCCACTTTGGCCCCGATGGCATTGGCACTATGACGCACCTGAAGGGCAACCTGATCCAGGGAAACGGGTTTCTCGAAACCAAGGTCCACCGAAACCGGATTTCCCACATTCAACTGGGGTTTGTCCTTTAATTTGGCTACCGTCTGGGCCTCTGCGGGAATTTGGGAAACCGCTTTGGCCAACCCATCACGGGATACCGGTTTTTTCAGGGTGAATTTCCAGGTCCTGGCTTTACCCTCTTTTTCTTCCAAACCACGAACAATAAGTTCATCGTCAGCAGAAATGTATTTTGCCGCCTTGAGCGAAGACAAAATCGAAGGTTTGACCAAGGCAATGGCGGTGGGTTCGGCAAACACCAAGTCAAAGGCATTGCCACTTACCGAAATGGAAGAGAGTTGGGTGAGCTGAAGGAATGATCCCAGCTTTTCATTGATTACCTTCTTTACCTGGTCGATCGATTTTTCGGTTGTTCGCAGGGTGAACAACCGACTGCGATTGCTTTCCGAAAAAGCAGGATCAGCGACAAAAATCTGTTCAATCGAAACTTCGGGCAGCCCGGTTCCCTGCTGGCCGTGGTCAAACTGTTTGCGCAACCAGGTGATGTTGCCCACCTCGGCATTGGATTTGAAGGCTTCCTCCGAAAGAAGGCCGGTAAACGAGGTACCGCCATTGAAGTCGATGTTCAGTCCGGCTTTGCCCCTCAGGAAGAAAACACCCGCCCCGATAATGGTTAGGACAACCGTAATGGTGAACATCACCTTGCGGATGCTCATGAAATCGATTTGGGGATTGGTGAAAACCTTCAACATGTTGAGGTAACGGACCTTGCTGTTACGCATCCAGATGTCAAACATTACCCGGGTCATGGTCAAGGAGGTGAACAGGCTGATCAACAGCCCAAGAATCATACTCACGCCGAAACCCTTGAGTTGGTCATTTCCCACGATGTAAAGGATGATCGAGGTGATGATCGAACTTAAGTGGGTGTCGATGATGGTAGGAAGGGCACGGTCATACCCATTGCGGAGAGCAAGGGCGATGGTGGCTCCGCGGTCCTGTTCTTCACGGAGGCGTTCATAAATAAGGATGTTTGCATCCACGGCCAAACCAAGAGTCAACACCAACCCCGCAAGTCCGGGTAGGGTAAATACTGCGTTGACCTGCAACATGAAGGCAACCGTTAAAAGCAGGTTGGCAAAAAGGGCAAGGCAAGCAATGAAGCCTGATACCCGGTAATAGACAACCATGAAGAGCAGGACCGCCGCAAAAGCGGAAAGGATGGCAAACGCACCACTACGGATCGTGTCCTCCCCCAAGGTGGGTCCCATGGTGGTTTCTGAAACCGGTTGGGGTTTGAGCGTGGCGGGCAAGGCACCAGATCGCAAAACATCCACATACCGATCTACCTGGGGACCCGTAAAATCACCGGTGATTTGACCGCTTTCGTTGATGGTGGTGATCAGTCCGGGGGCGGACTGGATTTGTTGATCCAGAATGATGGCAAGTTGTCTTTGGAAGCTGGTCTGTGAATCGGGATTGTTTCGGGAAGTCAAAGCGGAAAAACGGCTTGCCCCTTCGGCATTAAAGCGGAAATTCACCGCCATCCGGCCCTTTTCGTCAATTCCCTTGGTGGCACTGCTCAGGTAATCCCCGGTGACTTTTTCACTTTCAGAGCCCTCCCGGACCAAAAGGAAATATTCAATGGTTTTGCCCTCCTGCCGATCTTTGAGAGAAATACGATCCAAATTGGGAATGCGGCGGCTGAACACCAATCCCTGGCTGGCCCGACCAAGGAAAAGGTCGGTGGCCTCCCGTTTTTCCCGCGCTTCCGTCACCATGCGGAACTGGCCCAGGGCGTTCTTTTCATCCGCCTGGGAATTCAGGCCCAATTCATAAAGGAACTGCTTGCCAATTTCCACCCAACGGTAATTGGTCCGGTAGGGTTCGCGACGCAAGGTTACCGTAAAATCCCGGGTTTGATCGGCATTTACCGGGACTGGGGGGGAATACCCCTGAAGGGCAAGCTTGTCCAGGTTTTCCGGACTTGTGGCTTTGATCGTTCGTTTGGCCGCCTCAATACCATCACGGTCGTCCATGTTGTTGGCAAGGATGCTAAATTCCAATTGGCCCTGTTGGGATATTTTTCCTTTGATCCTTTCGACTTCATCGGAGGTCAACCGTTTTTGACCAGTGGATCCTTTGCCGACAAGGCTGTCAACCAATTTGGATACCACTGTTTCGGAAAGGGTCGGTTTCCCTTCCTGGGCTTTGACGAGGCGCTCTGCATCCTCGGAACCCAAGCGTTCCCGGGCAATGAATTGGTCCAGAATTTCTTTGCGGGCCAATGGTTCAAGCGTGGCGGAATTATCTATCGCCTGAACCACAAGGGTGGTGAGATCGTTGGTCCTGATCGCTTTGTAACTTTGAGGTTTGGGGGGGATCCTGGTGGAAAGGTCTTCAATGACCTGGTTCCACCGGTTTTGTTCTGCCTCCACCTGGCGGCGGCCCCCTGTCGGCAGGATGATTTCCACCCGGGGTGGATCACCTGGAATGGGACGAATGGTTATGTTGTAAAGGTCATTGGGGTCGATTCGCCTTTTGAGAACCGTGGTTAGTTTTTCAACCAGGTCTGCCGGGGCTTCCTGCGTTTTGGAAGTGTCCACTTCATAAACAAGAACAGCACCCCCGGAAAGGTCCACACCCAAACGGAATCCACCCTCCCCTGCAAGGTATTGCCTTGAGGCTTGGCTAACAATGAAGGCGGACAGGAGCACGGGTACCACGCAAAGAAGCACCCGACCCGGGTGGACTCCCATGCCTATCACCTTTCCAAGGGAGGAAAGGAAACGGCCAATAGTGGTCAATAACTGGTTGATTGCTTCCATAATCGCTGCCCCGCAGAGGGGCTCCTAAAGGATTGAGGGGCGAGGCTTATCCCGGTTTAACCGGAGTTTTAGACGCCTCTTCTCTGGTAAAATTGCGTACAACACCGGCCCTGGTCACCCGGATCTTGACCTGGTCATCGACTCGAAGCAACAACTCATCGGCGGTATCGGAAACGGAAACCACAGTTCCATAGATACCGCCGGAGGTTAGGATCTTGTCGTTTTTCTGAAGGCTGTTCTGAAGGTTCGACCGTTCCTTTTCCTGTTTCATGGCAGGTCGCAAAAATAACAGGTATAGCATCCCGAACAACAGGACGAATCCGCCCGTTTGCCAGATGAAACTCATGTCGGTTTGCGCAAGGAACAAGTTGGAAATCCCTCCACCGGTTGGCTTGACCCGAGCCTTATCCGGTCAAATCATTAAAAGGCTATCCTAGAGGCAATAATTCATCGTTCAAGGCCCCAACCCACAAGGCACTCGTTAAAATAGGCGTCGTATCCGCCCCCTTCGATGGCCGTCCGGGCCCCACGCATCAAGTCGGCAAAATAATGCAGGTTGTGGATCGAGACCAAGGTTGGCCCCAACATTTCCGAGGTTTGGAAAAGGTGATGCAAATAACCCCTTGAGTAGCTTTTGCAACAGTAGCATTCACAAAGGGGATCAAGAGGATCAGCATGGCCCCTATGGAGGGCATTTCTTAAACGCAAATCACCTTTGCGGGTAAACGCCATGGCATTACGCCCATTACGGGTGGGCATGACGCAATCAAACATGTCGATCCCTGCGGCAACGGACCGTAAAAGGTCCACCGGACGCCCCACTCCCATCAAATAGCGGGGTTTGTCCGGTGGAAGGAAATCCGCACAAGGGGCCAATGCTTGAGCCATTTGTTCAGGAGTTTCCCCCACACTAAAACCACCCAGAGCGTATCCGGGAAAACCCATTTGGACGAGATTTTGGGTACAAAATTCCCGAAGGGAAAGGTCGGTTCCCCCCTGCACAATTCCAAACAGTAGTTGACTCGGGTGCGTTTGGGCTTGCAAACATTGGCTCGCCCAATCCAGGGTTCTATGAACCGCCTTTTTCAGATGGTCCTGGCTACAGCCAAAGGGGGGGCATTCATCAAAACACATGGCAATATCAGATCCCAGGTTTTCCTGGATGGAAACGGCCCGTTTGGGATTGAGTTCCAGAAGGGCCCCATCGATATGGGACCTGAAAACCACCCCTTGGTCGTTGATTTTCCGCTTTTCGGCAAGGCTAAAGACCTGAAAACCACCCGAATCGGTCAGGATCGGGCGGTTCCAATTCATGAATTTGTGGAGACCACCCAGGGAGGCAATCCATTCATCTCCCGGCCTGATGGCAAGGTGATAGGTGTTTGCCAAAAGGATTTGAGCCCCGGTGTTTGCCACCATCTCGGGAGTCAGTCCCTTGACGGTCCCGCAGGTTCCAACCGGCATGAAAACAGGGGTTTGAACCTGCCCATGGGCAGTCCAAAAAGAACCGCGACGAGCCCTCCCGTCGCGGCAAATCAACTCAAATCGGGCATCTCGGACGGGCATAGTGACCGACAAAGGTCCGTTGGAAAGGGAACCGGGAAGAGGGTCAATCGCCCCGTAGGCTCACGCCAAGAAGGGTAAGCTTCTCGCGAACTTCATTGAGCGAGGTGACGCCAAAGTTTCTGGCTTCCATCAACTCGTCCTGGGTTTTGCTCAGTAGTTCACCCATGGTGTTGATATTCAGGCGGGTCATGCATTTGCGCGCCCTGACCGAAAGCTGAAGCTCCGATACAGGCTTGCTGTAAATGGCCTGCTCCTGTTCGGAAAGCTCACTGGGAGCGGGGCGATAGCGTTCCACAGGAACCACTTCGTCCAACGATTGTCCAAGCCTCAAGTTTTTAATGGTGAGCATCTGGCGAATTTCATTGAGGGATTGTTCCCCGAAATTCTTCGAAGCCATCATGTGTTTCTCGGAGATTCGGGTCAAATCACCCAAGGTTTTGACATTGAGTTTTTTGAGGCAATTCCGGGCCCGGACGGACAGTTCAAAATCGGTGACCGGGATCTCAAACACCTGGCTAAGGCGACTGTCCACCTTTTCCTCATCGTGGCTAATCACCATCGACAGGGAGGCTTGGGCATCTTTCAAAAAGAGTCGGGCTTTAATGTCGTTAGGATTGGCCGCTAGCAATTTGCGATAGCATTCGACTGCTTTGTCAAAACGGCCCATATCCTCGTAAAGGACGCCAAGATTGTTAAGCGTACCCAAGTGGACGGGTGGGTGACGAAGGCAGCGTTCGTAAAAGCCGACGGCATCATCGTCATTGCCCGCATAGTCATTGGCTCGGGCCAATTCAAACAAGGCTCCGGTGTGCCCTGGGTCGAGGGTGATGGCCTGTTCAAAGGCCTCAAGTGCTTGGGGGAAATGGCCATCCGCCGAAGATAGGCAGCCCTTTTGAAAGTGATATTCCGCCGAGTGGGATGCCATTTCACTCAGTTTGGCCAAAGTGGTTTGAGCTTCCTTGACATGGCCAGAGGCGCGCTGGACCGCCACCTTTTGCAGCTGGACCTGGGTTGCCGTGTAACCGCCCTTTTCTGCCCGATCAAAGGCCTTAAGGGCCTCGGCATAGTCCTTCTTGCCCAGCAAGGCCCGACCAAGGTAAAAATTGGCCAAGGTGCTATCTGCCTCACGAAGATGCTCGATTGCCTGGCTTGGATGACCCAAAAAGAAAAGGGAAAGGCCGATTTTCAGGTGCAATTTGCTGGTTTGCTCGGGCTTGGCATCCACCAATTTTTTCTTGAGTACCTCGGTTGCATCCCGGAGGATGTGGTATTGGGCAATGTCCTCGGCAAGTCCGTTGCGGATCTGCTGAACCGTACCCGCATCACAATCATCCTTTTCAACCAACAATACCTTTAGGTCCACCATTCGCCTGACCTCTATTTCATCCCTAAGGGCAATTTCATGTAAACCGTTATGATACTAAAATTCCCCTGCCTTTAGCAAGGGGATGCAATAAGTCAGGACGGAACATGGCTCCCAGGGAAACAGGCACCACCCCACCTTGCTACGCCATGGTCCACCCGGGTTTGGAACAGCTGGCAGCAGAGGAATTAAAGGAAAAATTCGACTCTGACATCCGCAAAACCTTGCCGGGATTTGTGTTTTTTCGTCCCGGTTTTTTTCACCCAAACCTTTTACAGGTAAGGACTACGGAGGATGTTTTCCTGTTGGCCTGGGCGTCTGGCGAACTCACCAAACGGGCCACCGACCTCGATCTGATTGCCAAATGGACCAGCCGGGAGGCGGACTGGTCCAGGCTGATTTCCCTCCACCAGCAAATTCGCCCAAAACGCCACACCCGGATGACCTTTCGGTATGTAGTCCAAATGGAAGGGGAACGGGCTTTTTTCCGACGGGATGCCCGCGAAACCTTTGCCAAAGCCGTCGCCAGGCACATCCCCCCCAAATGGACTCATGTTGAAGAAAATGCGGACATCGAGTTTTGGCTCACAATTGACCAAAATACCGCCGTCTCCGGAGTCAGGCTTTCCGACAAATCCATGCGCCACAAACTGGATCATTGGCTGCATAGGCCCGCATCGCTTCGACCTTCGGTTGCCGGATCCATGGTGCGGCTTGCCAAAATCCGACCAGGAGAGAGCATTTTGGACCCTTGTTGCGGGTCCGGTACCCTTTTGGCAGAGCATATGATCCAACTCAAGGAACTCGACGAAAAATCCCCGCCAATTTGCTTCGGAGGCGACATAGAAGCCTCGGCCGTTGGCGAGGCCAGACAAAACATGAAACGCTATGGGGACCCATTTCTTGCCCATTGGGACACCCGGCTTTTGCCCCTTGGGGACTCCTCCATGGCAAAAATTGTGGTCAATCCCCCGTTTGGCAAACAATTGGGAAATCCTGAGGAAATGCCCGGCCTATACCGGGAATGGGCCCAGGAATGGTTTCGGGTGGGAAAACCAGGCTGCCGCATGGTCGCCATTTCCAGTATGCACCGGGAATTCAATGATGCCTGTACCTCGGCGGGGTGGAAAAACGATCGTAAGGTGCTCTTTTCCATTTTGGGGCAAAAGGCAACCATTAGTGTCTGGATCAAACCCTATTGACCGGGTAGATTAGCCGGATAATCATTTTTTTCACGATCCGAATGGGGGCCCCATGCAGATCCAATGTCCCGGGTGCAAAACCAAGCTCCAATTGCCTGATGAAACCAAAGCGGGAACCCGAGTCCAATGCCCCGCATGCAAAAAAGTGCTTGCCTTACCGGCAAATGGGGCGGCACCCCCAAGTAAACCGCCTGCCCCAAAACCCGAACCCAAACCCCAACCATCCCCTGCGGATAATTTCGACGAGGATGAATCCGCCGGGATGTATGGAGTCCGCAAGGATCCCGACCTGGATGATGATGAGGAAGAGGAAATCGCCCCCAAAGGCAAATCCAAGGGCCCTCCCAAATTCAAAAAAAAGAAACGCCCTGAGGTCAATTTTGCCCCGGATGTATCCATCAAGGATTTACGCGGCCCAGCGATGGTCCTGGTGGTTCCTCCTTCCAATTACATGATGATGCAATGTGGTTTGGTCATCGTCACCACCCTGGCAAGCATCGCCATGTCCGTATGGCCCTTTATTTTCATGGATCGGGTTTTGCCCCAAGCGGTGGCTTTGAAACCCTTTTACCAGGGCAAAACGGAAAAAAAGGATCAAGCCAGGTTCAAAAGGATTGAAGAGGGTTGGGTGACCTGGCCCGCCTTGAAAAAAGGTGCCAAGGAGGACGATACCGGTTTTCGTGGAGACCCAATGACCGAGGAGGAATACGAAGCCGCCAAGGAGGAACTCGCCAAACACCTTCCTTTTGCCGTGGCTTGGTTAACCTTGAGTTTTCTGATTCTTGGGTATACCCTGGCGGTTGCCTTTGCGGCTGTAAAAATGCAGTCGCTGGAATCCTATGCCTGGTCCATGACCGGAGCCATTCTTGCCATGCTTCCCTTTGGGGCGATTGGTCTCTTATGCTACTTCTTCAAACCCACCATGGAGTTCACCGATTTGCCCATCATCCTTTTTGTGTTGGCAGTGGAGGCGGTGTTCACCTTTTTGGTAGGTGTAATGGCCCTTGCTGTTTTGCTCAAAAACGATGTCAAATTGGGCTTTGCCTACCGAAGCGATGCTACCGGGTAGTAAACCGGAGGCCCCAGGTCAAAACGGGCTTTTGCCTCTCGTTAACAAGGTCCAAAGCCCGCCCAAGCGGCCCAGCCAATTTTTTTCATGGCCTATGCGCAAGAGAGCCCAAAGGTCGTGACGGTGGTCCTTGCCCGACCAGGCTTGGTCAAAATGCGGTCGATAATGTCCCTTTCTGAGGCTAAGCACCATGGGCCTTGTCATGGCCAACAGCCCTTCCTCGCCTTGGGTAACACCCCAACCACTGGCTCCCCTGCCCCCAAATGGTGAGCCCGGGTGGGCTACCGGTGCGATCAAATCATTGACGCTTAAAATTCCGCAGTCAAGGTCCAATCCAAGTTCCAAGCCATCATCCACATCCCCGGCAAATACCGATGCTCCCAGTGAAAACCGGGAATTACGGAGGATAGTGGAAATTTCTTCAATCCGTTCAAAGGGGGCTGCAACCGCCAAAGGTGCGAAACAGGGTTCCAGGCAAGCAAGCAGGTCCGACCGGGTTGATTCGATCAAGACCGGCTGCATGGCCAACTCGTCCCCACTTTCGGGAAAACCCCCACCGGAAATAGGGGCTCCATGCCGGATAGCATCATCCACCAGTTTTTTTGCCTGGACAAGTTGACCAGGAGTGGCCAACCTGGTCATTTCGGCTTTGTTAAATCGCTCTCTCAGGGGAGCAAATAAAGGCTCGTAAAGGGAGCGATGTACCAAAAGGCGACGGGGGGCGATACAAGTCTGGCCCGAAAACGACCGTATGCCAAACCAAATGGCCTTCCGTACCAATTCAAGATCCTGAAAATCCTCTAAAACCACCAGGGGGTCGGCCCCTGAAAGCTCCAAAATGGAAGGGATAAGCTTCTGCCCCAATTTTCCGGCAATGCTTCGGCCCGTGCCTTCTCCCCCGGTAAACACCAGAAAATCTATTTCTTGGTCACATAGCCAGGCTCCGTACTTTCGGTCGGTGGGAAGCACAACCAACTGATCCTTTCCAAATCCTGCCTCCCTCAATGCATTTGCCAGAATTTCAGCCGATTGGGGAGCCACCTCGGAAGGTTTCCAAACCACACAATTTCCCGCGGTTAGGGCTTGGATGATTTGCACCCCGGAAAGGAAAAAGGGATAATTCCAGGTCCCAATGATACCCACCACCCCATGGGGCATGCGACAAACCCACTGTTGGTCAGCTAGCCAAAGTGGGGACCGGGTGGACCTTCGTGAAGCCAAAACTTTTCGGGCATTTCGGGCAAGGTAGCGACACGCCTCCGCCAAAGGCAGGATTTCTCCCCCAAGAACTTCTCCAGGACTTTTGCCAAGGTCAGCCCTGGCCGCTTCAACGAAAGCCTTACCATGCTTTACCAACAGGTGCCGCAGGTTTTTGACTGGTTCCAATCGGGAAAGTATGGGAACCTTGCGCCTTTCCCTCGAAAGATCCCTTAGGCGGCGTATCTCTAATTCAAAACGGGTTTCACCCTGCACCTCGTTCAATGGTTTGCTCCCTCATGTTTGGCCCTAGAAGGTAATGTTACCAAACTCAGCAAAGGCTCCTCCATGAATCTTGTTCCTGCGTTTCCCAACTGGATTACGGCTGACCTGGCTGGAATTGGCGGGAGTTTCAAAGCTTCCCCTGAAGATTTTTGGGTCGAAGAACTTGCGGCTTATGAACCATCAGGAACCGGGGATTTTTTGTTCCTATGGGTGGAAAAACGGGACCTGGCGGCGGGAGAATTGATTCGCATCCTGGGAAAATCCCTGGGAATCCCCCAACAGGACATTGGTGTTGCCGGACTTAAGGATAAAGTGGCCCTTACCCGACAATGGGTATCTGTGCCCTTGTTAAACGAGGAAAAACTAAGCCAAATCGATCATCCTGGCATCCGCATACTGAAAACAGGCAGACATAATAACAAACTCAAAACGGGCCATTTAACAGGCAACCGCTTCCAAATTCGCATCAGAGGAACGGTTAAAGGGCAGGAACGGATAGGGAGCTTGCTCGAACGCATTCACGCCATGGGCATTCCCAATGCATATGACCGACAACGATTTGGCCGTGGGAATGAAACCCTTAAACTTGGCTGGGAAATCCTCTCGGGAACCGCTCCCAGGTCGATCAAGCCATGGTTAAAACGCTTGGCGGTTTCAGCCCTTCAATCCGGCCTTTACAATACCTATCTCCTCGGAAGGCAACTTGGGAATAACCTTCACACCGTCATTCCCGGGGATGTCATGGCCAAATGCCCCGCTGGGGGAATGTTTCGGGCTCCCACCGACCCGGATGCCCTTGGTCTGGAACAGGCTCGCATGGATACCCATGAAATCACGAGTGCAGGGCCCATTTTCGGTTGGAAACTGTTTGCCGCGGAAGGTATGGCCAAAGCCTCCGAGGATGCCATTTTGACCCAATCGGGCCTCACTCGGGAATCCTTCTTGCGGGAAAAAAGAATTACCGAAGGAACCCGCCGCCGGAATCTGATTTTTCCCCAAGTGGAGGTGATTGGCTGGGAGGATCGGGATGTGGTTATTGGATTTGACTTACCCTCGGGGTCCTATGCAACACGGGTGTTAGGTGAACTGATGCACAGTGACGATCCGGCCCCGGAAACCATAACGGATTCCGATTCTAACGACAATGCGGAGTTTCCCGACACATAAAATTCCAGTTTTGCCCACTTGACCATAATTGATTTGAGCCCCGGGCATAAGGTCATCAAACTGTTTACTTATAGAATACAAGCACCTCAGCTGGAGTGGCTCCCGTGAATCCCAACGAAGTCATTGCCGAATACACCGTTCCCGAGAAAATACTGCTGGCCGCTTCCGTGTTGGACAAGCGCGGAGAAACGCCTTTCACAGCAGAAGCTTTAATCGTCTGCTCCTGGAAGGGACATCCTTTAACCTTTGGGCTCAAAGGATTTGCGGACCAGCATCCCGATTCCAACAAAATATTGGCTAGCATTATGGGTGAAAAGGGCCTGGCCAAGAAGGGGTGGCTACAAAAAGTCGGACAAAAGCTCTATATCCTTACGGATGATGGCAGGGATGTAGTCCAAAAGCTCCAACAGGGCGAACCCGTTACCCTGTCCCGCCCAGCCAAGTCAATTAAAATCCCCTCGTTCCCCCCGGAACTGGAAAGCTTTGTCCAATTGATTTTTGAATCGGCTGCCTTCACCAAATTTCAGGAACAAAGAAGAGCGGAAATCATCTTTGTTGAAGCGTGCAAATTCTGGTGCATTTCCGAAACCATGACCACCGAAACCATTGATGCCAAGCGGCTCATTTTTGCCGACAACCTCAAACAGCTAAAGGTTGAGGTAAAGCCCTCCACCATGCTTTCCAACGGCCGGAGCCTGGATCCGGAAGACCTGGATTTCATCATCAAGGTTCACGAATTTCTCCAGGATCGATTCAGCAGAAACCTTGCCATGCTTCGCCACAAAGCCTCACGCTAGGTTTGAAAAAGGTTTTGGGGTCCCCTACTGACAGGGTCCTCACCCAATTGGGAAATGTCAGAAGATCGTGTTCCGTTTCCAAAAGTAATCCAGGTGGTAACCGGTCAGCCGGTATCGCTGGAAAGACCCTCCCGTGTCAACAAAATCTCAAAATCCCGTGAACGCATACGATTATTTCGGTAACAATTCGCCTTTTCGTAATTGTTTCAAGGTCATTTCAGCACAAAACCCTAAAAGGCCAGGGCAAACTGCAACCCCTTCAAGAACGGCTTCCGCCCTGCGTGGGTCCAGGATTATAGGTATGGAAAGCCGCTATACCACGAACGGCGGGTTTTTCATGGGAAAGCAAGGGAACAATTTTCTCACGATTACCAGACCTGATAATCTCATTAAACACGGATTCACGCTCATTATACGCAGAATTTGCCGACCTTGAATTTCCGCACTCGGTTGCCTCTCATGTTTGATCGACAAAGCAATGTAACGACGAATAATCATTTCTTCTGGATCAGGTTTGCCAAGAGCCTTCATAGAGTACCAAATAGCCTTAGGTGGTAGTAAAGAGCGTTGAATCGGTCATGGGAAGGGATGCCATTGGACAGGTCAAGAAACTTCGCAAACCAACCTTTTCGGATTTTACCGAACTCGGCAATGGAAACAAAATCTTCGGCACCACAAAGGGACGCAACAAGGGCGATTAAAAGAATGTTGTTGAGCTGGTGTTTGAACTTGCGACTGCGGGGGTCCGGAATGATGGAAAGGTAATCCATTATTAATCGACACCTTGGTTCGATGACCCATCCTGGGTCCTCCAATACGGCTTCCCTGCAACACCGGCTTGACCCAGGCCAACCAGCCAGTTTACAGCTGCCCCACTGTCCCATAATCCCTAACATGATGCAATCGCCCTGCCCTCCCTGGTTGGTACTTATATTACATCCCTTGCAGCTGAATACTATCCTAATCCCTTTGAGTGGCAGGGCATTAGTTTGACCCATTTTCAATTATCCTACCACGAGCCACACGCTTATTACCTTCATAAAGCTCAAATGTCCGATCCGTTCTCAAACAGTCATGGGGAGCATCATCCATGAGAAAGCGTATTCCAGCAAGCCACCTAAACTCTGTGCTTGACTGTCCATCTTTAACGACAATCAATGACCAAGCACATTCTGTTGGGGGCCACGGTTCGTCGGTGAATCTCACTACAGTCGAATAAGGAGGGATTTCTATTCCCAATGGAGGCCTAACACGACCCCCTTGATCTTTCGTAAACCACTCGATAACTGCTTTGGTTTTCATCATGGGTATTACTCCAAAAGCCATGCCTTCAAAGATTGCACATCGTCGTTATGCAAGTAGCGTACCGGGCCACGCCCGTCGAGGTTTGGTAATCGGAAGAGGCTCGGAGAATTATCCGGTATATCTAATTCGATCAGCCGAAACTTACCATCGGGGAATAACGCCTTGCCGTGGGATTTGGCCCCTTCAAGGGAATCCGCAAACCATTTACCTTCGAGGGAATTTGGGCCTTGGCGAAGTTTGCCTGTATAAAGTATGTCTTGATATTCCGCTTCGCTTACGGCCCGATATGCGCGAGAATATCCTTGAGGAACTGGCAGTTTGTTAATGTCTTTGGACAATAACGCTCTTAATTCGTTATAATCTTCCCACTTCTTTACCCCGGCCAGTCCAAGGGCCGTTACGCCGCGAACAACATTAGCACTATCAGCACCAACCGTGATTACAATGTCCGCCTCTCGGCCAAAAGTTCTTTCAAAAGAATTGGAGCCTGTTTCCCCTGTCCAAAGTTGATAAAACTGATTTTCAGCTCTAGATCCACCATGTACAACCCCAAT
>SYLG01000078.1 GCA_005808665.1 Planctomycetia bacterium | reverse complement strand
GGAATACATCAGGTCTTGCATCGAATCCTTCAGGAAAAAGCTTCCCTCACCTCGACTCATCCCACTACAGGGTTGAGAAAATCGGGACCCTGGCTACTATTCCTATACCCGTTTAGCACTAAAACCCGTGAACGCATACGTGAAATGTGTTTTTTTAGGAATAGATTCTCCCTAGGAGTCGAACCCACAAAAAGAAGTATTTGCTTTTGATCCCTTGCAAATGCAAGGGATCAAAAAATTCAATTCTTCAGATTCAGAATCGGATTGATCCCCAACACCGCACAATTATAATCCCATTTTTTTCTCCATCCAGGTACCTGTTTCCATCAATGTTTATGGGCTATTTCAATTGGTTTTGGATTATGCAAAACCGAAAAATTTTTTGAATCCACACCGCACACTCCCCTGAAAGACCTATTGACCCCTCCCGACTCCACGGGTATTGCCACTCCACCCAGCCAACGGTTTTGCTTGATCATGAAGAACAAGCCTACATGTTGGGTTGGCAGGAGTTTTGTGCTGAGTGCGGATTCCAAATAACAGTACTGAAAGCCATTTTGACCGGTCTGACCTTTCCTTTTCGAAAGGAAAATGCCGTTGGGGCCATTGTTTATTGTTTTTGGGAATCTTTTGGGCAATGGCGGAATGGCCCCTTGACCTGAAAGGACAAGAAACCACTCCCCCGCCAACCCTTTCCGAGCGCATCTTTAGACCATCCAAACTCCATCCCCCCAAATCCCTGGATTTCATCCGGAATCATCCTGGGGAATCCAAGCCTATCGGGCTTGAAGCGGATCGGGTGGGTTTTTGGAGACAAAATAATGAAACCGTTATCATCCTTGAAGGCAAAGTTCTCATTCAACATGGTTACATTACCATCCGGTGCGATAAAGCTCTGGCATGGCTTAACCCCAGACAGCACCAGCTCACCGGTATTTGGAAAATGGAAATCCAAGCTGAGGGAAACCTGGTAATTGATGCCAGCACGGAAATCCAACAGGCGAACATGGCCTACCTGGAACTGAATACCCGTGGAGAAATCAAAGTCACCTCGGTCAAGGAAAAAGCCAATCGTGTTCCAGATCCTAACGATCCACTTGTCATCCGATTAAGTGCGGAGCGACAAAAACGCCGGGACAATCCGGAGGTTGCCAAAAAAGAGGCGGCGGCCCGGAAACAATTTGAAGTTGAAAAGGCGGGTTTTTGGGGCCCAGCCCTCAGGACTCCCGGGATCGAACCCTTGAAGAAAGCCCCAATCAACCAAAAACCAGTCCCTAACCAACCAAACTCTACCTCCCTACTTCCCAACACCGATGGGGTAGACAAGGCCGACCCCTTATATGCTCCCAGCCAAAGCGTGCGAACCTCATTTTATTTTCAACCGCCCCCCCAGCCTCCACCAACCCTTCCCACACCTGGTGAAACCCCGTTGGGACCACCCCCTCCAAAGCCGATAACCCTTAATCAAAACACCCCTTCCCCGGCACCAGCGCCGGTCAATCCGTTTGGGGCACTCCCTTTACCAACCGGTGGTCAAACTTTGCCCCCCCTTCCCCCGCCAGGCTTGCCTCCCTCTGGAGTGGCTTCAACGGGCAATGTCCCACCGTCCCCACCTTCAGGAATGGTACCCTGGAATGGACAACCTATCCAGCCTTCGGCTGTACCGGTTCCCGACAACCTTTTGAATCCTTCCAGAACCTACACATTAACACCCCGAAATTCCTCGGGATTTCGCGTTATGGTAGAACCAATTAGTGAAAATGAACAAGCCATCCTGCTTACAGGTGGTGCCATACTCCAAGTAAAGGACCTTGGTGGGGCAGGATTAATCGACATGGAAGCAGATAGGATCGTGATTTGGACCAAGGGAAGAAACCCTCAACAGGTCATGAGCAATATGCAAACACCAGGGGGCCAGACCAGCAAGGATCTGGAATTTTATCTATCGGGCAATGTCGAAATTCGGCAAATGGACAAACCCAACCCTGCCCGGGCTGGAGTGGGTGATCCCAGAACTGGTGACCAACTGCAGAGAACCATGCGGGCCAACGAAATTTTTTATGATGTCCGCAGAAATCAAGCCATTGCCTTAAAATCCGAACTTGAATTTAGTGTCCCGTTCATACCTGATCCGATAATCGTTCGGGCTGCCGAACTTCAACAATTGGATGTTCATCAATATCGGGTTTTGCAAAGTGAAATATTTTCAAGCAGAACTCCTGGAGATCCCGGCCTAAAAGTCAGCATGGCTGAGGCGACCATTGAAGACAAAAAAATAACCCGCCCCGATTTGCTTGGATTCCTTTTGCCTGAATCCATGCGCCATAAACCGGAAGAAGAAATCAGGCAAACCTTTGTAAACGGCAAAGATGCGGTTGTTCATTTAGCGGATGTTCCTGTGTTTTGGTTCCCTTTTTTGCAAGGTGATGCTCGCGATCCCCTTGGCCCAGTGGAAGGGGTAAACCTTGGTTTTAACCGGATATATGGTGGTCAGTTTGGGGTTACCCTCAATGCATTTGACCTGTTTGGTCTAAAGGCCCCAGAAGGGACCAGATGGCGCTGGGAGCTTGATTACCTTACCTCCCGTGGGCCGGCCACCGGAACCGATTTTGATTACAAAACCCAATCCCTCCTTGGCCTCCCCTCCAAAGGAACGGGGATGTTGACGGCCTATGGCCTTTATGACACCAGTACCATGGGCCCTTATGGAACAAGGGATATCCTCGGTGGTTCCCGTTATGATTACACAAATCCTTCATCATGGCGCGGAAGGATCACCTGGCGCCAATCCATTGAGCCTACCAATTTTCCAAATACCACCATTAAATCCCAGGTTGCCGCCCTTTCTGACCGAAACTTCCAGGAGGAATTTTTCAAGCGGGAATTCGACAACGACCTAAGCCCAACTACTTTTGTAAACATCCGCCAACAAATTGGGGCGTTGGGGTGGTCCGTTCATGCCGAACCACGCATTCGTAACTGGGTCAACGAAACGGCTCAACTTCCCAAGTTAAATGGTTTTGTCACAGGGTTTGACTTATTCAATACCTTCACCTATTCCGCCAATGGGGGCGTGGGTTATAGCAACCTTTTGACAACAAGTGATCCAACTCCGCAATACAGTCCAACGGATGTCGGGGTTAGCGGCGGCAGGTTCAACCTATTTCAGGAACTCAGTGCACCCTTTTCCGCCGGACCTTTTCGAATAGACCCGTATGTAAAAAGCGATATAGCCTATTACACATCCCAAATAGAAGAAGTGGCGAATACAACCATCAACGGCAGTCGGGGCCAAAGCATAAATGATGGCATTTCACGATTTTGGGGGGGATTTGGCAGTCGCATCAATTTACCCTTGTCGAAACTTTATTCGGATGTTTCCAGTGAAATGTTCAATTTGGATGGGGTCTATCACAAAGCCAACCTGGGTATGAATTACTTTTATGGCGCCAGCAACCAATTTTATCAAAAGCTTCCCCAGTTTGACCGATTCAACGATGACTCCACCGACATGGCCATGCGCGATTGGGTCTATTTTGCTGGAAATCCAACGGCAACGCCTTTCAGTCCCTTAAACGGCCAACAACTCAATCCTGCCAACGCCTTGTACAACCCGATTTGGTTTCAAAATTTTTCCCAGCGAAAGTATGACCCTCAAAACTATGGCATTAGAAGTTTGGCAGATAACCGCATCGACACCCTCAATTCGATCCAAACTTTGCAATTCAACATCGACCAGAGGTGGCAAACCAAACGGGGAATGCCTGGAAATCAACACACTGTGGATTTCTTAAGTTTTAATCTTGGAACCACACTTTTTCCCAACCCGGACCGGGACAACTTTGGTCAACTGTTCGGGCTGTACAACTATGACCTGACCTGGAATCCTGGGGACAAAACGGCAATTGTCAGTTCCGGTTGGATGGATTCCTTTGAGGGCAGCGCCAAAGTGGCAAACATTGGGGCATTTTACAACCGGGATGATCGAACGAATTTGTACTTGGGTTTCCGTTATTACAACCCGATTGATAGTCGCCTTTTAACAGGAGCAGTAAATTATGTTTTTTCTCCAAAATATGCCATCACTGCATCAAGTAATTACGATTTTGGAACAAGTGAGGCACTATCCAACTCTTTGGTTGTAACAAGAATGGGTAAAGACCTTCAGGTAAGTTTGGGTCTTTCCTACAACGCCACAACCAACAACTTTGGTTTGACATTTCAAATTATGCCCATTTTGGCTACCTATGGAAATCGGATGCAGATGCTCAACAACGGCGGGCTCTAAAGCAATCAGGATTTAGGGCTGAAGGGTTGTGCTTCATGAACCATTCCTTAAAAGAAACCAAACCTACCCGAGGTTGGAGGGAGAAATTTGAAGCGGCCTTTCGTGGGGCCAAACGGGGTGTCCGGGGACATTCCAGTTTTTTCGTTCACTTTTTTTTCACCGCACTTGTGATTGCCTGTTCTGTGGCTTTAAACATCGCCTTATGGGAATGGTGCGCACTTATCCTTTGTATTGGGGGAGTATTGGTTTCAGAGCTTTTTAATAGCTCCATCGAAACATTGGTTCGAGGCATGCCACTTGATCAAAGGCCCCCTTATTGGCCGGCGCTTGATATTGCCGCTGGGGCAGTTTTGGTGGCAAGTGGGTTTGCATGTGCCATTGGGATTTTGATATTAGCTCCAAAATTCCTTACTTTTTGGGTCACCAGGTGACTGCAACACCCTCCGTAAATAGAATCATCAATACCGATTTCCCTTAGGAGTATTGGTGATGACACAAACCGAAAATGCTCTTGATTGGCTTAACCAAAACCATGACTTGTTGGTTGACTGGCTTAGGCAATCCGTTGCCATTCCCAGCATTAGCACCGATGGCCAGCACCTCAAGGAAATCGGCCAATCGGCTGCCTTGGTATGTCACCTCATGCGCCAAGCTGGGCTTGATAATGTCAGGGAAATCGCCTTCGAGGATGCCTATCCTTATGCTTATGGCGAATGGCTGGGAGCGCCTGGCAAACCAACCCTTTTCCTTTATTCCCACCATGATGTACAACCTGTCAACTATGCAAGCCAATGGCTTTCAGACCCTTGGACCCTAACCCGTCGTGAGGGCAGGTTGTTTGGCCGTGGAGCCGCAGATGATAAGGCCGCGTTTGTCGGACAATTGGGAGCCATTGCCGCTTGGTTGAAAACAAGTGGCACCTTGCCAATCAATGTGAAGGTCCTCTGTGAAGGCGAGGAAGAAATCGGTTCCAAGAACCTCCAGGGCTTCTTCAAAAACCATCGGGACTGTGTTGAATCCGATGTGGTTGTCGTTTGTGATACCGAAAATATTGAGGTTGGCCAACCCTGCATTACCTCCGCATTGAGAGGTATTGTGGCGGCAACCGTAAAGGTTACAACCGCTCACTTTCCGGTCCATTCTGGAATGGCAGGCGGGGCCCTTGCCGATGCTGCCATCGTATTATCACAGGTATTGGCACGATTGGGAATTCCCGGTTCCGAGGTTCCGGTGCCCGGTTTTGAAAAAAACTTGAAACGGGTTACCGAGCAAGAAAAGTTGCTTTTTGCCAATCTTCCCTTTGATGAAGCCAAAGCCAAAGCGGATTTGGGAATTCTATCCGGCGTCCCGTTTGTAACTCCAGTTGGCCGAACGATTTATGAACAAACTTGGCGACACCCATCGGCGACAGTAATCGCCATTGAAGCAAGTTCAATCAAAGGGGCTTCGAATCAGGTGCTGCCCACGGCAGAGGCCATAGTCAGTTGTCGCATCGTTCCCAATATGGATCCAAAGGAAAGTTTTGAACAACTCAAAACTTTCCTGGAAAAGGATCCACCTTTCGGGGCTAAGGTCGAGGTTTTGGCCCATGGCCCCCCGGTCCCTTGGTGGGCGACTGATCCCCAAGGTCCCGCTTTTTCGGCTGCCATGGATTCTTTAACCGAATCGTTCGGAAAAAAAGCCGTTCCAATAGGTTGCGGAGGAACCATTGGATTTGTCGGGCCTTTGGTTGAACTTTTGGGAGGAGTTCCGGCCCTTTTATTAGGCATTGAGGATCCACAATCCAATGCCCATGCCCCTAATGAAAGCCTCCATGAGGGCGATTGGAAAAAACTGATGGGTGCCATGGTACGAATGTTTGACAAGTTGAAAGGATAGAATATGGAGGTGTCAAAAAAAAGGAAAAAATTATTTACCATTATCGCAATAAGCTTCGGCTTATTATTTATACCTTTTTCATTGCTTTTATTAGAAATAAGTTTGAGGTCATATATCCATTTCAAGCATGGAAAACCTGGCAAATGGTATGGTATTTATCAATATGATGATGAATTAGGTGCAACTCACAGACCTAATAGTTATAATACTAATTCATCCCTAAATAACTACGGATTGAGAACGGCTGCTGATGTTCCAGCCAATAAACCAGAAGGATCTTTAAGGATCTATTGCTCAGGAGGTTCAACTACTTTTTGTTATAACCTTGAAACATATGATGCTTGGCCATCAATATTGCAAAACAAATTAAATGATATTAAAGGCCATAAAAACGATCAAGTTTTAAATGGCGGCCAAATTTGCTTTTCTATCTCACATGAATACACATTGGGGAAAAAGCTAATCCCTCAACTTAAACCAGATATTGTATTGATCTTTACTGGAGTAAACGAAGGAATGTCGGCGGAGCAACTGGCTCGAAAATCGCCTGGTTATTTGGATTTATTATTGGCAGAAAAAAAATGGGGAGAGGTCCCCAAAGATTTAGACCAGGCTAGATTTTGGAAACGCAATTCGGCGGTAGTTCGGCTTTGGGATTATTACATTAAAAAGTGGCTAGAAAAGGCCTTGACCTCAAATTACAAAGGATCAGATCCGGCTTTAGAAGGCAAAACTAAAATCAATCCCGATATTTCAAATTCTAATAGTGTAATTTTTCATCCTTATGTAATGGAAAATTTTGAAGCGTGCCTTAACAATTATATTGATTTTATTAGATCAAATGGAGCTATTCCGATAATTATTAAATATGGCGATAATGGTTCCAAAGACTGGCACATGGAAAAAGGTACCAGAGTTTGGCGCGATAAAGCAGTAGAAATCGGTAAAAATAAAGGGGTTGTTATTTGTGACCCTAGTGTGATTTATGAAAAACTGGACAATCGTAATTCGTATTTCATTGAAAGCGGAATCCATGTAACAAAATCCGGGGCTGAAGTCTTGGCAGGTGAACTTGTTAAAACAATCCTTAACATTTCCAATAAGGATCATTAGTGCCAACAATCCTTGGATTATCCTGTTTTTATCATGATAGCGCAGCAGCCCTTGTTAGGGACGGCTTGATTATAGCCGCAGCCCAGGAAGAGCGCTTCACCCGAAAAAAACATGACCCGGCTTTCCCATCGAATGCAATTGGCTATTGCCTTCGGGAAGCCGATATGGATATTTCCCAAGTCGATTATGTCGTTTTCTATGAAAAACCACTAACCAAATTTGAGCGCTTGCTCGAAACCTACCTGGCCTATGTCCCCAAGGGATTTGCCAGTTTCCGAATGGCTATACCCACTTGGATCAAGGAGAAAGTATTTATCCGTGGCATGATCCGGAAAGCCCTTGGGAAATCGTGCAAAGCACCCCTTTTGTTTACGGACCATCATGAAAGTCATGCGGCGAGCGCATTTTTCCCCTCTCTGTACGAGGAAGCGGCAATCCTCACCCTTGATGGAGTTGGGGAATGGACCACCACAACCATTGGTCGTGGTTGTAATAACAAGATCGAATTATTGAAATCCTTGAGTTTTCCCCACTCATTAGGTTTATTGTACTCAGCATTCACTTATTATTGCGGTTTCAAGGTCAATAGCGGTGAATACAAATTGATGGGTCTGGCTCCCTATGGTATTCCCAAATATCGAAAGCAAATATTGGACCATTTGATCCACCTAAACAATGATGGTAGCTTTCAGTTGGACATGGGTTATTTCAATTATTGCCAGGGACTTACCATGACCGGGCCAAGGTTCCATGACTTATTTGGGGGACCACCCCGAAAATCGGAATCGCGACTCGAATCAAGACACATGGATTTGGCGGCAAGCATTCAATCAGTTACCGAGGAAATTGTCCTTCGAATGGCTCACCAAGCAAAAGACATTACTGGTTGCAAAAATCTTGTCCTGGCCGGAGGGGTTGCACTCAACTGTGTTGCCAATGGAGTCCTTGACCGGGCGGGTATTTTTGAATCACTTTGGATCCAGCCGGCTGCAGGTGATGCGGGCGGGGCCTTGGGAGCGGCCCTTTTCGTCTGGTATCAACTTTTGGAAAACCAGCGACCAAATATGGGCCAGGATTCGATGGCGGGTAGTTTGCTTGGCCCTAGTTTTTCCTCGGAACAAATCGGTCAGTTTTTGAAATCCAAAGGGATAACCGGCCAATTCTTTACAAACCCATCATATATGGTTGCCGAGGTAGCTAGGGATCTTTGTGAAGAAAAAATCATCGGGTGGTTTCAGGGAAGGATGGAGTTTGGACCGAGAGCTTTGGGGGCTCGGAGCATTTTGGGAGACCCAAGGTCAGCCAAAATGCAATCCTCCATGAACCTCCGAATCAAGTTTCGGGAAAGTTTTCGCCCTTTTGCTCCCATTGTCCTGGCAGAATTTGCCCATGATTGGTTCCAAATGAAAAAGGGGCAGGAGAGTCCCTATATGCTTCATGTTGCCCCTGTTCACACTACCCACCTCAAAACCCTTTCCGAATCCGATCAATCCTTGATGAAATCAACCGAGGACCTTTGCAAAAGAGTTAATGTGGTTCGTTCGACAATCCCGGCAGTAACCCATGTGGATAATTCGGCCAGGATTCAAACGGTGGATAAAACCCGCAATCCCACTTTACACCAACTCCTAACTGTTTTTCATGAAAAAACCGGGGTTCCGATTCTTGTAAATACCAGTTTCAATATTCGTGGCGAACCTATTGTTTGTACCCCTGAAGACGCCTATCGCTGTTTTTGTGGCACGGATATTGATACCCTCGTTTTGGGAAATCATATCCTCCGCAAATCGGATATTCCGGAAGAGGACCGACGCAGGGATTCCTCTCAATATCATTCCCGGTTCGAATTGGATTAGGGAGAGTTTGGATGCAATTCAGTGATTTGGATTTTCACCCCGCCGAAAAAAAACTCCGCCAATTTGGAATATTGCTGGTACTTTTTGGTGTCTTGATTCCGTTTGTGGCATGGATGAGGGGATGGACAGGTTTGGACTACCTCGCATCTCCCTTACCTTTGGAAAATCAAACTCCCATACTCCTTTCCAACACACTCCTTTGGAATTCTGTTGCGATTTATTTTACTTCTTTGGTGCTTACCGCTTGGGGTTTGGCGGGGATGGCCAACCCCAAACTCCTCCGGTTATTTTTTGTAGGCTGGATGGTTGTGGCCTTTCCTATCGGTTGGACCATTTCCCAAGGAATCCTTTTGCTTATTTTTGTTGGGGTATTCCTACCCATTGGCCTTTTTTTCAGGTTAACAGGTCGGGATGCTCTTCACCTGAAACGATCCCAAGAATCAACCGCCTGGAAATCTGGTCCTGGGCCTTTGCCGCCTTCCCGTTATTTTCAACAATACTAACCCTTATTCAGGAAATCACAGAACATGAAATCCGATTTCGAATCGCAGGCAAAAAACCAGGCTGAGGTCGGCTTTTTCAGGGAATTGCTTGGTTTTATGATCAATAACAAAAAATGGTGGTTGCTCCCGATTATCGTCACCCTGGGTTTGGTGGGTGTCCTGATTTTGCTATCCGGCACTGCAGCAGCCCCGTTTATTTACACTTTGTTTTGAGATGGTTTGCCGAAAATTCAAAATAAAGGCCAAAAAGTATTGTACCTGAACATCTGTGCTAGTATACTTTGGTATACATGGTTCGGCAGAATGCCGACTTAAACTTTGGATCATTGGAGCACAAGGATGTCAGGACGCGAATTACTTACCACCCGGCAGGTCAGCATCCTTGATTTTATTCGGGAAAAAATTGACTCCAGGGGTTACGGCCCAACCGTTCGGGAGATCGGCAAAGCATTTACCATTAAAAGCCCTAATGGGGTGATGTGCCACCTGAAAGCCCTTGAGAAAAAGGGGCTGATTACTCGTGAAAATTTTTCCGCCCGGGCAATTCAGGTAAAGGACCATTTGCCAGGTGCCAGCAGAGCGGGCCTGCCCCTTTTGGGAATGGTTGCCGCCGGGGCCCCCATTGCTGCCGTGGAGCAGTCTGAAAGGCTTAATTTTGGAGAATTGTTTAATGGCCCCGACCACTTCGCCCTCCAGGTTCGGGGCCTTTCCATGATCGAGGATCACATTGAGGATGGTGATTTCGTCATTATCCGAAAACAGGATACGGCCCGAAATGGCGAAAGGGTGGTCGTCCTGATTGACAATGAGGCCACCTTGAAACGGTATCATTCTGAAAAGGGAAAAGTATCCCTTATTCCAGCCAACCACACCATGTATCCGATTGAGTTAAGGGCCACAAGTGACATCAAGATTTTGGGAACTCTGGTAGGGGTGCTAAGGAAGTGCGGGTAAGGCCTTACATTTACCTTCCAAACCAACTATTTTCCATACCAAGCGACCAACCTTTCGATTTGATTGGTCGCTCCCAGGATTCGGTAGGCAAGCCTTTGGCGGAAGGTTCCAAGGACCCGATTAAACCCATAATGATCATCGATGATGCTGAGGGCCTTTTGTGCAGCCTCGGTTTCCCCTAGGTTGCTTTTCAGGATTCGGTAAGTCCACATTTGGACGGAATAAATCAAAAGGGTAAGGTCAATACCCTCCCAAAAGGGCATGTTGAAAAAAGTTGGTCCACAAAACTGCAATGATCCCACTTTCATAAGATAATATCGCTCGAAAATACGCTCTACCTCCAAAGGCAAGTTTTCCACTGGTTCCTCTCCCAGCCGAAAGTCAGCATCTGGAAGCCATTTGTGCATTTTTGGCAATGGTCCCCGGCCTTTTACAAACGCCCATGCCGCGCCAAACAAGGCTAACCTGCCCTGCTCTGCCACGCCTCTATTGGGGCCATGGTCCTTTCGAAGGCAAATAGCTGCCAACTGACGAAATAAAACCCGTCCCACCCAATTTGGTTTTGTGGTTTGATCCCGTTGGGATGCCGTAACCGTTGCAGGCAAGTGCTTTGCCAGTATGGTACAAAGTTCCTCGATCTTTGTTGCTTCAAGGTTGCTCAATTTTGCTTTTCGCAAATCTGAAGCCAAATGAAAGAGCCGAAACATCCTTAGGCTAAACGGGACTTTCCTATCCAAAAGCGGTATCGTCAGCCCCTTGGCCATTGCAAGAACTTTTTCCCATTCCAGGAAGGAATTTCCTTCAACCTGAGGTGGTTTTACCTCGGCACATGTGCCCGTTGCATTGATTGGTATCGCATCGCGAACCAGCAACTCCTCAGCGAATTTTCGTAAATCCACCAAGTGTTCGGGCATAGGCCTTCCAAGGGAAGCGGATGCCGATGGACAGGCATAACGCATTCCCACGGACCAACCTCCCCCTGTGGGAATCAGTATAAATGGAAATAACTTGCAGGGTAACGGTTTGCTTTCATAACCGTGCTTGGCATGAATCCTGCATCGTCCCCCTTTGTCAAGAAAAACGCATGACCCCTCCGCATCGTGATTCAGAACCGTCTTTTTTGAAAACAAACCCTTTTTGACTCTTAGTGGGTCCAATCCACCGAGTTCTTCTTTGGTCCAACCCTGTTCAAGAATCCGATTTGCCTCTCCAAGGCTTAATGTAACGAGGTATTCCTTGCAGCATGTTCCACAGGTGTGGCAATCCCAACTCTGCAATGTCGGAAGTGGAAGTATCGTTTGCATTAGGTGAATCCAATGATAATACCGTAATATCCGAATGAAATCATGGAATCGATGCTTTGGGCGAGAGCAAACCGGGTTTAAAATCCCTGAGAAATCCAAGAATGTCTTTTTCTTCCTCAATACGGTCGTAACCCAATATTCGCATTTCATCGAGGGCCCGATCCAAAGGCCAACCCTCTTTTTCCATGCGATAAATGGCGGTGTAGGCCCCGGTTCGATGAATCCCGGCGAAACAATGCACCAAAATCGGATAGCTTTCCGGCTTATTCAACACACCCAGATATTTTTTGATGTTAGCCGTAACAGGAGCCTCCCCGCCTGGCTGGACCGGCTCCCATGCCATCGGGGACAGCCTTAAATATTGAATTTCCTGAGTCCGACACCAAGTTTCTTCCGCCAAATCCGGGCTGGGCTCCCCTGGGACATAGGAATCCCGAAGGGTAACCACTGTCCGGAATCCATGTTCATGGACCATCCGTTGAATTCCCGGTAAAGTCATTTGCCCGCTTCGATAAAAAACGCCATCGGTTACGACGCGAAAATTCTTTTGGCTTTTGAGTTGTTTTTGAGCCATGGCAATCGGCATCGCCAAGCTGGCAACAAGGAGCATCCCACCAAACAGAGTTCCCATAATCCTGATTTTTGGGTTCATTATTGCCTTCCTAGCCCAATGATTTCCAGTTTAAGCTTACCTATCATTCGTTTCGGTTGCATCCCTGATTGTTTTTTTATCAGATAAGGAGTTTTGGGTGATTTTGGAATCAGGTTCCTTGGAAGGTTCGGAAGGGGCAAGGCTGGGGCCTGCCCAAACCCTCCAAATGGAGTAAAACCCCTTGAGAAACCGGAAGATTGCCCAATGGGACCAAACAAGAAATTGATCAAACCAAACTTCCCTTAATTTTGGCGGACTCTTCCCGGCAAGGGATGGCCGAAAAACCATTAAAATAGCCGGTGCCAGGAATGAAAAAAAATGGGTTCCCCCCCGATCTGCCTGCCACAGATCAACCCCCGCCAACAAAGCCAAATTCAAAGCAATGAGATGGCCAAGGTTTTTGTTGGCGGACCAAAAAAAACTGGCAATGGAAAGAGATAAGAAAACAACAAATATGGGCAACCGGTAAGCCCAGTGGATTCCATGCCAAAAACTGTCTGTTCCAAGGTCTGGCTCCAACCAGGGAATCCAGTCCCGCCAAACCCAATTGGTGGAAGCCAAAAAGAAGCATGGAAGCGTCGCAAATAGAAAAGCAACCAAAAAACGATCCATCCCTTTGCGCCAATAGAATCCACACCAGGTTGGGATCACCATGAATGGCGAGATCATGGTACCGGTTGCAAAGCCCATGAAAAACCCCGAGACAAAAGGTTTTTCCATCCAAAAAATGGCCCAAACCCAAAGAGCCATGGGAAACGCCGAATCCCACCGCCCCAGATTCAAAGTATTGAAAGGAGTCAGCATAAAAGTATAGGGGAGAAGCAAATACATACAGGCACAAGCAACGCCTGAGGTTGGGTGATGAAAATGGCGCCAACCTATCATGAACAGGCCAATGGCCGTTGCCAAATGGCATCCCAGGGCCAGGCCCCTTTCAACAACCAACCGGATTGTAGGGGGGTCCTCGGAACCCAAAAACCGGTTTTGAAGGATTTCTTCGGTCCGATCCCGAACCTGCGCAGTAGGTGGTTTAACTCTTTCTGTCGGTACTTCCCCGCCTTCATTGGCTTTGTTGGGTTCGCGAACCGCCACCAAAACCAAAGCCCCAAATAGCGTTACAGAAAAAAAACAAAGCCCTCCTGCATTAAGGTTTGGCTTTAGAAACGGACGATGGTTCAGGCCAAGGTCCAAAAGGGCCCTAACAATGACCAAAATGGTTCCACCCAGGAGCCACGCATAAGGCCACCGGTTGATTCCTTCGGACTCGACGAGGCGTTGTTCCAGCAGGAGCAACAATCCGGGCATCCAAAGAAAAAGGAGCAAAAGGTCGAGGTGTCTTAGGGAAAGGAGTCGATCAAATCGAAAAAAAAGGGCAACCACCAAAACCAAAGCGGAATAGAACCAAGAGGTGGGTGTGGGGAGGTTCGCATCCAGAAAAATGGAAACGGCCCACGGCATATTGCGACCGATTCTCCTTCTTGGTGGGTTAAGAGGCCAGGGAAAGGGCAACCGGATACCCTTTCCCTACCCCGAACCTGATACCCAAAAACGAAATCCCCAACACAAATGAATCAGGGACCAACAAGCTCGACAATATTGCCATCAGGGTCTTTCACAACGGTCAGGAAAATACCTTTGGCAATGGTTTCCGGAATGGCGGCTGGAGATTTTGCCAACAACTTAACCCCTGCCTTTTCCAACCGGGCAACCGCCTTTTTGGTATCCGTGATACTTAGGGTTAAATACCGGAACCCGGTTTGGGAGTGAATCGTTTCATTGTCTGAAAGCCTAGGTTTGGCCTCTGGTATCTGCATCAATTTAAGCTTGGTAGCCCCAGGCCCATCTCCTAAAACAAAAACGCGTATGTTAAGGGGTTTGGTAAGTTTGGGATCGGATAATCCCGCATCGGCCGCAAAAGCTGGGGGAACGGAAAAACCAGGGATTTCTTTAAACCCAATGGCCTCGGTGTAAAATTTTGCGCTTTTTTCAATGTCGGTAACGACCGTACCAAGGTCAATAGTAGGATTGGCAAAATCGCCCTTGCCCTCATTTTGGATGGCACGAAGCGTGACTAAGCCAAACCCCATAACCGCCAACCCTAAAAATAGTCGGCCCATTATCGTTTTGCTCACAATAATCCTCATCATTAATCTCCACTTGAAAAGGGATTCCCTCTTGATTTAGGAATCTCCGGGCAAAATTCCCTGTGAAAACACCTTGCTCCTTGAAAGAACAACTCGGATAATTTCCAAATCCCACCTACCATCCTTTTCCCTTGTCAGAGTCCACCCTTGAGGCATTTCTCCATGGTTACCTTTCCTGATCCTTGGACTCCGTTTCGAAAGTTGGCATATTGCCCTGTTATTTTGTTCCTTTTTTCCCTTACCTCGCCAGCAAAAGATGACTTCATCCCTCGAGCGCAATCGGTAAAGCCTGGCCCCGCCCTTTCTGTAAAAGAAGCAATCGCCAAAATGAAGGTGCCTCCCGGGTTTCGGGTAGAGTGCTTTGCCAGCGAACCCGATTTGGTAAATCCGGTAGCCATGACGATCGACGAAAAGGGGCGCGTCTGGGTTACGGAAAGTTTGGAATACCCAAGGCGTCAACCCGGTATTGGAAAGGATCGGGTAAAGATTTTGGAGGATACGGATGGAGACGGGAAGGCGGACAAGGTCACCCTTTTTGCCGAAGGATTGAACATCCCTTCGGGCATTGCCGTGGGGCATGGTGGGGTTTGGGTTGTCAATAGCCCCGACCTACTTTTTTATCAGGACACCGACGGGGACGGCAAAGCTGATAAAAAAGAGGTCGTATTAACCGGATTTGGCCGTGATGATACCCATGAACTTCCCAATTCACTCACCTGGGGTCCGGATGGGTGGCTGTATGGGCTTAACGGCGTTTTCAATCCTTCTGTGGTAAAGCACCAGGGCAAGGAATTCCGATTCACTTGTGCCCTGTTCCGGATCCATCCCAAAACCCGTGAATTCCAACTGTTCAGCGAAGGTACCAGCAATCCCTGGGGTGTTGCAATCAATGCCAACGGAAGTTTTTTTGTTTCCGCCTGTGTCATTGACCATTTATGGCATTTGGCTGAGTCGGCCTATTACCTTCGTCAAGGTGGACCTTATCCCCCGTTTACCTGGCATTTAAACTCCATTGTCAATTACAAGCACCAACAGGCTGCCTATTGTGGGATTAATTGGTTTGACAGCTCCGCCTACCCAAAGGCTTTTCGGGAAAAGCTCTATATGGGCAATATTCACGGAAGCTGCATCAATGTCGATAGCCTCGAGCGAAATGGCTCCACCTACAAAGGAAAGGGGCAACCCGATTTCCTGACCGCCAACGATGCCTGGTTCATGCCCGTGGTTCAAAAAACAGGACCGGATGGCTGCCTTTGGATCCTCGATTGGTATGATCGTTATCACTGTTATCAGGATGCCAACCGGGATCCTGCCGGGATTGACCGGCTTCATGGTCGACTTTACCGCGTTGTCTATGAAGGCAATCAGGCTGCCCAGCCCTTTGACCTATCCAAAAAATCGGATATCGAACTGGTGGAACTTTTGGGGGATGATAATGTCTTTTTCAGGGATCATGCTCAAAGGCTGCTTACCGAGCGGATGATTTGGAAAAAAACCGGGAGTACCATGTTGAATGTCCTTGGCAAAATCGTCCGGTCCGAAAACACACCCCGAAAAAAACGGCTTCATGCCTTTTGGGCTCTTGGGTCTGCCGGGCCACTTGACCGGGAACTTTCTTCCATTCTTTCCTTGGATGCTGATCCCACCATTCGATCCTGGGTGGTCAGGTTCCTGGGAAATGAAGGTGCCTTAAACCCCCATGCCAGGAAAATCATAGACAAATTGGCACAGGACGAGTCACATGATGTGCTTCTACAAGTTGCCATTGCTGCCGATAAGATCCAGGGACTGGATCCCTTGCCAATTTGGCATCAGATTCTTGCCAAGGCGGGAAAAGATCCAGTTATTCCAAATGTCATTTGGCAAAACCTTCATCCCCGATTTCCCTCGGCCGCCTCCCAATGGCTTGAATTGGCGAAAAACCCAAAAGAATCCAATCGGGGAGCGGGTCAAATTTTAGCAAGGCTTTCGGATAAATTACTTTCCGAAAAACCGTTTCACCCTGCCGCCATTGACAAGTTGTTGGAAATCCTCCTGCATAACCGGATCGAAGGGGGCCTTAGACAATTCCTGGAAATTTTAGCCCTTCGCCTTGAAACAGGTGAGCTAAGTGGGCCAACCAAGGAACAATTGCGCACCATGCTTCTTCCCGAAATCAGGACTCTTTCCAGTGGCCCCACCCACAGCAAGGGGATCCACCAAATTGCAATGATCAATTTGGCCCTATTTGGTGATCCCACGGGAATTGAAAACACGAGGGTAATCTTTGAGGATGCCAATAATTCAGAAGCCATGCGTCGCAGGGCCCTCCAATCTTTGTTGCGCGTTGATGCCAACCATGCCAACGAACTGCTTATTAACAGGATCAACGACCCCAAACTGGGACCTGCCGAGTTAAGGGGGCGAATGGTTCTCGACCTTGCTATCCTGGATCAAAAGGAATTGGCAACCACTCTCCTGAAGGAGTGGTCGAAAACCCCTTCGGAAATCCAGGCCCGCATAGTCGACCTCCTTACAGGGCGTCCCGAATGGACCAAGGCCCTCCTGGCGCAAATCGCCTCCAAAAACATTCCAGCCAACGCCCTCAACGCAAACAATGTTAGGAAAATATTGGCCTTTAAGGACAAGGGCATTAGCACCCAGGTGGGTACCCTTTGGGGATCCCTTCGCGAAGGACGAAACCCGGAACGGGAACAGGTCGTCAGGCACATGAATGATTACCTGAGGAAAACTCCCGGCAATCCCCTTGCCGGGAGTATCCTTTACCAAAAAGCATGCGCACAATGCCACAAAATCTATGGGCAGGGCCAAGAGGTCGGGCCCGACATTACCTCCAATGGGCGAGCCAACTTTGACCAGCTTGTTTCCAATGTATTTGACCCAAGCCTTGTTATTGGGACCGGGTACAACGCTACAACTGTTGGAACAACCAAAGGGAAAATTTTTACTGGATTGCTTGTGGAAAACAGTCCGGAACGAGTCGTCCTGAGGGTTCAGGGTGGTATCCTTGAAACCATCCCCCGAACCGAGGTTGAGGAACAAAAAACGAGTGCCAATTCGCTTATGCCAGAAGGCATGGAAAAACAATTGACTCCCAGGGAATGGGCGGATTTATTCGCTTATTTGGCACTGGACAGGCCTCCCACCGATAGAAACGCAAGGAAAATCCCTGAAAGCCCCTGACAAAAGTCTCCCCAAAGAAGGTTCCATCATGCGGAAAAAGTTCTCAGGCCCCCGTCGCATGGTTCTCTTTCTGATTTGCCTCACCGGAGCATTCGGGTTAATAGCTCAGGGTCTTGCCACGCCCAAATCCAAATCCGCCTCGGCATGTCAAATTCGCCCCTTGGGGGAGGATCTTTACTGTGTGGAAGCAGGTTTCCGGGGTTTGTTGGTCCTGAAAAGCGTTGGCGAAACCAGGGAGGTCCTTTTTATTGATCCTGTTTGTGATCTCCAAACTCTGAAATCTGCCTGGTTGCGGGACACTACGATACCCTTTCCCGGAATTACTCAAATCCTGCTAACCAGGCATGATCGGCACAATAGCCAATTTGCCCCTTCATGGAAGAAAAATGGGGCCAGGGTTTTGGCCGCCAAACCCACAGGGGAAATACTTAACCCTTTAGCGGTAACCAAATATTGGGAAGACATCGTTCCCGTACGCACCTCCCGAATCCTCCATTTCATGCCGGCCCAGGGGGTGGATACAGAATTGGCACCTCCTTCCTTCGAATGGGGCGGATTTTCGATCAAGCTCCAACCACTTCCTGGACCGGCACCCGATCAACACGGGGTACTTCTCGAAGACAAAAAAAGCCTAAAAACCACCCTTTTTTGTGCCCAATTGACCACGGGGGAAGGGAAAATTTTTGCCCCTTATACTACCGACTGGGATCACTGGACCGATTCGGGTTTGAAATCCCACTCACAATCCATTGACAAGGCCATATCGCTTGCCCCCGAAAAACTGGTCCCTGCGTTTGGACCCATTCCCGATATTGCCCCGATTACACTCCTAAAGGACTTAAAAACAAGGGTAAATGAAGCCGCATTTTTGAAAAGTTTTGAACGCTTTTCCAAAATTCGCCTGGGTAACCAACCCAATTATGCCTTTTTATCGAGGGAACAGGCAGAATCAGGAGGTGCCAAACCTTGGTCACGATTGTCGGCAAACCTGTGGAACACGGGGAACACTTTCGTCCTTCGATCGCAGTCTGGAGGTTTTTTGGTGGTGGACCCTTGGGATCCGCACAGTGCCAAACAAATCCCTATTCTCCGGGAATCCCTCCAACTGGGACCCCTTGAAGTAATCCTTTGTAGCCATGCCCATTATGACCATTTTGACGGGATCTATTCCATCATGGACCGAACCGGGCAAAACCAAAAACCAAAGATCATTACTTCAACCCAAATTGCAGAACCCCTTGAAAACCCTTACCGGTTTTGGGCACCGTTTCTTGACAAGAGACCCATTAAAATCGACCAAAGCGTTCCGGATGGAAGCTCCTTTACTTGGCGGGAATATACTTTTCGCCTCCACGATTTCCCTGGGCAATCGCGCTATACTATGGCCGCTGAGGTTACCATTGATGGCAAACGGTGCCTATTCACGGCAGACAATTTCTTCCATCAGGACCAATTCAGCGGTTCTGGTGGATGGATGGGAATGAACCGAAGCAGTCCATTGGGTTACGCCCGATCTGCCAGGAAGGTCCTGGATATTGCCCCGGATTGGGTCTTGGCAGAACATGGTGGGGCTTTTGTTTTTAACCGGGAGGATTTTGAAAGAAGGGAAAAATGGGGATTGGCAGCTGCCAAAGCGGCCGATGCACTTTGCCTTTCTGGCGATCATTTGGTGGACTGGAACCCTCATAGGATCCGGTCTGAGCCCATACTCATTACTCGGAAAGATACGGTAACTGCCCCGATCCGTTGGATTGCCACCAATACGGGTCAAAATCCCATGCGACTTGACTTTGCCCTGCCCCAGGGCTTGAGGTTTCAAAGTCGTGCCTCCCAAAGGCCAGGGGAATCCCTGGATTTGGAAGTCCTTGAGCCCATAGCTCTCACCAATCATTCCGAGGGAATAGATATACCGCTGATTTTTGAAAACGGTTTCCCCACCCAAGGGGATACCTTTCGGATATGGCGATAATGCCACCATGGTGTTTTGACCATTGCCCTTTTTGGGTGGATTGTTTCGATAATAACGATTACACGGTTTGCCAATCGCACCCCCGATGAAGGGGTATTTGTTCCTTGCCATAGCTATGGTTTTCCAATAAAATAACGGGGTTTGAACCATTCAGGAATGCAACAAGGCTCAATGCTTTAGGACACTATTCGATGCTCGACGGGCGATTGTATTTGGATAACCGGGACCTCCTTTATTCGGACAATGTAGGCAAAGATGCCTGCGGGATTGGCGGGATTGCTACAAACGATGGAAAACCCTGTCGGGAATTGGTGGAGCGAGCATTGACGGCCCTGAAGGCCATGGAGCATCGGGGTGGGATCTGTGGGGAAATCGGGGACGGAGCCGGGTTGACGGTTCAATTTCCTAAAGCGTTTTTCTTTGAAGAAGCCGTCAGGATTGCGGGGACAAGGTTAAACCTGACCGAGGGAGACACCTTGGCCGTTGGTGTTTTCTTTCTCTCAGCAAGGCACCCTGAAACCCTTGCCCGCTCGCGACAATTGATCGAAGAAATCCTTACCCGCAATGGATTCTCCGAAATCGTGGGTTGGCGGCCCGTGCCTTTTAATCCCTTGGCCATTCCCAAAGAGGCCCTTGATGGTGCCCCCACCATCGATCAATTGATCCTTCGGATTTCCCCAAACAGGGTAGGTCCAAACGGGACCCTTGCGGAAAAGGAACTCTACCACAGGCGGCTTGAGCTTCGGGAAGCGGCCGGGCTTGCGAATTACGGGATTTATGTTCCGTCCCTTTCCACCAAATTGGTTTCCTACAAAGGCCTTTTCACAAGCCATCAGTTGGCGGATTTCTACCTTGACCTGACCCATCCCCGTTTTGAAGTCGGAATTGCCATCTTTCATCGGCGCTATTCCACCAATACCTATCCCAATTGGTCGCTTGCGCAACCCTTTCGTTACGGTTGCCATAATGGAGAAATCAACACTGTCAAAACCAACCGTAACGCGGTTTATGCCTATTCCCGCAGCATGGATCCCCTTCCCCCAGGCGGCAATATTTGTACCCCAAAAATGTCCGACTCCGCGAGTCTTGACGAATGGACCGAACACCTGGTCCTTGAAAAAAACTGGAGTTTGGAACGGGCAATCCGCCTCACCATTCCCCCTGCCTGGGAAGGGGAACCCGATATTTGGGGCCAGGAGGCGGTTGACCTTTTTACCTGGGGCCGCCGCGCCATGGGCAGCCTTTGTGCCTGGGATGGTCCCGCCGGGCTCATCAATACAGACGGAACGATGCTAATCGGCCAAGTGGACCGAATGGGGCTGCGACCGGTCCGTTGGTGTTCCGACCAACGGGGTTGGCTCTACATAGGTTCAGAATCGGGGGTTTTTGGCATTGAAACAAGCACCATAACCGCCTCGGGCCAACTTCAACCAGGCCAAATGATTCTCCTTGATACCTCCACCGGAGAACGACTGGATAGCTATCAAGTCATGGCGCGCATTTGTGCGGAGGTTAGGGCCGAAACGAAAATCAGCCTCCACGAAACCAACCGCAACCAGATTTTGGTTCCCGAGGCGTTCGATTTTGCCTCCCCTATCGAGGATCAAGTCCACTATGTGATGCAAAAACGCAAATGGACAGTGGATCACCTCCTTCAGGCCCACGGTTGGGAGTTTGAAAGGGCCATTTTCGTTAAAGACATGTCGAAGCTTAAAAAGGAGCCTCTCTCCTCCATGGGTTTTGATCGCGTTTTGACGATTTTTTCGCTCCAGCACCAAACCCTTTTCAAATACCTTCAACAAACCTTTGCCGAGGTGACCAATCCTCCCATCGACCCCTACCGGGAAGGTGGAGCCATGTCACTTGTCAGCTACCTGGGTCGAAGCCCGCTTGTTGTTTCCAATAGCGAAGTTTTGCCTTGTAAGCAATTGGAATTATCCACCCCGGTCCTTTCGGATGCGGTTGTGGAAGAAATCCGCCGTCAAGAGATCCTTGGTTTTAAATCCCTCTCTGCGGTTTTCCCCATTGAAGGGGGCATCGAATCCCTCAAAGAAAGCCTTCACAGACTTCGAAGTGAGGCCGAAAGGGCGGTCCACGAGGGTTTCAATGTACTTTGCATCTCTGACAAAGAGGCATTCGATGATGGCCTTGTCCCAATCCCCAGCATTCTGGCTTTGGGAGCTGTGCATAGCTATTTGTCCAAGCAGGGACTAAGGGGTCGTTGTTCCCTGGTAATCCAGGCAGGAGATGTTCAGGAAGGCCACGATATAGCCTGTCTGGTCGGATTTGGGGCCGATGCGGTTCACCCTTACCTCATGCTCAGGCTAATCAGGAACGGGTTAACCTTCAAGGATGGTGATACCAAACAGGAATGGACTCTATCCGCAAGGGAGTGCCTTGAAAACCTTTTTGCCGCGCTGGAAGACACCTTCAAAAAGATCATTTCCAAAATGGGAATCACTACCGCGGAGGGGTACCGTGGAGCCCTCCTTTTCGAAGCGGTTGGTTTTGGCAAGGAGTTGATGGACTTCCTGGGAGACCTTCCTTCACGAATTGGCGGAATCGGGCTTAAAGAACTTGTGGAGGATGCCAATTACCGCCTCACCCGCACCGAAAATATGCAGGTATTGGGTCGAAACCGCGACTACCATGCTTTCAACGCAAAAGTTCGCATGGCCCTTCGAAAAGCATCCATGGCGGGCGGAGCGGCAAACCTGCCTTTGAGTAATGTGGTGAGTACCAAGCCGCCAGAAGCCCTTTCCAATGAGGGGGGGGAAGCCGCCTACCTTGCCGCCCAAGCCATGCCGAATCCGATCACTACTGAATATATCGACTTTTCCAGGATGATCAGTGATCGTACGCCCACATGCCTTAGGGATCTGTTCCATCTTGCCGAAGCGGAGAATCCCCTCCCGATAGAACTGGTTCAGGATGGACTTGACCTGATTCGTAACCACCTTCGGGGGGCGGCCATGAGCCATGGAGCCCTTACCCGTGCCTCCCACCAGGACATTGCGGCTGCCCTGAATGACCTGGGTGGCAAAAGCAATTCAGGTGAAGGAGGTGAGGCACGCTATCGCAATGATGTGCCCCCAAAGTCCGAACATGAAATCTGGAAAACCATCCGGGCTGAGCGCCAACAAAACCTCACCGGGTTGACCCTTAACGGGGATGTCAACAAAAGTCGGCTAAGAAGCCGGATTCGCCAGGTGGCCTCAGGTCGTTTCGGCGTGGATGCCGAGTATCTAATCAACGGTGAAGAAATTCAGATAAAAATGGCCCAGGGAGCAAAGCCCGGCGAAGGCGGGCAACTCATGGGTAAAAAAGTAACCAGCGAGATTGCCGAAATCCGGTTTGGGAAGCCGGGAAATGACCTGATCAGCCCACCTCCCCATCACGACATCTACTCTATTGAAGACCTTGCACAGCTTATATATGACCTCAAGGCCGTCAAACCGGGCGTTCCGGTTTCCGTCAAATTGGTGGCGGTTGACAACATCGGGACCATTGCTGTTGGCGTGGCAAAGGCCGGGGCCGACATCATTGAAATTGATGGTATTGGGGGCGGAACAGGTGCCGCAATGGTTTCCTCCAAGGAGCACTGTGGTCTTCCAAGCGAAATGGGTCTTTCCGAGGCCCACCAGGCCCTTGTGGTAAACGGACTTCGCCGAAGGGTGACCCTTCGGGTGGGGGGGGGGATCAAAAACGGCGTCGATGTCATCAAGTACGCACTGTTGGGTGCCCAGGAATTCTCACTGGGTCAGGGCTTAATGGTCTCGGTTGGCTGCATCGTTTGCAAAAGCTGCCACATTCCCAATTGCCCAACAGGGATAACGGGCACCCAAGGTGAATACAAGGGGGATCCCGAACACACCAAAGCCTACCTCCTTGGGTTGGCGAGTGAGGTCCGATGTCTCCTTGCCAAACTGGGAGCGAGGCACATTAGCGAATTATGTGGCCGAAGCGAATTATTGATTCGCCGTCACAATTTGCCAGGCAGGGCTGACTTGGTAGACATCCATCGCTTTATTGCACCCGACATGGCACTATCCCGACTGGAGGGCCATTTTCCCGATGCCCAGATTGGTGTTTGTAGGTCGGGCACAGAGGGCATGACACTCAATGAACGGATTATCCATGCAGGCAGGGACGCCATCGAAACCGCCAACAATGCGGATTTGGTTTTCAAAATCAGGAATTCCGACCGTTCGGTGGGTGCAACGGCAGCGGGACTTATTGCCCAACTTTATGGCCGTGAAGGAATGCCCCATTCTCGCCGACTAAAGGTCCGGTTTGAGGGTGAAGCTGGACAAAGTTTTGGTGCTTGGTGCATTAATTCTCTCGAACTGGACCTCAAGGGCTTTGCCCAGGATGGGGTGGCCAAGGGAATTTCCGGGGGGACGGTAACGGTTACCTTGGATTATTCCAACAGCAACCTTGGGGAGGAGATCCTAAGCGTGGTTGGAAATAATGTAGGTTATGGGGCAACCGGTGGGCAAATCTTTATCGGGGGTTGCGCAGGCCATCGCCTTGGCATTCGAAACTCCGGTGCCACCATAGTTGCCGAAGCCGCCGGCAAATATGCCTGTGAATACCAAACCCGGGGTCGTGTGGTTATTCTTGGGCCCTTGGAAAACGAAATCGGCTCAGGAATGACGGGCGGTGAATTATTTGTCTATGACCCCAAAAACACGGTGTCCGCAAAGCTTCACACCCGAAGTGTTACTGTGGTCGATTGCACTTATGTCGATTACGAGTGGTTACACCCCATGATCATTCAATACCATGCCAAAACGGGCAGCCGAAGTGCCGAATCTATTTTGAAAAACTGGGCCGAGTTTCGACGCGGTCGGAGGTTGCGGAAAATTGTGCCCCTCGCGGTGGCCAGAAAGGCAGAGGATTTCATTGCTGCCGGTTCCAATGCAGGTTAGTCCAACCACCTATTGAACCCCTCATTTGCTCCTCCTGCTGCGGACCAGGGGGAGCAGTCTTCCCCTTTATAGCCACACTTGCCATTTGATTTGGATTCGGTTAAGATTCGAAGCAAAGGCAGATTCTGGGGAATTGCCCAATTTAGCCGATGCCTTTGTTTCTCCGCTTGTTATTTGCACCCCTTTTTTCGACCGGAATATTTGTGCTCAAATTCGGGCACCCTACCCTGGCTTAAACCATGCAAACCCTAATTTGCACCTCCATCGGACTTCACCAATGTTTCGGATTCCTTGGGCTCATGCTTTTTTCGTTTTATGCAAACGGGGCCAATGACCCCAATGATCCTCCCGTAAGTTACCTTACCACCATCAAGCCCCTTTTGACTGCCCGATGTGTTTCATGCCACGGTGCCCTTGCCCAAAAAGGAAAATTGCGTCTGGATGCATCCCAATTCATTCTAACGGGGGGGCGGGGTGGCCCTGCCATCACCGTAAATCAGCCAGAATCTTCCTTGATCCTTCAGGCTATTCAAGGGTTTCATTTGCTTAAAATGCCGCCAACAAACGAGGGATCTCCACTCAACGATGACCAGATCAAAACCATCAAAAAATGGATATCCCAGGGCGCTAATATGCCTTCCCGGGAAATCGTTCCTGAAGACCCCAAAAACCATTGGGCCTTTCAAAAACCCCGGAAGGCTCCGCTTGGCAATAATTCAAGGAATCCCATCGATCATTTCCTCGAAAAGGGTTTGCAATCCCAAGGCCTGAAACTCTCGGGTGAAGCGGATCGGTTCACTTTGGTACGAAGACTATACCTCGACTTGTTGGGGGTTCCTCCAAGCCAGCAAGATTTGGCCCTTTATCTTTCCGATACCAGGACGGATGCCTATGACCTATTGGTCGACAAATTACTGATGGATCCAAGGCATGGTGAACGGTTTGCCAGGCATTGGATGGACATTTGGCGATACGCAGACTGGTATGGTAGAAGGCATGTCCCTGATGTTTGGAACAGTGCCCCCCAAATTTGGCGCTGGCGCGATTGGATCGTCAATTCCCTCAACAGTAATTTTGGGTACGACCAGATGGTGGCCGAAATGCTGGCTGCGGATGAAATCGTCCCCGGCGATGAACGAGCCGCCGTCGCCACAGGATTTCTGGTTCGCAATTGGTATGCCTTGAACCCCAACGATTGGATGCGCAATATTGTCGAACATACAGGGAAGGCTTTTCTGGGATTGACCCTCAACTGTGCCCATTGCCATGACCACAAATATGACCCGATCAGGCAGGAGGATTATTTCGCTTTTCGCGCCTTTTTTGAACCGATCTACCTTCGTCAGGACCGGGTTGTAGGTGAGGGGGATCCAGGACCCTTTCAGGACTACGATTACAGCGTCCTGAGAAAGGTCCAACCCTTGGGCAGGGTAAGCGTGTTCGACAAGTTCCCGGACGCACCAACCTGGTACTACACGGGTGGCGATGAAAGAAACCGGGTCAAAAGTCGGGGATCCATTTCACCCCACATTCCTCTGTTGTTTTCCCAAAATTCCCCCACCATCAAGGTTGTGGAGCTGCCATCAGAGGCGGTCAATCCCACCCTTCAACCCCGGATGCGCGACCATCTCCTGAAGGAAGCCCAGGCTGCCATTGCAATGGCCCAACTTGAATTCGAAAAAATGAAGGCATCTTTGAAGCCTCCCAAACCCGCAGAACTTGACAAACTTGCCAAAGCCGAGTTGGCATTTGCCAAGGAAAAAGCGCATGCTTCCCTATCGGCACCAAACAGTGGTCTTGAGGGAAAACAATCGCTCCTACTATCCGGCAGGACAGGTAGAGCAGTCGTTCAAAACAGCCTGAAATCCCTTGCGACTCTTTTGGATGGTTCGACTTTAAGCTTCAAAATGCACATTCTTGACGATTCCAGGTTCAACTTCCAACTCGCCAGGGACTCGACAAAGGGGCTTACCGCCACCTATGTTGGTTTCGAAAAGGGGCAGATCACCTCTTACAAGCCAAAATCGTTTGATGTCTTTGAAGTCGGCCGCTATGGCCCCACCAAAGGGGAAAACCGTTTCGAAGTTTCGATCATTATGCGGTTAAAAACAGATGATTGTTTGTTGCAAGTGCGATCCCTGAAGGATGGCAAGAAATTGGTTGATGGCGTGGCAGTTGCCTTGAATGGCTGGAACCCGGTGGGAAACCCGAATAAACCGATCTTCATTGATGCCCATGCGGACACCACGGTTGTCATTGATGACATTCGCCTCATACCACCCGTCAAGGAAAGTGCCAAGCCGAAAAACTCGGTCCGCTTTGACTTTGAAATACCCCTCCACCAGGACCAACAGGAAGTTGTCGGAGTGGATGGTTGGGAAACCTCGTCCTACCATATTCCACCCGGTTCCGTATTTACCTCCTCAACCTCCTTAAGCACGGCTCTCAACCAAGCAAACGAGACCTTGGCATGGGCCAGGAAAGTAGTGGAATTGCCTCAAAGCCGAGTGAGTGCATCGCAAAGGAAACTGCAATCCGCACAGGCAGCACTTGTGGATATCGAAGCCCGATTAGCCGCTGAAACCGCAACATGGGCCAGACCCCAGCCTCCAAACCTCCCGGAATTAACACAGACGGCGGCAAAACGGGAAGGGCAGGCAATGCTGGCTTTAGCCAAGGCCGATTTGGAGTCCGCAGAGGTTGCCTTTACCGAAGCTGGCCAATTGGAAACAGACAAAAGAAAAGTGCCCACCCTGGCTGCGGCCAAACAAATCTCGGATGCCCGTTTGCGGATTCAAAAAACCGAAGGAATCCTAAAAAATGGCTCAATTCCGTTGAAGTATTCACCTATTGGGCCGGTATATCCCTCTAAAAGTACTGGAAGAAGAAAAGCCCTGGCCGAGTGGATCACCAGTAAAGAGAACCCATTAACCGCAAGGGTTGCCGTCAACCACATTTGGAGCTGGCATTTTCATGCTCCTTTGGTGGCCACGGTGACGGATTTTGGCCTCAATGGAAAAGCCCCAGCCCACCCGGAATTGCTCGATTGGCTTGCGGTTGAGTTCATGCAATCAGGTTGGGATATGAAGCGCATGCATCGCCTGATGGTGACAAGCAAGGCCTACAAGCAAAAATCAACCCCATCCAATCCTTCAACCGACCCGGAAAATATCCATTTTTCCCGAAGAAACATTGGCCGCATGGAAGCTGAGGTTCTTCGGGACAGCCTGCTTTCCTGTGCTTTGAAACTTGATTCCCGGATGGGAGGAAGGGAACTTGAAAACAGTTTGGCCCTCAAGACCTTTCGCAGAAGCATTTACTACAGCAGTTTTCCCGAGGACGGCGGCAAAGGGGTGCTTGGAGACATTTTTGACGGACCAGACCCTCTCGATTGCTATCGCAGGTCCCAAACCATAGTCCCCCAACAGGCCTTGGCACTTACCAATAGTGAATTTGTCCACCAATTAAGTGGTTTTGTAACCGTAAGTCTTCAGTCCCAGCTGCCCGCCGCTTCTCCCGATTCGGCTTTCATAGAGTTGGCATATTCACGGATATTGTCGCGGCCGCCTACCCCTTCGGAACTGGGAGAATGCCTTGCCTATCTCGAGGGACAACCCAAGGACATTGCCCGGCCCGGCCTGATCCGAGCCCTTTTCAACCATAACGATTTCCAATCCATCAGGTAACCCCATGGAACCATTCCAATACATCCATTCATCCCGAAGAACATTCCTTGTGGATATGGGCCTTGGGTTCACAGGCATGGCCCTTGGCGCCATGCTGGCCAAGGACGGCTTTGGTCGGGACAGAATAGTTTCAAAGGGTTTGGTACAATCCCCCGCCCGGGCCCGCTCGGTCGTATGGATATTCCTGTCAGGCGGATACAGCCACCTGGAAACTTTCGACCCCAAACCCGCACTCAACAAATACGCCGGAAAAACCTTTGACAAAACACCCTTCGATAATCCCGTGAATTCTCCCCTGCATAGGAAACGCTTCCGATCCGTGGCTGCCGAGGAGATAAATGTCCGCGATGTTTATCCCACCATTTATCCCATGCAAATCGGATGGAAGAAGCATGGCCAAAGCGGGATCGAGATCACCGATTGGTGGCCCCAACTTGCCCACCATGTGGATGACATCTGCTTTATCCGGAATATCTGGACCACCGACAATGACCATGCTGCGGAGAATCAAATCCACACCGGCAGGCATCGACTCGATGAACAGCAACCCAGCATTGGAGCTTGGGCCCATTACGGTCTTGCTACGATGAACTCAAACCTACCCAAATTTGCCGTTCTTGGTGGCCCTACACGCTCTGACACCCGACAATCCATCGACTCTTACTACCTTGGGCCCCAACATGCAGGAGTGCCACTGGCAATCGACCCATTAAATCCCCTCCCCTTTGGCCAGAAAATTGCCTCCCAATCCCAGGCTCAACAGATTCGCGAGTACCAACTCATTCACAAGTTGAACGCACTTTCGGCCCTGGAATACCCTGATGACAAGGATCTTTTGGCCCGTATTCATTCGTATGAACTTGCCTACCGGATGCAAACCTCTGTGCCCGAAGCCATGAATTTTGCCTCCGAAACATCGAACACAACCCGGCTTTATGGACTTGATAATCCAGCAACCAAATTGGCAGGGGAACGATTGCTCGCCGCCCGGAGGTTGGTCGAGCGGGGCGTCCGATTCGTCCAGGTTTTTCCATCCACCTATGGGGTTTGGGACTCTCACCAAAAATTAAAGGACAACCACACCCGTCTTACCGCAACCATCGACCTCCCCGTAGCAGGTTTTCTAAAGGATATGAAACAACGCGGACTCATGGAGGATACGGTGGTGGTATTCTGCACCGAATTCGGTCGGACTCCAGGTTTGGAGCTACGAGGTGGAGGCAAAGACGGCCGAGACCACCATCCCAATGGTTTTACCATCTGGATGGCAGGGGCTGGCCTAAAGAAAGGGATCGTTCATGGCGCAACGGATGAACTCGGTTACAATGCCCTTGGCGATGGCCACTATGTTACCGACATTCATGCGACCGTTTTGCACCTGTTGGGAATCGACGGCAAGCGTCTTGAAATCCCCGGACGCAAACGACTTGAAATTGACCATGGCAAGGTTATCCAGGACATATTGGCCTGATTTTTTCGATTCAAAAGGAAGACTAATGGGTCAAACCCCGTTTAAAATTAAAGGGGACCCATAGGTCCCCTTTGGCTGAAACATTAGGCTCTTTTCACCCTGGCTTAGGAAGGGCTCGCCGCTTTCAGTTTTTTTTCAATTTCCACCCTGCGCGCTTTCTCGCGTTTGCCGATTGCTTCACCCACCAGGGCTTTTTTCCAAAGGTCGATCGCTTTTTCTTTTTCCTTGAGGGCGATCAGGATTTCGGCAAGGTGATCGTAGATTTCCGCCTGTTGGCCCTCTTCCTGCTTAACAGCCTCTTCAAGGATTTTTCGAGCCTCCGCCAATTGACCCCGTTTAAAAAGTACCCAAGCCAAACTATCCAGGTAGGCTGCATTATCCTTGTCTTCCTCGGGGGGAACACCCAACTTTTTCCTCTGGGCCCTGTCCAATTCCAGCGCTGTGCGGATGAGCTTTTCCGCCGCTTCCAAATCTTTGCCGTTGTCGGCCATTATGTAGCCAAGATCATTGTTGTAGGTGGCGTTATCACCATATTTGGCCACAAGGTCCTTCAATAATTGAATGGCTTTATCCGGGTTTTTGGCATCAATGTAAACGCCTGTCAGGGCATAACGAAGGTCTGCCAAATAACTTTCGCGAACTTCCTGCTTTATGTCCTTACGCGCATCGATCTTGGTAATCAGATCTTCGTAGACCTCTATTGCTTCTTCGTCTTTGCCATTTTCCCGAAGGATACGCGCCTTGAGTTGGAGGTTTAGGGGATTATCCGCCTGCTGTTGCATCAGTCTTTCAAGTGTTGCAAACGCCTTGTCCGGTTGACCCATACGGGATTGAACAAGGATCAGTTGCCTAAGAATTGCTCCCTTGGCCCTTGCAATACTTCCGGACTCATCATCCTCGCCATCCAATGTCAATTCAATGAATTCTTTGCAGGTTTTTTCGCAATCCGCATATTTTTGGGTACCAAACTGAAGGTCGATTAGCTGGGCATAACCCAGGAGGACCTTGTTAGGGCTTTTTAGGTCAATGGCTTTGGTGATGTACGCCCGGTAAAAAGCAGTCGCCTCCTCTGGAAGTCGGCTAATCTGGGAAGCTCGCCCCAGAACCCAGAGGGCATTGATATTCAGGCCAGAGTTTTTTTCTTTGAGAAGTGCCGCCGTGGCCTTGAGTTCTGCCTTGGCATTTTTTTCCTTGGATAGCTGAATGACCATTCCGGAAATGGAATCGGCCCCGGTAAGCCGGTTTGCTTTTCTGGCGATTTCGGGCAAATCCGCAGCCCTAAGAAGGGGCGCAGCTTGTGATGTCATAAAAACGCCAACCCAAAAACCGATAGAGAGAAGTGCTGTGCGTAACATGGTTTCACCTATCCAATAGGACCAAAAACGAAAAGCCGGGCAATCGTCTGGGTGGGAAACTGTATCAGTTCCGGATCAATCCCAAAAATCAGCCATACCCTCATCACAACCGTTTTATCATCCAAGAGCAACGCCAATTCGATTAACTAAACCATTCCATGGAAAAATTAACGCCCCTGAGACCAAGTGGCAGGTGCACCGCCCCCAACCGCAGGAGGTGGACAATAATTTGGAGCGGGAACACAATATTGGGCGGATGCGTAGTTGGGGGCGCCATAACCTTGCGGTGCATATGCCTGGGGTGGGGCTGTTTGTTGTTGGGCTTGGTTGGCCGGTACAAAACCGTGCTCCATGCACCAATTCTCCCGAAATTGCATACATCCCATTGGGAAAAGGAAAAACAAAATTCCTGCACAACGGGGGAACCACCGAACCATGGCAAACTCCTTAAGCCAAGGTACCTACTCCTAGGGAAGTCGGTGCCCAAAAACCTTGAAGAAGGGGGCCATAACCGGGGGTTCCTTTCGAATCAAGCGGAATCGGCAGACTCTGGGACCTGGAGAGGTTGCGCACAATCTGTACCATGGGTGAACAAGGAATTCATCCAGCGACTTCCCCTTTTTGGCCCGATTCCAAACCTTTTTGGACTGAAAATCCAAACCTGGGCCCCGAACCTTTCCCTTGGTAATTCCTGCCTGATTCCTAAAATACCCAGGATGATCTGGGGTTTAAGGGCAGAGTTATGGTTCCTGCCGCTTCGTATCGTCATTTTCCATTTTTTGCGGTGAAGCCGCCCCAGGAACATGCCTCGAAGAACTGACCTCAAGAAGATCCTGATCATTGGCTCGGGTCCAATTGTCATCGGCCAGGCGTGTGAATTTGATTATAGCGGAGCTCAGGCCTGCAAAGCCCTTCGAGAGGAGGGGTATGAAGTCGTTTTGGTGAACTCCAACCCAGCCACGATC